>CAIQNV010000021.1 GCA_903873295.1 uncultured Elusimicrobia bacterium
AAAGTAAAAATACAGAAACGAAGGAAGGCCCTGTTCTTAAGCGCGGCGGCGGCTCCCTTAAAGCTCGGCGCGACGAATTTTCCGCTGGCCGCGCCCGGAGCATCTTTAATAATAAGAGCCACGATAACCGTGCAGACGGCAAAAACGGCCGCAGTCACAAAGAACATCAGGGAATAGGAGCCAGCGGCCAGCAGCCCGCCCAGCGCCGGGCCAAGCGCCCAGCCGGCATTGGAGCCCATGCGCAGAAAACCGTAGGCCTTCAGGCGGCGCGACGGGTGGGTATAGTCAGCCACCCAGGACCGCGCGGCCGGGTGGAAGAAAGAGCCTATGAACAGACCGAGGGGGTGAAAAACGAAGATCGCCCAGAGCCCGGCCCCGCTGTAAATTATCCAGGCGATGACGGTTATCTGCAGCGTGCGCAGCGCCAGCGCGTAAACCATCACCTTGCGCCGCCCCACCGCGTCGGAGATCTCCCCGCCTATGAACTGTGCAAGTGAGCCGACAAGCATCGAAGCCGCCAGGAAGAAACCCACCCAGGCCATCGGGACGCCCCGGTGCGCGCTCAGGTAAACCGCGAGGAAAGGGAAGGAAATCGCGTACCCGGCCGTCATCAGGCCTTCGGCGGCGGCAAGTATCCAGAAACCCGGGGGCAGAGCCATAGCTAAATAATAGCATTTGACCGCGCGGCGGGCCGTAGACTACTAAATATTCCACTATGAAAACAAGCGGTTTTTTGGTAGAATATAGTCAATCCCAATGCCAACCGCCGAACTTACACGCAAAAGCGCTCTTCTCTCCAATTTTCAGAACATCACAGGCAGGATAGCGGCGGCCCGCGGCCGCTCCGGAATCAACCCTTCCCCGGTAGAACTTCTTGCCGTAACCAAGTACGCGGCCGACGCCGACGTAAAGATCCTGATCGAAGCCGGCGCCATAAAAATAGCCGGAGAGAACAAAGTGCAGGACGCCAGGGCCAAATGGGTGAACGGCGGCCTTGCCCCGCTCAGATCGCGTGTAAAACTCCATTTCATCGGCCATCTGCAGACCAATAAAGCCAAAGCCGCCGCAGAAACCTTCGACTGGATAGACTCCATAGACAGCCTTAAAATAGCGGCGGAGGTAAACCGCCACGCCGCGGCCCTGGGCAAAGAGCTGCCGGTAATGATACAGCTTAAGCTCACCAGCTCCGCCTCGCAGTCCGGCGTAACCCCGGACGAGGCGGGGGAACTGCTGGCGCAGCTAAAGCCCCTTAAAAGCCTGCAGCCGCGCGGCTATATGGGGATAGCCCCGGAAGGGGCCTCGCCCGCGGAGCTCAAAGCGGTATTCTCGGAAGCTAGAAAGATCTTTGACCGCGACTTTCCCGTCGCGGCCTCCGACAGTCCCGCCAATTACCTTTCGCTCGGCATGAGCGGGGACTATGAGCTGGCGGTGGAGGCGGGTTCAAACCTGCCGCGGATAGGGAATTCACTTTTCGCCTAGCGGTAAGCCCCCAGGGGAACAGCGGCGGCGCCCGCCAAGGGCCGCAGCAACAGAGTGGAGCGACGCGACACAATCCGCCGCTCAGGAGGTAGGGGACATGATCGTAAAAGTAAGAGTCATACCCAACTGCGAGGACAATGAAGTAGTATCCCGGATAGGCAGCGTGCTGCGGGTGAAGATCTGCGCGCCTGCGGCCGACCTCAAGATAAACCTGCTGCTCAGGGATTATCTTTCGGAGTTCTTCGAGGTACCCACCAAGCTGGTAAACATCATCCGCGGCGCCAAAGGCCGCGAGAAGACCGTAGAAATAACCGGTAAAACGGAAGAGCAGCTGAAAAATCTGCTCGATTCGATACCGTAAAACCGACGGAGCTCGAGGATCGGGAATTCGGGAATCTTAAATCATTAAGAATGTTATAATTTCTTGCTGATCTACGATCCCGGATTCCCGATTCTCGATTCCCATCCCCCGATTTCTATTTCCAATGATACCTCCCCGTCTTATTTTCAGGAAAGGCGTCTTAAAAATCCTTGACCAGCGCTTGCTGCCGGACAAAGTGAAATTTATTTCGGTCAAAAACGCCGCAGGAACCGCGAAGGCCACCAAAGACATGGCCCTGCGCGGAGCTCCGCTTATAGGCTGCGCGGCCGCCTTCGGTTTCGCGCTTGAGATCCGCCGCCTGCGCCCGTCCTCCTCCGCCGGACTTCAGCGCGTCGCGCGCGGGACCGCCGCGCTTCTCAAGGCCGCCCGCCCTACGGCGGTGGCGCTTTTCTACGCGGCGGACCGGATGATGAACAAGGCGCTGGCCTTCGCGGCGGAAAAACCCGGAAAATTCTCCACCGCAGCGGTCAAAGAACTTATAGCTCTTATCGACCGGGAAGCCCGCCTTGTAACCTCCGAGGACGAAGCCGCCTGCCTGGCCATGGGAAATTTCGGAGAAGCCCTGCTGAAAAATAACTGCGTCATCATGACGCATTGCAACGCCGGAGCGCTCGCCACCATGGGCATAGGCACCGCCGTGGGCGTAATAACCGCCGCGCACAGGCGCGGGAAAATAAAGCGCGCATACTCCTGCGAAACCCGCCCCTACCTGCAGGGGGCGCGCCTGACGATATGGGAATTGATGCGGGAGGGCGTGCCGGCGGAACTTATCACCGACAATATGGCCGCCCATATAATCAAGACCTGCGGCGTTAACGCCGTAGTAGTCGGAGCTGACCGCATCGCCGCCAACGGCGACACCGCCAACAAGATCGGGACATACGGCCTGGCGGTAATTGCCCGCCACCACAAAATACCTTTCTACGTGGCGGCGCCGACGCCCACTATCGACCTGCGGACGCCCGACGGCGAGGCGATAGTGATCGAAGAGCGCTCCGCGCAGGAAGTAACCTTCATAAAAGGCTCGCGCATAGCCCCCGCCGGTGTAAAGGTCCGCCACCCGGCCTTTGACGTAACCCCCGCCGGCCTCATAACCGCCCTCATAACCGAAAAAGGCGTGATCAGCCCGGTCACCAGAGCCAACATAAGAACAAATCTTTCGAACTAGTTGGCGGGCGGCCTACCGTAGGGACCAGAACGAAAAACACGCTCGGCCACACCGTGGCCTCGCTCGGTATTCGCCCGCCGCGCTTATGCAAGCGGCGGGCTCAACGACGGTTTTTCTTATCCGGCCCCTACGGTCTCCGCCCGAACTTAATTAGCGGGTATTCACTCCCCTGTAATCTTCCTGTAACACCCCTTTGGTATGATTTAGACATGCCAGAACCGATTTTGCGGTATTACGTTTACATTAAAAAGTCCATACGCGGACCTTTTACCCCCAGGGACGCGGCCATGGAGCCGGGGTTCAGCCGGTCCTCTTTGGTCTGCACTGAAAAGACCATCGGACAGTGGAGAGAGGCCTCCCTGGAGGCGGCCTTCCAGTCGCTGCTGCAAACCCCGCCGCTGGCCCCCGCAAAGCCGCGGCCGCCTATGACGGCGGAAGCCGCGGAGGAGACCGCTCCTCTCGCCCTGCTTGAGAAAGCGATCTCAAAGAACTCGGGCCTTGAGTCCGACGTAAAAGACCTGCGCAGGGCTTACCATACAGAAAAGACCTCCTTCGAGGAAACGCTGAGACAGAAAGACGGGGAGATAAGGGCGCTCACTGAAA
This sequence comes from uncultured Elusimicrobia bacterium, assembly GCA_903873295.1. Lineage (GTDB taxonomy): Bacteria > Elusimicrobiota > Elusimicrobia > Elusimicrobiales > UBA9959 > UBA9959. The sequence goes on from CAIQNV010000021.1 coordinate 3,633, forward strand.
AGCTGAAGCGCACCGTGGAGAGCTCCCAATCCATGAAAGGGGAGCATCCTTCCTGGGAAGCCCTCTATAAGACGGTAAAAAAGCGTTCCGAAGAAAAGCTTTTCGAAGCCACCCAGTCGCTGGCGGAAAAGATGTCGGAGGCGGCGTGCCTGAAGGAGCGCCTGCAGGCGGCGGCGGAAAACAGCGCGGCGGCGCTCCGCAAGGCTGAAGAAATCCACGTCCAAAAGATCTCAGGGCTCGAGAAAGAGATACATGAGCTGAAGTCGCAGGCGGAGGAGAGGGAAATGCTGGCAAAAACCTACAGCGACAATATTTCTTCGCTGGTGGGCAAGAACGAGGAATTCCAGTGCATCATGTTCGACGAGCGCCGCGATTACGAGGAGCAGTCGAAAAAATTCTGCGAGGAAATAGGCAGCCTGCACGCCGACATTAAATGGCGCGACCAGGAGATGTGCAAGGTCCGCGAGGAGCTTTTCGAGGCAGTCAACCGCATCAAGGAATTCGAGGCCGTGGCCCACATCAAATCCCTCGAGCAGGACGAGCTTTACGGTGCCCTCAGCTCAAAACTCAAACAGCTCTCCGGCTATTTCGAGAGCCTCGAATCCAGGGTTAAATACGCCTTCCGCAAAGCGTAGCGAAGCCGGGAAGGTTACAAGGATTCAGCGCTCCGCGGAGCCGGGAGGGCCGGGATCCTTATTTCAGAACTCCGCAGCTTCCGCTAAGCTCCTAAACTCAAATTCGCCCCGCCCTAATTGCTATAATTATCCTAAATAGCGGCAGCGGAGAGGCTGATGAACATTACTTTAAAACAACTTATTATAGCCGGCGGCCCGATACTTTTTCTGCTGGCGGGACTTTCCATTTATTCTATCGCCCTTATCTGGGAGCGCTGGACGGTTTACAAGCGCACTTTCAACGGCATGGAAGACCTGCTCCACAAGATCCACACCCTGCTCAGGGCAGGGGAAATAAGGCAGATCTCGGACCTTTGCGCTAAATCTAAAAATCCGGCCGGAGACATCGTACATAAAGTCATGGGCCATTACGGCAGCCCGCTTGAGAAGCGGGAGCTGGCGGAGAAGGCCGTGGAGTGGCACGTCTCCAAAATGGGCAAGAGTCTTACCGCGATAGCCACTATAGGAAGCATAAGCCCCTTCATCGGCCTTTTCGGCACGGTAATAGGCGTCATTCGCGCCTTCAGAGACCTTTCGATGTACGCCGGGGCCGGGCCGTCGGTGGTGGCCATGGGCATAGCCGAAGCGCTGGTGAACACCGCCGCGGGGCTGTTCGTAGCCGTCCCCGCGATAGTCGCCTATAACTATTTCGCGCATAAGGCGAACGATTTTTCCAGCGAGATGAACTGGATCACCGAGCAGGTCATAGACCGCTCCTCGCCGCGCGAGTTCAGCGGAATAAGTTAACTGCGGGAGCTTCCCTAAACCTATTTATTATGCGCGTCCATACGGTAAAACACAGAGTCATAGCGGAGATAAACATGATCCCGCTTATCGATATTTCACTTATACTGCTCATCATTTTCATGGTGATAACGCCCTTCCTGGTCCAGTCGCAGATACAGGTCAGCCTTCCGAAGGCCTCCACGGGAACAAAGGGCGGGGACGAAAATGTCCTGAAAGTGCAGCTGGCCGCCGACGGGGCCATGACTATGGACGGCAGGCCGGTGAAATTCCAGCGCCTGGAAAAAGAGCTTATGCTGCGCTTTGCGAAGTCATACAAAAAAACCGTGCTGGTAGAAGCCGACAAGACCGTGCCGGTGGAGCGCGTGGTGGCCGTATTCGACGCGGCAAAAAAACTCGGAGCCGGCAAGATCGGCATAGCGGTCAAGCCCGAAGACTAAAACCCGGAAGTTAAAGAGTTTAGAACCCGCAAACCACCTCTGACATGCGCTCCTACCTTCTCTATTCCTCCTCGGCCCACTTCCTGCTGTTGGCCGTTATTTTTTTCGCCCCCCTCAATTCCCCGGGCGGTAAAAAGCCCCAGGCCTACTATATCGATTTTATCGGCCCCTCGAGCGTGGTGACGATGGCGAAGGCGGCTTCGGCGGAAGGCTCCCCTGAGGCGCCGGCTAAAGCGGCCCGGGCCGCGCAGGCCGCGAAAAAAGCGGACGACGACGATTTCTCCTCCGGCGCCCTGCCGAAGCCCAGTATTTTCTCAAGCGGGTCAAAGCTCTTCGACGAGGAAAAAACTCCGGGCGGACCCTCCGGGGAGAACGGAACCCCGCTGACGACCGACTCCGCCAATTTTCCCTATCCCTGGTACATAACCCAGGTGCGCGAAGCCCTCTGGAACGCCTGGACCGAAAAGATGCCGTCGGGCGGCAGCCTGCGCTGCACGGTGCGCTTTACGGTCACGCGGAACGGCTCCATCAAAGACGTAAGCGTAGAAAAATCCTCCGGCAACAGACTTTTCGACAACGCCGCTGAAAGCTCCGCGCAGTCGGCGGCGCCCTTCGCCCCGCTGCCGGACGATTTCTACGAGGACCAGCTGACGGTGCATGTGGAATTCAAGGCCATGAGTTAGGGACAAAAACTATGCCTATAAGCGCGTTCGTATTGATAGCGGCGGTACTTCATCTCGCGGTTTTTGTTTCCTATCCGCAAAGCGGGCGCTTCGGCTTCCCCTTCCTTTATATTTCGGTGATACTCTGGTCGTCCTTCGCCATTTTTATAAACCGGTCGGTGACGCGCGCCGGGGCTTTCTGGAAAGCGGCGCTGGCGGTAGGCTTCACCCTGATGTGCGCCTTCTCCGCGCTTTCTTTCCTGCCGCAGAAGGACGGGATCAGCGCGCTGCATAAATTCACCTGGGGGGAGTACCCCGACAGGAAAACGCTGTATTTCGGGCTGCTGCGGCTGGGGGTGGACGCGCCCCGCCTGCTGACGCCGGAAAAGGAAGAGCCGCTGCCATGACCCTGATACTTAAAATCCTGGCCGCGGCCCTGCTGCACCTGGTTTTTTTCGCCTGCTATCCGGAGACCGGCCAGGCGGGAAATTACTATCTGGCGGTCTCGCTGCTGCTGTGGGCTGTTTTTATAATGTTCATAAACACCAGCGCGAAGCTGGTGAACCTCGTCAGCGGCGCGGCCGGCCTTGCGATAAACCTGGCGGCTTTCGGGCTCATGGCGCTGGCACTGGCGGCCACCATGCCGCAGCGCGACAAGACCAGCGTGCTTGAAAAGATACAAGCGAAGAAATACCCGGACCGCGATATGATAAACGTCGGGATGCTGCGCTTCGGGGTAAACCTTAACCGGGAAGCGGCCGCCGGCATGAAAGGCCTGGACAACAAACTGGAAAAAGCGGTGAAGAAGCTGAAGGAAGAATAACGGAAGCCCCCGGCGCGCCGCCGCGGGCTGAATTATATTTATAATTATGAAAACAATCGCCGTCACCGGGGGCACGGGGTTCGTGGGCCGGGCGCTCTCCAGGGCCCTGCTGGAAAAAGGCTTTGCCGTGCGCGTACTCACCCGGAGCGCGCCGGCCTTACGGCTTGAAGGCGTGACCTGCGCCGAAACGGATTTTTCGGACAAAGAAAGCCTTAAGCGGGCGCTGGCGGGCGCGGATGCCGCCGTGCACCTGGCCGCCGCGCTTTTCTGCCGCTCAAAAGAGGATTTTTTGCGGGCCAACGCCGTGGGCACGGCCAACCTTGCGGCCGCCGCGGGCGCCACTCCGGCGCTTAAAAAACTCGTGTATATCTCCAGTCTGGCGGCGGGCGGTCCGTCCTCCGCCGAAACCCCCAGGACCGAGGCTGAAAAAGAGGCGCCGGTCTCTTTTTACGGGCAGAGCAAGCTGGAAGGGGAGAAAGCCGTCAGAGAATTTCCGGGCCCTTTTGTAATACTGCGGCCGCCCATAATCTACGGAAAAAATGATTCCGGTTTTTCCAAAATAGCGGAGTGGGTGAAAAAAGGCGTGATGGTGAACGCCGGCTCGGCCGGCGGCCGCTTCAGCTTCGTCTACCTCGACGACCTTGTAGCCGCCATCATCTCGGCGCTTGAAACGGACAAATTCGACGGCGGAACTTTCTATGTCTGCGAGAGCCGTTCCTACGCGTGGCAGGAGTTCATAGCGCTGCTGGCCGCGGGCATGGGAGTAAAAATGCCGGTGCTGCTCACGCTGCCGCCCTGGGCCGTATACGCGGTGGGCTGGCTTTACGAAACCGTCACAGCTCTGGCCGGCGCCGAACCGGTGATGAACCGGGATAAGGCCAGGGAAGCGGCCGCCCCCAACTGGACCGCCTCGCCGGCCCTGTGGGAAAAGGCCGCGGGCGCGGCCAAGTGGACGCCGCTGGAAGAAGGTATTAAAAAAACTTTTAGCTGACGGTTCCGGGCTATATATTTTATATAATCAATTAGCGCGGTATACAATTCGGAGCGGGGATGCCCTGACCGAAGAGAAGACCCGACAGAGGGAGAGGTGGCCGAGCGGTTGAAGGCACCGGTTTGCTAAACCGGCATACGGGGTAAACCCGTATCAAGGGTTCGAATCCCTTCCTCTCCGAACTTTTTTGCTTTTAAAAAATTCTGCCGAAAAAAAATTCTTTTCCGCGCGCGCAGAATTAAAATTAAGTAGTAAT
>CAIQNV010000022.1 GCA_903873295.1 uncultured Elusimicrobia bacterium
GGATGCCCCTCTTTTCTTTACTTCATCACGAGGTCAATAGTGACATAGTCATGGGTATGCACTGTAATTCCAGAAGAACCCAAAATTTGTATAGAATGGTTAACCGCTTCATTCTTGCCAAAAACGCCATCACCAACTGCCGTTAACCCGCCGCTATTAACACTGACGGCGCCATCTCTCATAATAGTCATCTTTGAAGAATATGAATTTGCCTCACCCCCCGTAGGAGTCTCAAATGTCAGATTGCCCCCGCCGCCGCTAACTATGGTGCCGATGATCCTGGCTATTTTAGAACCTGGATTGCCGCCATACTGCATTTCTATGCCGGTGTAGCCGCCCCCGGAAGTGCTCGGAGTAGAAAAAACTGCCCCGGGAATTTGATCGTCTCCGGCGACAGCCAACCTGCCGGCAGATGGATTTGCCGTTCCGATACCGACATTGCCGCTTTTCACCACAAACGTGGACCCGCCCACGGTGAAGCTGCCGCCGGGAATATCCGCGGACCCCCTGAACACCGTATAGCCGTCCACCGAAAATCGGTCCAGCACTTCAAATTCGGCGGCAAAAGACGCCCCGCCCGCCAAGACGAGGCAGCAGAGCGTTAAAACAGCCGCAAGTTTTGTTCTCCCTTTTTTCATAACTTTACTGCCACTACCGGAATTATTGAATTTTGCAGCATACACGCACCCATTGCTGCGCGATTCCCATCATGTAAATATTAGCTTTGAAAACAGTGGCGTATCCCGCATTACAGGCCCCCCCATATTCATTGGTGCCGTCGTAACTATTGTAACAACTTAAGGCCGGACTGACCCAAGCCAGATTGCCGTCGGCGCCTTTCATTAAATACTGTCCCGCCGACCCGCCTGAAAACTTTACCGAACCATTAACCTCTAAAGCCGCCGCCGGACTCGCGGTTCCGATGCCGACATTGCCGTTATTGTCTATGCGCACCTTTTCCGTGGGAGGCCCATCGGCAGTGCGGGTATAAAAAAGTATATTGGCGCCGCTTGATGAATCCTGGTTGTTCGAAAGCGCCTGTATCATCGCCACTGGCTTCCTGCTGCCGACGGAGTCGGTCAGGCGGAACGTAAGGTCGGCGGCACGGGGACCGGAAACGGAACTATAGGTGTTAGTTACATAGACCTCGCCGCCCTGGCTCGTGCCGCTGTAGCTGTTGGAAATTTCCAAAGTGCCCGCCGGCGCCGTAGTCCCGATGCCGACATTGCCGCTTGTATCGAGTGTCATCCTGGTTTGGCCGTTCGTCATTACACCTAAATTGTGATTTGAAGTAGTTCCAACATATCCTTGGAGCGTGCCGATCGCTTCCATCTCAAGATTAACCGTGCCGCCGGTTGCCAGAAAGCGCGCGCGCGAGTATAAATCCGTAGTATCACTGTTGGTGACCGCAATATATGTCGAGGCATTTTGATTTTTTGTTACCTGCAAAATATTGCCGGGGGCAGTAGTGCCTATTCCGACATTCCCGCCGCCTGGATTGAGTATGATGTTCGAGGGATTGCCGTTATCGAGCGCCTGCAATACGCCGGACATTACCGGCAAGCCGCCAGTGCCGATATAAAATGAATATCCGGGGTTGGCATCTACGCCGAAGCGCAGACTCCTCATCGTAGTCGGGTCATTAGAGGTGACGGTTTTAACGATATCCATCTTATTGTTCGGCACCGCCGTTCCGATGCCGGCATTGCCGCCTTTCACTACAAAAGTGGAGCCGCCCACGGCGAAGCTGCCGCCGGGAATGTCTGCAGAACCTCTTAGTATCGTATAGCCGTCCACTGAAAGTCTGTCTATCACTTCAAATTCAGCGGCGTACGACGCCCCTCCCGCCAGACTAAAGCAGCAGAGCGTCAAACCGGTCGCAAGTTTTGTTCTCCCTTTGTTCATAACTTTACCGCTGTAATCCAATAAAACCACCTATCTTTTCCCGGATTAGATACAAGCTGCTCCGGTTATCGAGTTATCGCGCAGCGTCCCCTTTCTTCTTTACGGGAATGCCGCTATCGCTTGCCCATACCATCCGCTTCCGACCGTACTGATAGAAGGAAATCCACTCGCGTATGGCTGCGTATACCACTGCGCTATTGAAGTTCTTGCGCTGCCGGACGCCTGCATCGCGTTCAGCGTAGTATCAGAAATAATCGCGAGCCAATAAAAATTCCCCGCCGTAAGCGTGTACGGTGCCGTTAACTGCGAAATATATGTGGTATCCGTAGCTCCGTTAGAAATAAACTCGGCCGTTTGCGCCAGCGGACTGCCTTCGGGGCGGTCATTGCCGGCGTGGCTCGCGTAGATAGCCATCTTCCCTTTCCCGCCGTTGGCCCAGTTATACATAAGGACCGACATCTTAGTTGCCGTGAAAGTATTAAAAGCCATAAATTTGGTGAACATGGGATTACCCGGAGAATTTCCGCCGGCCGCATCTACGCTGATCTGCCTTTGTCCGATGAAGGCCGCCGCGGTTGCCTGCGTTGTTCCGTCGGGGAATTTAAATCCGCCCGCGGTTGATTCAACGGTGCCAGCGACGCTCAGTTTTTGCGCCGGCCCGGTTGTACCGATGCCGACATTGCCGCCATTAGGCTGCAGAGAGAAATTATAATTGGTGGCAAAATTATTGATACTCCGGTTTTGAAGGTACCCCGTTCCGCTGTCCATCATCCCGATATCGACACCGACGGAACCGCGCCCGGCGCGAAAATTCATTGTGGCATCAGTAGTCCCTGCCGTTGCCGGAGCCGCGCCTGATCCGACCCCGTAAACGTCAAGCCGTGCCGCAGGGCTCGCCGTCCCTGCGCCGACATTGCCATTGGTATCGATATATAACCGAAAAAGATTGTTCTGCAATAACGCGAGCGGATGGTTGCTAACAGCTCCGACCCTGACCTCTCCCGCCGCGTTTGCCGCAATCACTCCGATAGTGCCGGACGCGGATAAAGCAGCGAGCGCTTGATAACTCGGGCCGTATACTTCCAAATGCCCGTATGGTCCGGGGTTTGTGGTCCCGATCCCGACATTACCGGTCTGAGTCATAAATAATTTATCATCGAAATTAAGATATGGATTGCTTCCGGAATTGGTGATTTTAAACAATGCGGAAGCTGCCGAACCATTGCCTCCGGCATTACTCTGAGTTATTTGTATAGCTTGCGTATTTGAGGCGGCGGTGAAATTCAGATTTAAAATACCGGTTGTTCCGGCCGTTCCATTACCGTTGCGCTGCACATCTAACTGATAAGCAGGGCTCGTAGTCCCGATTCCCACGTTTCCACTATCGGTGATCCGCACCCTTTCAGTGCCGGCCGAGTTGCCGAATACTCCGTCCGCGGCGACCGCATTGGTCGCCCCGAAGTAAAATTGTCCGACCCCGGCGCCGTATTGCGCGGCGAAGCTGTACGGCTCATTGTTGGCTATATTAAAAATTCTCCCGCCCACGACCTGCAGTTTTGCCGCCGGCGCCACCGTCCCGATGCCGATATTGCCGCTGTTTACCACAAAAGTGGAACCGCCCACGGCAAAGCTGCCCCCGGGAATATCAGCGGACCCCCTTAGCACCGCATAGCCGTCCACCGAGAGTCTGTCCAGAACTTCAAATTCGGCAGCGAACGACGCTCCTCCCGCCAAACTTAGGCAGAAGAGCGTCAAACCGGCCGCAAGTTTTGCTCTCCTTTTTTTCATAACTTTCTGCCACAGTCTAATATAACCACCTATCTTTCCCGGCTCGGATAAAAGCCGCTCCGGTTATCGAGTTATCGTGCAGCGTCCCCTTTCTTCCTTTCTTCTATGGACAGGCTGCACTAAGACAGGTCCAGACATCAGAATCGTTTGGCCCGCAGGCAGAACAAGTGCCGTCGGGCGATTTGAAGAGCATTTTTGTGCCGGCCGAATCCTGATAGATCTGTCCCGAAACCTGCAATTTGGTTTTTGGGGACGCTGTCCCGATGCCGACGCTGCCGTCGGGACCGGTTTTCACCGTATTATTATTCAGCTCCTGCACCGACTTGACCAGGATGGGCGTGAGATCTCCGGTGTTCAGCAGCCTGAAGTCCTTGATCTCCTGCTCGCCGAATTTCTCGTTCACGACGCTGACCGTCTCGGGAACTATCTTCTCTATCTCCTGGGCTATAAAGCCGCGCTTCAGGCCTTCCATTCCGTTTTTCCCGCGGCGATAGGTTTCGATATATTCAAAAGACACCGGGTTGAGTTTCATTATCGTATCCAGCCCTTCGCCCAGCGGCTGTATATTGGTCTTAACCCGGCGGTCGGAGGTCGTAGCCCAGGACGCCTGGCTTGAGCGTCCGATGCCGTTGATCTGGAGTATATGGCTCGGAGCAAGTACGCCGATACCGACATAGCCGGAATTCAACAGAGTCATCACTGTTGTCCCATAGCCCCTGATCCCGTTTACGTGCGGGTTGCCGCTTGTTCCGTACCCGATATCCAGGAAGGTGGCGTTGTTGCCGGCGGTGCCCAGGGTCCAGCTCTTAAATGCGCCCGAGCTGCCGGAATCGTAAGCGGCCAGCGAAATAGTAGGGCCATGGTTCGCATTTCCCACCCCGCTCATTAAAATGAATTGAGGATAAGAGCCGGTCATCGCAATGCTCGGCCGGTCATTGCCATCCTGCACTCCGACGCCGAAGTTGCTGAAAGCGCCGGCAACCTGAAGCTTTCCATCCGGCCCCGTAGTTCCGATGCCGACATTGCCGGCGGTATCGATGGTGACTTTTTGCCCTCCGCCGGCGCCTAAATGCAGAAGCCCGGAATCCGTTCTAAGAGTGGTGTTTCCCGCCCCCCCGTCCGCCGTTCTTGCCGAGCTGTTCGTGAAGATCACCAGCTTGTTCTGAGCCGCGTCGTTCCCGATCTGGAATGAGGTATAGGCGCCGCTGCCGGCGTTTAAATTCCGTAAATACGAATTAACGCCCCCGCTGCTGTCATCCTGCACGTGCAGCTTCCCTGTCGGCCCCGTAGTCCCGATGCCGATATTGCCGCCGGAGGCTATGCGCATGTACTCGACCCATGTCGCGCTTGCATTTCTACCGGCAAATACTAACTGGGAGCCGCTGGAATTTAAGGCCTGTATTTTTGAACCGTAACCGTTCGAATCGCCCGCAATTTTAAACTCAATGCCGCCGGCGTTGGATAAAGCCGTTACGCCATTCTCCAGTCTCAGCTGGCCAAAGCCGGAAGCCTCTCCCGTGCCCTGCGCCGCGATACTATTAGCAAGGTGCAGTTGAGCCGCAGGAGCCGTAGTCCCGATGCCGATATTGCCGCTGGTATTTATAGTTATGCTCTTGCCGGCCGCGCCGAAGTCCGTTCCCGTGTAGTTGTTGGTAATATAAACGCTGGAGCCGCCGGCTTTCAAACCCAGGGACATTAGGCCTTGCCCCGCCTGCCAGATATCCTGGCGCGTTTCAGTACCGCCCGGCGCACGAACTTCCAGCTGACCGCCGGAGATCACAGGATTGGAGTCGTAGCCGCCTAAAAGGACCTTGCCCCGGACGTCCAGGATCGAAAAAGGCCCCGCTGTACCGATGCCGACATTGCCGGCCTTCACCATCAAAGTGGAGCCGCCCACGGAGAAGCCGCCGCCGGGAATGTCCGCGGAACCCCTTAGTACCGTGTAGCCGTCCACCGAGAGCCTGTCCAGAACTTCGAACTCGGCGGCATACGACGCTGGCACCCGAAGGAGGGAAGCCAGAAGCGCCAAAAGCAACAATTTGCCGTAACCGCTCATATTATCAGATACCATCCTTCCGCTGATGTAACCCGGGCGCTAATAGTGCAACCCGCATAAAATAGCCGCTGTGCCTTTTTTCCGTAAATATCTCCATAGCTCTTTAGTTCGGATAGCGAATGATCACGATACCTGATCCCCCGGCGGCGCCTGGAGCGCTGTTTGAGCCTCTGCCGCCGCCGCCGCCGCCCGTGTTTGCTGTTCCTGAAGTTGCGTTGACTATTCCGCCTCCGCCGGCGCCGCCGCCGCCATTACCGCCGGCCCCTATATTGCTGCCGGTCGGATAGCCCCCTCCTCCTCCTCCTCCCGCGTAATACACCCCAAAATATTGTTTACCGTCCCCCCCTTTTCCACCGGCATTCGTAGCCGGCGCATCTCCGCCTTGCTGTCCTGCCCCTCCCCCTCCACCGGCCCCGCTGGCATCGCTGTAAGATATCCCTCCGGCAGTGCCTTGGTCGGTAGTTCCCAATGCCCGGGTATTAGAATAACAGCTTCCTCCTGCGGAGCCGCCGACGCCGCCAACTGTTCCGCCGCCGACATACGAAGCTCCATAGCCGCCCCCGACCGCTGACAGCGTGCTAAATACGGAGTTCTCTCCTTTCACTCCATTGTTTTCTCCCGCCGCGCCGCCGGCGCCGCCGGCGCCGACGGTTACAGGAATTACCGCGCCGCCTGTTATGGGAAAAGCGCTATTGTATATTAAGCCCCCGCCCCCTCCGCCGCCCCTTGGACCGGAGCCACTGGAGCCGGAGCCGGAGCCGCCCCCTCCGCCGGCGACTAGCAGGACTTCGATATTGCCGCCGGTGGTAACGGAAAAAGTTCCGCTGGCCGTGAAAGTGTGAATACGATACCCGCCGGATTCGGTAACCGTGCCGCCCGTCGCGGATACGGAGCCGATGCTGTTCCACCCGCTGTTATTATAATACTCCAGCTTCCCGGTAGTGGTGTTTACACGGAGCATCCCGTTCGCGGGAATTGCCGGGCGCTGACTGGTCGTACCGACCGGAATTTTAACGGCATCGGTGCCGACTATGTCTAAGGTGACACCAGGATTTATAGTCCCGATCCCGACTTTGCCGGCTGTCGAAACCACCATGTTATATGCCGCGCTCGTACCGACGGCCAGACTATATGCGGCGGAAGTGCCGGAAATCACATCAAGTCCGGCCGCCGGCCCCGTAGTCCCGATTCCGACATTGCCGGCGGCGCCGCTGATATACATACGCGTAGTCCGCACAGTTCCATCCCATTGATCAAAAGTAAACCCGCCGGGAGAGCCCGGCCCTTTTGCGTTAATGATATTCGTTTCGCCGGCGCCGCTTGAAGCGTTCCAGCCGAGGATCGACGCGCCGAGCGTTGTGCCGTCTCCCGGGATCGCGCCCCCGCCGAGATTTCCGCCGAGCCAGGTATGACGGGAGCCGGCGCTCGCCTGCCCGCTCACTTCAAGCTGAGACTGCGGATTCGTAGTTCCGATGCCGACATTCCCGCCTTTCACTACAAAAGTGGACCCGCCCACGGAGAAGCCGCCGCCGGGAATGTCCGCGGAACCCCTTAGTACCGTGTAGCCGTCCACCGAGAGTCTGTCCAGAACTTCAAATTCTGCGCCGTGAAGATCCTGCCCGGACATAAAGTGGGCTAAAAGCGCTGAAATCAATAATTTACCGGTAAATCTCATATAAAAAAGAAGCGGCGGGTGTTTGTATATATCTTCCTGAAAATATAGAGCAGGAGCATGACCTCATCCGGCACGGTTCGCGCGGCCGGGCTCTTTTAGTTTACTTTCGCTCTGTTGCTGTTTTATGTCTTTATAATATACATGATGTTCGCGGCTAAATCCCGAAGGAAAACCGAAGCGGTATATTTGCCTCCGGCGATGGACTTTTTGTACTGTTTCATTGGAGGGGCTTCCCGAATATCCGCCTGCCGCCAAATTTTTAGCTGTTCCCGGGAACGCCATTGTTTATGCGCTATTTATTTTCAGCCGCGCTGCTTTTTGCCTGCGGGCCCGCTTTCGCCCAGCAAAAGACCGTGCACTTCACCACTCCGGACGGTTGCCGGCTGGAGGCTTTTTATCTGGCGCCTTCTTCGGGCTCCTATGTTTTCATAAACGCCCACGGGCTGGGCTCGGACAAGAACGAGTGGAGCCTTTTACAGAAAACGCTCAAAAGCGCCGGCTACGGCTATCTCTCGCTCGACCTGCGCGGCCACGGCAACAGCACCGTCTGCGGCGGCAAAGAAACCAAATATATGTTTTTTTCGGAAGCGGGCTGGAACGGCGTTTCCCTGGATATTGAAACCGCGGCCGCCTGGCTTAAAAAGCGGGGCCTGCCGCCCCAAAAGATGGTCTTTTGCGGCGCCAGCATAGGGGCTAACCTCTCGCTGAAAGCAGCCGTTGAGGGCGCCCTGAAACCGGCGGCGCTGGTGCTGCTTTCGCCCGGGCTCGAATACGCCGGAGTTAAAACGGAGAATTACTTTATCGCGCCCAGGGATTTTAAAGTGCTCAGCGCGGCCGCTCGCAACGATTCCTACGCCTGGAACAGCGTTATGCGGCTTAACCGGGCGGCGATGGAGAAAGGCCTGCCCGCATACTCGCTTGAGGCAGCGGGCGGGCATGGTGTTAATATGTTCAAGACCCCTTCCCTTATCCCCGCCATCCTGTCCTGGGTTTCAGAGCTGAAATAACGCGGTTTTGTTTATAAAGACGGCTTGGATTAAGGCGCCTCTTTTCTCACGGACACCGTGAGATCTTCGATGAACTTATTGCCGTTTGCCCAGGACAGTGAGGCAAGTTCTTCCGCCGGCCTGCCAAGAATAGCCGCCGCAGCTGAAATAACTTCAACAAGGCCCGCCGGCCCGGCGCGCCAGCCGGGGGCGTCAGCGTCCGGAGCTTCGGTCTCAAAAAGCAGCCTTTCCGCCGGGACCGCCAGAAGCGCGCGGCGCAGCTTTTCCCTTTTCTGGTCGATTATGGCGCCGCTGAAGGAAAAATACGCGCCGAGAGAGGCGAACTCAGCCGCCATCTCGGCCGGGCCGCCGTAAGAGTGGAACATGAAAGGGCCGGGCTTCTCTTCTTTTATTATTTCAAGCATCCTTCCCCAGGCTTTTACGCAATGCAGGCTGGCAGGCCGGCCCAGTTTTTTGGCCAGCCTAAGCTGCGCGGTAAAAATGCCTTCCTGCCGCGCGCTGCTGGTGGCGTTCTGTCCGCCGTCCAGGCCTATTTCTCCCACGCCGGAAGGGACTTTCAGCAGAAAACTTTCCAGCCCTTCAAGCCAGCCGGGCGGGCCCTCCTTAAGAAACCAGGGATGAAGGCCGAAGAAAGGGATGACCCCCTTATTCTCCGCAGCCAGAACCAGCACCTGCTCCCAGTCGCCGGGGCTGGTTCCGTTACAAAGCATCAATTCCACCCCGGCCTCCGCGGCCTGGCGCAGAACCTCGGATAATCTGGTTTTAGGCTGATAATCCTGAAGATGGTTATGGGCGTCGAAAAGTTTCATAAATTATCCGCGGACAGCGCAACATCATCGCTATTTCCCCGCCCTACCGCTATAATACAATACTTAAGCGGGCGCCGGGCCGGGACAAAAGGCCTATGCCGCGCTTCCCCTTGTACCCTGTCAGGGAGACGGAATGACTGCTATCCTTTAATCATGAGCAGAATAACCGCAATATGCGTCGCCTTTCTTCTGGGGTGCGCTGCCGGAACTCCGGAAGCAAGCGCTCAGGGCGCCGCTTTTGCAGACTTGATAGGCATCTCGGGAAACAGCGCCGAACAGCCTCCCGAACCCCGGGCCGAACCCCGGGACGGCACCCAAACTCAGTTGGTAAAGCAATTCCTTCCGGCAAACAATTCCGAGCCCGGGTTTGAGTGGCCGTCGTCCAAAGGGATCGGCACGGAGGAATACTTCCTGACCGGGAATACCGCCACTTATCTTAAAACAAATGATCTCCAGTCGGAATATCTGCAGGAAGGAACCGGGAAATGCTCCCTCGCTCCGAACACTAAATATATGATCTCCGGCGCGCCGGGCTTTGAGGGCGAGCATATAAAAATAACGCTCCAGAACCCTTTGCCGGGCTGCGCTGTCACTCAGGGCTTCATCTTCATGGAACATATCGCAGCAACCTCGGCCGGCGGAGCCTGTGAGCTTCCCGTAGCTGTCCGGGCTTTTCTTGACACTCTGGCCTACGCGGAAGGGACCACCAACCATTATAATTACATTTTCACTTTCGCCACTTTCAAAAACTATGCCGGCCACCCCCGGATCAGGAAATGCCAAGGCAGGCTCTGCTCCGACGCGTCCGGCCGCTACCAGTTCCTTTCCGATACCTGGGATCCGCTGGCTGGCGATCTGGGACTTAAGGATTTCACCCCGCCCAGCCAGGACAGAGCCGTGATGGAACTAATACGGAGGGACGGAGCTTATAAAGCGGTGGCCGGTTCCGCCGTTTATAACAATTTCACCAAAGCCGTCACCAAACTGAATAATATCTGGGCTTCGCTCCCCGGCAGCCCCTACGGCCAGCCCACGCACACCATGGCCTCCCTCTGGAACTACTACAAAGTCGCCCTCGCCAAATACCCATAACCTCCGGTCCGCGTCCTCCAATCCGTGCTTTTGCCTCATGCGGGCTGGCAGGGGGGGGCGGCAATGTTCTATTATTTGAATTATGGTATGGAGGGTTATGAAAACTATTATTATACTTGCGCTGGTGTCCTGCGGTTCAGGCCTGAGCGCGCAGGAAGTCAGGAACATCGCAGTGCACGGGCACCGCGGCAGCCGCGGCACGGTGCCGGAGAATACCCTTCCCGCCTTTGAGGCGGCGCTGATGGCGGAAGCCGACGTGCTCGAGATGGACATGGGCGTGACGAAGGATAACGTGATAGTCATTTCCCACGAGCCCAATTTAATCGCTGAACGCTGCCTGGATCCGGAAGGGAATAAAATTCAAAAGCCGGTGCCGATCCGCTCGCTTATGCTTGCCGAACTGAAGAAATACGACTGCGGCTCGCTGGTTAATTCAAAGTTCCCCCGCCAACTGCCTGTGCCGGGCGAACGCATTCCCACGCTGGGAGAGGTTTTCGCCATGGTAAAGGCCTCCGGCTACCCGGCCGCGGCCAAAGTAGAATTCAATATAGAGACGAAGATCTTCCCCGCCGAGCCGGAGCTGTCCCCTTCCCCTACGGATTTCGCCAGGCTGGTGGCCGACACGGTAAAAAAGAACGGCATGGAAAAGCGGACCATAGTGCAGTCCTTCGACGTGCGCACGCTTAAGGAAATTAAGAGGATTGCCCCGGAAATACGCACTTCCCAGCTGACCTCCGAGGAACTGGCGGACATAGTTCCCGCGCTAAAGAGCGCGAAGGCCGATATCTGGAGCCCCAATTCCAGGTGGATAACTCCGGAGTCGATAAAAGAAGCTCACGCGGCCGGCATACAGGTGGCGCCGTGGACCATTAACACTAAAAAAGAGTGGGACACCGCCATAGCCGCCGGGGTGGACGCGATAATAACCGACTATCCGGCCGATCTGGTGGACTACCTGAAAGAAAAAAAACTGCGCCGGGAATAAGGCTTCAGAAGAAGCGGTTTTTTGCAGGACAGCTGCGGAGGCTTTACCGCAGCGGACCGCGCCGAAGGTAATTATATGCTAGAGAAAACCGGCAATATAACGGACTTACGCGAAGGGTTTGTAAACGTCACGGGCGCCCTGAAAGATTATGACCGGGTAGCCAGGCTCACTGAAATAAAAGTCCCCGCGCTTTTCACCTGCGGGCAGTTCGCGGACACTGATATTTCACCGGCTGATTTACGGGCGAAAACGCAGAACGCTTGGAGGGAACATGGTACATAAATTCAAAGTTAAAACTTCGGCGAAATCGGAGATGGCCGACATAAGCCGCGAGGTCAAGGGCATCGTCAGAGAGAACGGTGTGGAGAGCGGGGTCTGCCATATCTTCTCGCCGCATACTACCTGCGGGCTGGCCATAAACGAGAACGCCGACCCCGACGTGAAGCGCGACATTATCGCCAAACTCAACGAGAGCGTGCCGGAGAATTTCCCCTACCGCCACTCCGAGGGCAATTCCCCGGCCCACATAAAATCTATCCTCGTGGGGCCTTCGCTCACCGTTTTCATCGAGGGCGGCGCCCTTCTGCTGGGAACCTGGCAGGGAATATACCTATGCGAATACGACGGCCCGCGCAAGCGCGAGGTCTGGGTAAAGATCGTTAAGACGTAAAGAACTTAAAGCCCGCATCGGGGTGAATCCTGTGTTTTGTACAATGTTCTAAACGAGGCAAAAATATGAATAAAGCATTATCTGTTCTGTTATTACTTTCCCTGGCCGCCTGCGGCCGGGGGCCGGAAGCTCCCGGCTCCGGAAATTCCGGGAAAGCGTTTTCCACGGACGGAAAAACCGTAACGGTTTACACTACCGCGCGCGACAGCAAAAGCCGTATGCAGGCTACCGCCACGCTGTCTTTTACCGCGCACGGCCTGCCGGTGGAGAAGGAAGTTTATGTTTTTGTCGATCCCACTAAAAGTTTTCAGACTTTTTTCGGCATAGGCGGCGCTATAACCGACGCCTCGGCCGAGACCTTCGCTAAATTACCCGGGACCGCGCAGCAGGAGTTGCTGAAAGCTTATTACGATCCGCAAAGCGGCATCGGCTATTCGCTGGCCAGGACCAATATTCACAGCTGCGATTTCAGCAGCGGCAGCTACACCTATGTCGCCGAAGGGGACAAGGAGCTGAAAACTTTCTCCGTCGAGCATGACAGGCAGTTCCGCCTTCCCTTGATCAAGAAAGCCATCGAAGCCGCCGGCGGAAAACTGCCGCTGTTCGCCAGCCCCTGGAGCCCCCCCGCCTGGATGAAGGACAATAACAATATGCTGCAGGGCGGCAAGCTTAAGCCGGAATTTTACCAGGCCTGGGCCGATTATTACGCCAAGTTCATAAAGGCCTACGAGCAGGAAGGCGTGCCGGTCTGGGGGATCTCGCTGCAGAACGAGCCTATGGCGACGCAGCGCTGGGAATCCTGCATCTACAGCGCCGAAGATGAACGAGATTTCCTGAAGAACAACCTCGGCCCCACGCTTAAAAGAGAGGGCCTGGGCGGCAAAAAAATAATCGTCTGGGACCATAACCGCGATCTGCTCTACCAGCGTGCTAATACGCTGTTAAGCGACCCCGAAGCCGCCAAATATGCCTGGGGCGTGGGTTTCCACTGGTACGAGGACTGGAGCGGCGGCGAGCAGATGTATGAGAACGTAAAGCGGGTGACTGAAAAGTTCCCGGGCAGCAACATCATGTGCACCGAGGCGTGCAACGGCCCCTTCAGCATGAAGCAGCTCAATGACTGGAAATGGGGCGAGCGGTACGGCAGGGCCATGATCAACGATTTCAACAACGGCTCCGTCGCCTGGACCGACTGGAATATCCTGCTGGACGAGGTCGGCGGCCCCAACCATGTTAAGAACTTCTGTTTCGCGCCCGTGCACGGCGACACAAAGTCGGGCAAGCTCATTTACACCAGCGCCTTCTATTACATAGGGCATTTCTCCAAATATATCCGGCCGGGCGCCAGAAGAATTACAAGCTCCTCGAGCAGAAGCCCTCTTCTGACCACCGCTTTCCTCAATACGGACGGCACGATAGCCGTGGTGGTAATGAACCAGGGCGACAAGAAGATCTCTTACAATCTCTGGCTGAACGGCAAAGCCGCCGCGGTAACCAGTCTGCCGCATTCCATCGCCACGCTGGTCTTCTGAACTGACGGCCGGGGAACGCCCGAAAGGTCCCGTTTCCCGGCCTCAGCCCCTCTCTTTACCGTACAAGCCGCGCATAAACACTTTAACAGCACTTTAAAAGTATTCGATATTCCTTCGGGATTCATTCCTGAATATCGTATACACTATACTGATATATCCGCAGGCTTTGACCGCGGAGAAATCACGGGAAGACCTGCGGTCTGAACCTTTCTGAAGGAAAGCTTCGGGCTGAGGGACTTTTTACCTTATGCGTTTTATTAAGGGCTTATTGTTTTCAGCGCTTTTGGCCCCCCTTTTTCCGGGGGCGCCGCTCCGTGCCGCTGAATTCGAAGTTCTAGACAGATTTTCAGTGGACGGCTACACCGTACTCAGGGGCTCGGCGGATATTCCCGGCGGCAGTTTCGCCGTAGGCGGGTCCACTTTTGTCGTTCAGCGCGGAAAAATCGGCATCGGCACCGCCAGCCCTTCGGCTTTGCTGCATATTTCTTCGGCCTCCGCTTCCGCCGCGCAGGATATGCTGAAGGTCGCGACAGGCACGATAAACGCCGACGTCTTTGTGATAAAAGGGAACGGCAATGTCGGCATCGGCGCGCCGAATCCGGCCGCGAAGCTTGAAGTCGCCGGCGGCAGCGTTACGATCCGCGGCAGCGACAGCAACAGCGCGATAGCGGGGTTCACGGACGCGGGCGGGAATTACAAAGTAGTGATCTCGACCTCCGGCAATATGGACGTGGCCGGCGGGATCAAAGTAGGGACCTTCGCGGCGAACTGCGCGCCGGAGCTGGCCGGCACGCTGCGCTGGGCGGCCGGACACATTGCCGTCTGCAACGGATCGGACTGGAGACAGCTCGACAATCAGCCGCCGCCCACGATCTCGGCGATCAGCCCGGATAACGGGCCGGTCTCCGGCGGAACGGCGGTCACGATCACCGGCACCGGGTTTGTCCCGGGCCCCGAGCTGCTCATAAACGGCCTCGCCGCGACCGCCGTCTCGGTCGTCTCGGTCACGCAGATCACGGCCGTCACTCCGGCCTCCCCCGTCGGCGCAAAAATAGTAAAGCTGACGAATCCGGACGGGCAGAATATCTCGGCCGCTTTCACTTACAATCCGCTTCCCACCATCTCGCCCGTAAGCCCGGACAACGGGCGCATCACCGGCGGGAACGCTCTTACCGTTACCGGAAGCGAATTCGTAAACGGGGCGACCGTGAAAATAGATAATACCGCCGCCTCCAATGTGACGTGGATCTCCGCCTCCGAGCTCAGGGCGGTAACCCCCGCGGGGGCCTCGCCCGGACTCAAAGATGTCAAGGTCACCAACCCAGACGGAGGCTTCATCGTGCTTTCCAGCGGGTTCAGATACAATCCTCTTCCCGTTTTCTCGGCCATGAGCCCGAACAACGGGGTCGTCACCGGCGGGAACGCCGTTACCATCACCGGCAGCGGTTTTCTCGCCGGGGCGGCCGTGACGATCGGGGGCGCTAGCGCCGGCGGGGCGTTCGTTAGCGCCGGTCAGCTGACGGCGACCACCCCGGCGGGCCCGGCCGGGCTCCAGAGCGCGACGGTTACAAACCCCGACGGAGGCTCCGCCTCGCTGGCCGGCGGGTTTACTTACAATCCGCTTCCGACCATCTCGGGCGTAAGCCCGGCTTCAGGGCCGCAGGGAACGGTTATCACGATCACGGGGACCGGCTTCGCGGCCGACGTGGCGAACGTAACGGTAGGAGGAACGGCGGCTGCCATTCTCACCAAGACTAGCTCGCAGATCACAGCGACCACGCCGGGAAGCGCCGCTACCGGCGCCAGAAACGTTAAGGTCACCAACCCCGATACCGGCGCGGTGGAGACAACGAATAGTTTCACTTATACGGTTTACGCCACAGGCGGCGACATCACCACCTCCGGCCCGTATAGGATCCACACTTTCACACTGGCTACCAGCCCGAAGACTTTTACCGTTCTCACCGACGGTACCGCCGACGTCCTGGTGGTCGCCGGCGGCGGCGGCGGCGGAAATGACGTCGGGGGCGGCGGCGGCGCCGGCGGCCTGGTTTATAATTCTGCTTTCGCTATCACCGGAAGCTATACCGTAAGCGTCGGCGACGGCGGGGCGGGCGCCACGGGCGCCGCAGTAGCTCCTAACGGCGCCAACTCCGCGTTCGGGACTATTACCGCCTACGGCGGCGGCGGGGGCGGCAGCTGGTCGGGCATCAGCGGCGCCTCCGGCGGCTCCGGCGGCGGCGCTACCAGCAATGTTAACGGCGGCGGCGGCGCGGCCAGTCCGTCCGGCCAGGGCTATCAGGGCGGAGCGAGCGCGAATAATACCGGTAATGTTAATGAATATAGCGGCGCTTCCGGCGGCGGCGGCGCCGGCCAGCCCGGCGGCAACGGAGCCGTCAGTTGGAGCGCCGGCTCTTCCGCCTATGGCTATGGCGGAAATGGTTTACCCTACAGCATCGGCGGAGCCTCCCAGTATTATGCCGGCGGCGGCGGCGCCTCAAGCGACGGCGGCTCCTATTGGAGCACCGGCGGTTTGGGCGGCGGCGGGCGGGGTTCCTCCGTTTCCGCTACGGCTAATGCGACAGCCAATACCGGCGGCGGCGGCGGCGGCGGAGGCACGGCCGGCGGAAAGGGCGGCTCCGGCATCGTCATTATCCGCTACCCTATCGACGCGTCCTTCTATAGCTCCGCGCCTTCCTTAACGGGCGTAAGCCCGGCCTCCGGCGCGACAAGGGGCGGCTATGTGATCACACTCTCCGGGTCTAATTTCGCCGCGGGCGCCGCGGTGACGGTCGGAGGGGTCGCGGCGAATGCGACCACCGTTAACAGCGGCCAGATCGTCGCTACCGTTAAGGCGCTGACTTCCGCCGGCGCCCAGAATATCGTGGTTACAAATCCCGGCGGCCAGGCGGGCACGCTAACGGGGCAATTCACGGCGCAAGCCTCCGGCGAAAGCGCGGCGCTCGCGGGCGTGACCTGCAAAGGACTTAAGACTACGACCGGCGCCTCAATCGGCGACGGGGCGTATTATATCAACCCGGGCGGCGGCGCGTTCCAGACCTATTGCGATATGTCGACCGACGGCGGCGGGTGGACCCTGGTCGCCTACGCCGGAGATAATTCCGCCGGGTTCCCGCGCATGGACATAGATGTAGGGACATTTAATTCCCTCAGCCGCTCCGGCAAAGCCTCAAAATCCGCCGTCGCTATCGCCAGGCAATCCACGGAAATGTCGCTGGCTTATTCGCCAACCGTAAATTTCTCAGGCACCATGGCGCAGACCACGGACGCGGTTTCCCTGGTCATTCCAAATCCCGCTATAGTCGATCTGGCGGGCAGCGCGAATAACGGAACCTGCACCGCTGTAACGCCCAAGAGATTAAAACCGGACGGCTCCGGCAGAATTGTTGTCGGGACATGGGCGACCAATACTTCTATTGAGGCCGGGGTCTGGAGCAAATCGCTCGGAGGCACCTATAACTCTTTTGCCTACGGCTTTTTCGCCACTCTTTATTCGTGTAACAGCTGGCCCGACACCAGCCATCACTGGTGGGTGGATTCCCAGTACTACAACTGGGAACCTTCCGCCACGATAAACTGGAATAGCGCGGTGAACGGCGCGGCCTCGATCTGGTTTAAGTAGCTTGGGGGGCGCTGCTTCAGGCCTTCGGGAAACAAAACAGGCAAGAGGGAGCCACGAAGCTCCCGGGCATCAGCTGCCGCAGCGACTTCCCGGGGGCGGTTCAGGCTGAAATGAAAAAGCCGCCCTGGAATTCCGGGCGGGACTTCAAGGCTTGCCCTTGAAGCTTTTGGCGATTTTCTCGAAGACGGGCAGGTTGGCTAGGAAAGCGGTCTTCTGCGCGCTGAAATGCAGCACGTAGAAGCCCTCTTTGGCGGGAAGCACGTAAAGTTTCTCTTTGAGCTGCGCGCTCTCGTCCGACTTGCTCTCCGGGTGCAGGTAAACCGTTCTTTCGCGGGACAGCTCAAAGCCCTTCCGGCCCGCCAGGGTTATTTTTTTCGCCGGGTCAAAGATCTCGCGCGAGCTCTTCGTCTCCCCGGCCACGTTCCTGGTGTTGCGCCTCACGAAATCCTCGTAGCCGTTGAAGTCCGCGTTGTCCTTCGGATAATAAGACACGTAAACGGAGGTGGGAGCCTTTTCCGCTTTCGGGGCCAGCAGCTGTATCTCGTAGATCTTGTACTGCTCGTCTTTCTCCTGGTCGCGCTCCAGCGTCCAGTCGGCCGGCACGCTGCAGGAAAAATAATTATTATCCATGGCGTAAGGCTTAAACTGGACGCCTTTGGCTTTGGCCTGCGCTCCGGCGCAGGCCGCGGCGGCCATAAGGGAAAGCATGGATACGGTTAAAATTATATTCTTCATATTACGGGCGGCACCGCGGGTTTACCCGCTGCGCCGGCCTCCATAGATTTAAGAGCGCTGCTGTCTTCCAGTTCTGAGGCGTTGTAGCGTCTTTTATAAACTCCCAGCCTGGAAAGGTCTCCCTGTATTTTAGCAAGAACGGCGCCCTGTATTTCCTTAACCGAGCCGGCCAGCTCCTCGGGCGACATCTCAAGCGCCTCGGTCTGGTTAAACCCGGCGGAGTCTATAGAGGCCTTCTCGGAGACGGACAGGGCCGCGCGGCGGGCCAGTTCCCCGGTAACGGCGCCCAGCACCTGCGAGGCCGCTCCGTCCAGCGAGGGCAAGCCGGAGAAGTAGCGCTGGCGCACCGTGTTGCCGAATTTTTTGGTGCCGCTGAACTCATATTCGGTGCCGATCTCCATTTTTTTTGAGGCGTAAGAGGAAAAATCCCTGCTCGAAGTGAGCAGGCGGCTGTAATCTGCGTCTTTGCGCATTTTTTCCGTGGTATAAAGCCCTTCCAGCGACATCGCCTCTATCTCGTCTTCCTGCACGTGCGGCTTGTATACGCTCTGGCCCTTCGGCGTCCAGTCGGCCTGCATCTTATGGGCGGACTCGTAAACCACCGCCGGCGACATATACTTGGCGATCTCGGACAGGGCGGGCTCCTTTATGACGGCGTCGGCGCCGTAGCCCTTCAGGCGCATATATTGCTGGATGGTTTCCGAATCCAGCACTATCGCGCCGGTGCGCGCGTCGTAGCGGGAATAGCCGCCGCTCACGGGCGCCACGGTTATTTTCAGACCGCCGGGGAAGGCGGACAGGGCTTTGTCTCCGGCTTTCGTGCCGGCCAGCTCTTTAGCTACCGCCGTATTGAGCATGTCGCCCAGGAGTTCGCGGGTCTGCGTAAGCAGCACCTCCCGGGGCAGCGTGCCGCGGGCCGAGTTTATTTTAGACTTCAGTTCGGGGCTCACATTAACATCGCTGTTGTCGAACATATTCCCCAGCAGGTAGGCCTGTTCGGTAAATGTTTTCCCGGAAAGCTGCGAGAGCTGCGCGGGCGTAAGCGCGCCGGAATTTATTACGGCCTTGACCGCCACGTCCACTGCGACGTTGTTCCTGTCCGCGGCCAGCCTCTCGTCGTTATAAACGAGGAACTTCGGATCGGCCTGGATCATTTTCTCCACGATCGAGTTGCGCTCGCGTATCACCAGCGCCTCCCAGGCGGTTTTGGTGATGGTTACGGCATTTCCCGAACGCATGGAGGCCTGACCCCAGCCCAAAGAGCGGGTATCGGTCATAGTGCCGAATATTACCTCCCACTGCCTTATGGCTTTTTTGACGACGATTTTTTTAGTCTCCGGATAAGCCGGCTGATATTTAGCCAGCCAGTCGAAAAGTTTTTCCGGCTCCGGGCCTATGCCCATTTTAGGCAGGGGTTTGTCTATGTCTATCCTTATTGAAAGCGACTGGCTGAGCTGGTTGGCTTTTGAACCGTCCCAGGGCAGGGCCAGCAGGTCTTTAAGGTCCTTGATCGCCTCGGCCTTGCCCAGCAGCGCGGCGCTTTTTTGCGCGTCGGCCTCGGCCAGCTCGCGGGCCTCCCCGTCTTTAAGGAAGGCGGCGGCCGCTACCGGGTCCCCGCTCGAAACGGCGATCTCGTAGGCGGCCAGGCGTTCCGGGGCGGCGAATTCGGCGCGGACGTTCAGGCCGCAAATAAGCAGCCCCGCCGCTATAGCGGCCAGGCGCGTTATTCTGGCGGTCCCGGAAGTCATATTATTTAAGCCTCTCCCCCATCATATCGACCAGAAAATCGTCCCACAGCGAGGCGCCGGCGAAAGACAGTTTCTCATAGTTGGCCGAATTATATTGCGAATCCGGTA
The DNA here is from genome assembly GCA_903873295.1 of uncultured Elusimicrobia bacterium. GTDB lineage: Bacteria > Elusimicrobiota > Elusimicrobia > Elusimicrobiales > UBA9959 > UBA9959. The sequence continues at coordinate 19,754 of CAIQNV010000022.1, forward strand.
TATATATCGCCAGGCCCTTCGCCTTCGTGTAAGTTTTCCGGTTGGCCGGCTTTGCCGCGTTGCGTATGACCAGCTTGGACGAAATATAACCGCGCAGAGCGGCCCCGGCGTCTTTAACGGGCCGGCTGGCGGGAAGGCGGGCTTCCACCCTTTCCAGATAATCCACCAGATCTTTAGATTCTTTCTGGGAAAACCTGGAAGTTGAAGCCACCAGAGACGCGTCCGTAGCGGCCGCGAAGGCCGTCCGGTCGGCTTTCACCGCGTTCACCCAGTTGTTCAGCGCCCCCACGAAACCGGGCAGGGCCGAAGATCTTACCGCCGAAAGCGTGGCGTCGGCCCCGTAGCTGGCGCTATAGGCGTCGACCATAACCCGGCCAAGCGCTTCCGCGCCCATCCCGGTGTTAGCCGAAAGCTGGCCCAGCAGGGTGTCATAAGGGTAGCCGTTGCCGGGGACCTCCTCTTCGGAGCCCACGATAACATCGGCTGAATCTTTAAATTCATAGGCCACGCTGGCCATCTGCATAAGGCAGGCGTCGGTGGCAAAAACGTCTATCCTGCGGCCCAGGGTATCCCTGATCTGCGCCAGCGCCGCGCCCAGTCTATCCACTTCCATATGGTTCTTGCTGACATCGTCAAAAGAGATGCCCAGGCGGCCATTGCCGTGGTTCCAGAGTATCACGGCGATTTTTTTGGCCGGGTACCTGCGTATGCCGCGCTTCACGAAGCGCACTAAATTGGCCTCGCTGCCCATATCGCTGTCGTTAGAGTTATTGATGACCGGGGAAGTTATCTTTGAGGTGTCCGCGTCGCGGGTCACGTAAATAGTCTTTGAGCCGCGCGGGAACTGCAGATTGCGGCCGTAAATGTCGTCTATGCCGAGGATGCCGTATTCCACCACCACGGCCATCCTGCCGGAGGAGCCGACCTGCTCCATTTCGTTTATGTCGTTGTTCGCAAAACCCAGTATGCCCAGGTCGTTAACTCCGTTTATGAAAACCAGGACCAGCCATTCGCGCTCGTTCGCGGCGGCCGGAGCGCCGGCCGGTGCCGGGGAGGACACGACCGGGGAAGAGGTGGAGCGCGGCAGGTCCGACAGCAGGCTGTCAAAAGAGGCGCCACGGGCGTTTAAGCCCATGGTCAGAGCGGCCGCTGCCGCCAAAGTTAAGAAGAATGTCCGTTTCATATCCGCCTCTGCAATATTTTTGCTTATGATTTGACTTTTATCAAAGGCCCTAAGCACCATCAGCCAATAGGCCTTTAGTCCTATATAGAACAAGTCTTCATTGGAGCATCGACGGCGCCTCCTATATTATAAGCGAATATCTTGACTTGTCAAGGCCAGACAGAAAAGACAAAAGCCGCAAATAGCGGCCTTGATAAAGGTAAGGATAAAAGGAGACACCGGATTCCGCTCTTCAAAAGAGAAGGCTGCCGTTGCCGGGATTTAAACCATCCGGTCTTTCAACTGCGCCCCCCCGGCTCTATACAAGCGCTTCAGTTACGAAAGATTTGACCTCTTCCATGAAGCTTTGCCAGGAGTTTACCGGCAGCGGGCCTTCACGTTTGAAGATAACCAGATGGCCGGGGGCTCCCTGCACGTGCAGGCCCTGGTTGCGCTCGAACCAGGCTGCGCGCTGTGGAGTAAAGAACAGGCGGACCGAGGCCTCATCGGGGCCGGTCAGCCGGTATTTGTCGGAAAATAAAGGGAAGGCGGGCAGGTCGATATCCTTAAAGCCGAGAGCTTCGCCTATTTTATAGATAAAAGCCTCGGGCTTCAGCTCGAAAACAGGCATCGCGCAGCCGGGACAGGCGATAAGCGCCAGCGTGAAGGTGCGGGTCTGGCTGTTCCGGCCGCCCCGGGTGACATAGCGGTAATCAAAAAAACTTATAACCCCGGCCCGGGACTGCACCTGTATCCGGTTTGCGGCCTTGCGGGAATAGCCCAGCCTGAAAATATCAAGCCCGGTATTCTCCAGGGCGCAGCCCTCCGGCCAGTCAGCCGAAAACGCCAGGCCCATAGAAGCCGCCAGCTGCTCCAGGTCCTTTCTGCGCTTCCAGGCCGAATAAAACACCAGGGCCAGCACAACTGCCGCCAGGCTTACGATTATCGACACGGAATTCGCGTGGAAAATATCCATCTCTCCTCTCTACGCAAGATTAAAGGCCAGCTTATTGGCCTCCGCGATGAACTGCCGGTATTTTCCCGGCTCAACCAGCGCGCAGCCCTTATACATAACCAGGAACCGCCCCGACCCCTGAGCGCTCCAGCCGGGGTGTTCCCCGAAGCAGGCCGCTATCTCCGGTGTGAATAATTTTTTCAGCGCGGCCTGGTCGCGCCCGTACAGCTTTACGCCCGGAGGCAGGCCCGCGAACGCCGTCATATCCGCGGGCTCCAGCCCATTGGCCTCGTCGGGCGCGTCCCCGACGGCCGCCAGGTGGAAATCGGGAAACGCGCTCTTTTCAAAATCAAAAAGCGCCACCGTCGACTGCTTTTTGAGCTGGGCTTTACCGCTCCCGAGCAGACAGGCATAGTCAAAAAAATACGATTTAGCCCCGTCCTCCTCCGGAAATCTCAGCAGGAATTTACCGAAGCCGCTCCGCCCGTCCACAAAAAAAGGCAGGCCCGTGCTTTCCAGAAGGGCCAATTCCGGCCCGTACTCCTCAAGCTCGACAGAGACCAGTTCGGAGATATCCTCCATCGCGCGCCCGCGCCGGCCTTTGAGATACTTAACAAGCTGGTACACACCTACCCCAGCGAGAACCGCCACAACCAGCAACAGGAATTTGTTCATCCCTCCCCCTTATTTATGACTATTATATATCATCGGCCCGGGTCCTTTACGCCGCCGGGCTGCTTCGCGGCTCAATTTCCGCCCGCATTGCCCAGGTCCAGGCGGCCCAATTCGTCCTTGGCGGTTTTTTCATAAAGCGCCTTGGCGGCTTTAGCTTCTTTTACGTGTCCGACCGCGGTTTTAAGGTAATTCCCTGGCGCGGTTAAAAGGTTCTGGCTGAGCGCCGGCGCGGTTGAAACTGCGGCGGCGGTCTGCGCCGGCGGCCCGGCTTTCGGCACGGGCACATTCTCCGGCGGTTTCTTTTTACAGGCGCCCGAAACGAAGGCCGCCGCAATAAGAGCTAAAGTGAGATAAGTTTTCATAAGCCCCCCTTGCCGCGCTCCGCCGGCAGCGTTACAGGCCGGCTATCCTCTCCGCTATCTGCACGGAATTCAGCGCCGCGCCCTTATAAAGATTGTCAGAAACTATCCAGAGCTGAAATTCGTTGGCCGCAGTTTTTGCGCGGCGCAGGCGGCCGGCGTATACGATCTTCGTGCGCAGGCCGTTTTCCAGCGGCGTAGGGTAGTCTTCCGGCTTCGCGAAAAATTTAAGGCCGGGCGTGCGCAGCAGTTCTTTCTTCAGCTCCGCTTCCGAACAGGGCCGCGCCAGCTTGAACCAGACGGCCAGCGAATGGCCGCGCAGCACCGGCACCCGGACGGCCGTGGAGCTTATCCTTATTTTTTTATCACCCCAGATCTTTTTAAGCTCCGCCTCCACCTTATTTTCCTCTACGGAATGACCCTCCGCGTCGAAGCCGCCCACCTGCGGAAAAAGGTTGAAAGCGATCGGGCGCGGGAACTTCCCGTCTTTCAGCTTCGGCGCCGCGGCCTTTTTAAAGTGGGCCTTCAATTCCTCTTCCAGCCGGCCCATGGCGGCCCTGCCCGCGCCGGAGACGGCCTGGTAGGTCGCCAGCCTGAGCTCGGTAACGCGGAACTTGCGGTGTATGCCGGCCAGCGCCACCGCCGCGCCGGTGAGCGTGCAGTTGGGCCCGGCTATAAGTTTTTTCACCGGCTTCAGCTCGGCGCCGTTCACCTCGGGGATGACGAGCGGCACGCCGGGCTCCAGCCGGAAGCGGGAGGAATCGTCTATACACCAGGTCCCGGCCGCGGCAAGGCGCGGAGCGAATTTACCCGCGACCTCGTCGGTGGAAACGAAAAAAACTATCCCGGCTCTTTTCAGGGATCCGAAAGAAGGGGCCGCGCAGGCGTATTTTTTACCGCGGAAAAAAACGGAAGCCGGCTTTTTACCGGAGTTAAAAGGATAGAACTCTCCGACGGGGAACCGCCTGCTCTCCAGCAGCTCAAGCAGCTCGCCGCCCACCATTCCCGAAGCCCCCACCACCGCCACGTTAATTTTTCTCATATCCTGAAATTCCGCCGCCGGCGCCGACACCCCGCCCTTCCGCTCTCAGGCGGCCGCTCCCCGCTCGCCGGGCTTTCCCGCGTTATTGCTCATATTCGGCCTGCGGCTCGGCGGCGGGCCCGGCCGGCGCCTCCGCGGAGACCGGCACGGCGGGCACTGTTATTTCCCTGGAATAGCCCACGTTCTCCAAATTATCGAGGGCGGCCGCCCTAAGGTAGAACATCTCCTTTGAGACCGCCTCCCGCCCGAAGGTCCAGAAATACGGCGCCTTGAAGAAGTAGCGCGTAACGCGCTGCCAGTCGAACTTATCGTACGAAATTTCCAGCCAGGCCGCCCGGATATCCTCGCCGATAGCGGCGAAGGAAACGTTTATCTCCTCCCGCGTAAGCTCGGCCTCAAAGCCTTTAATATAGACTTTATACTCGTTCAGCGGCACCAGCTTGATGGCGATGGCGGGCTTGATGCCGGAAATGGGGGTCTCGAGCACGCCTTCCCCCGACGGCGCATTGCCTTTTATCGAGCGGTTAAGCCACACGTCCTCCACTTCGCCGCCGCTCATGGAGGCGGCTATTATGGGCGCGCTGGAGGCCGACGTGAAGTAGCGCGAGGAGGACCAGAGCGCGAGATAGTTGTCGCTCTCCGAAGAAACGCGCGAGAGCGGGATCTCCGCCCACACCCAGCGCGCGGAATCCACCCCGTCGAGAGAATCGTTGGGCAGAGGCTCGCGCGGCAGGTCCGCCGCGTCGACGAGGAAATAGGTATGATCGGAATTGAAGGTAGGGGCCTGGTTGAGCGCCATATAAATTTTACCGGGGATCGGCTCGGTATCCCAGGAGGCCGGCCAGGATTTTATTTTCGCGCGCCCGAGCTTCGCTCCGATAAAGGCCCGGGAGAAGCCGCCGGTGGGCACCGGCGGCAGCTTTATTATCCAGCAGTTGTTGTAGCCCACGTACCAGTCGGCGTGGAAGCCGCCGTCCGCGTAAAGATAATGTCTGCTCAGGTTTTTCTCCGGCGAGAAATAGGCCGGCACCGGCGACTTGGAGGGAAAAGCCGGCCTGTTTCCGCCGTAGGCGGAAGGCGCCTGGGCGCGGGCGCCGCAGATACAGGCGGCCGACAGGGCCGCGGCCAGCAGATAACGCGTGTTTCCCATTTTATTAGTGTTACTTTTTTAAAATCTGTGTTACCCTCTCAAGATCGTCCAGCGAGAAGTACTGTATGATTATTTTACCATTCTGCGGGCCGGGTCCGGGACAGACCTCCACTTTGGTGCCCAGGGTCTTCTCAAGCGAGGACTCCAGCTCCACGACCTCGGGCGTGCGGCGGGAGCCCGCGCGGGGCGCTCTCGGGGCGCGCGGCTTGCCGGCGTGGAAGCCCTGCGCGAAACTCTCCACATCGCGGACGGAAAGCTTCTCGGTCATTATCCGCTGGTAAAATTCGCGGCGCTTGGCCGAATCCGGGATAGAGATAAGCGCGCGGGCATGGCCCTCGCTTATCGCACCGGACTGTATGCCCTGGCGGATGTCCTCATCCAGCTCGAGCAGCCGCAGAGTGTTGGACACGGCACCCCGCGACTTGCCGACTTCCTTGGCGATATCTGCCTGGGAAACGCCGAACTTATCCATCAGCTGCCTGTAGGCCAGCGCGGTATCAACCGCGTTCAGATCCTCGCGCTGGATATTCTCCATCAGCGAAAGCCCCAGCTTCTGCTCATCATCCAGATTTTTCTTTACGATGGCGTCTATTTCCGTCAGGCCGGCCAATCTCGCGGCGCGAAGCCGGCGCTCTCCGGCTATCAGCTCATAGCTATCTTCGCCGTTCTCCTTCCAAACAGAAATAGGCTGCAGCAGCCCCCTTTCCTTAATAGAGTCTGCAAGCTCCGCCAGAGTCGCATCGTCAAAATTACGGCGCGGCTGGTAGCGGTTAGGCCGGATCTTGTCGACCGGTATTCTCTGCACCATATCCCCGGAAATATCATTATCCTGCACCTTTGCAATAAGGGAGTCTATTCCCCGTCCTAAAGCCTTTCTCATAGTTGTCTCCTTTGGTAAAACGGAATTTTTAGCCCCCGAGATCATACTCAAGCTCCGCCTCTTCGTTTATATAGAGGTTAGAGTTTTTATAAACAGAGATATCCACGCCGCGCCGCTCAAGGAACTCAAGCGTAAGCTCCTTATAAGCCAAAGCGCCGCGCGAGCTGGGGTCGTAAACGAAAATGGGCTGCCCGAAACTGGGAGCCTCCGCCAGGCGCACATTGCGGGGGATAACGGTTTTATATAGCCTGTCGCCGTAATATTTGCCTATTTCCCCCTTCACCTGGTTGGCGAGATTTATGCGGGAATCATACATGGTTATAACCCCGCCGTCTATTTTAAGACCGGGATTAATGGCCTGGCGTATTTTCTCCACGGTGTTCATGAAATAAGCCAACCCCTCCATGGCGTAGTATTCGCACTGCACCGGGGTAAGAACTGAATTTGAGGCGTTAAGAGCATTAACAGTAAGCAGCCCAAGGGAGGGTGGGCAGTCTATTATTATAAACTTGTACATATCCTTAACTTTCTCCAAGGAACGCTTAAGCACAGACTCCCGGGAGAATTCACTTACCAGTTCGATCTCAGCGCCGGCGAGATTGTGACTGGTGGGAATAATATCCAACCACTCTACAGAGGTTTGGTGGATGGCGGACTCAGCAGGGGCCTTTCCGCAGAGCACATCATAGATATTTTTGTTGTTTTTGGTTATATCCACCCCAAGCCCGGACGTGGTATTGCTCTGTGGATCAAAATCAATAATGAGGGTTTCATAGTCAAAGGCGGCCAAGGCGACGGCTAGATTAATTGCCGTAGTGGTTTTTCCAACCCCCCCCTTCTGGTTAGCTATCGACACTATTTCAGCCATATAAACTCCTATTTGCAGCACAATATGTTTTCACGTGAAAACATTAATCATCTACCACAATTGTATAGTTTTACTTAAAGCAAGTCAATGCCGCACCCGGCAGTACAGCTGCTCCCACTAAAAGCAGTTGCTCCTGACGGCAAGCAGTAAGTGATACGCCAAGTACGCAGCTGAGCTGCATAAGCCTATGGTAGTGCCGTATCAAGCGCTATGCGCAACAGACGGTAAGAGCCATGCTCGCTAAACAGCCAATTCAACCGTATCCAACAGGCAACAAATGGAGCGGTGTTAGGAAGAAAGAATACTAATACACATCTCCACACCAAATCCCCATCTCTGCGACCTCCGCGACCTCTGCGGTGAACTCTTCCAACAGTCCTAGACTACCTCTTCCCCCTCATCTCTCTCTGTGGTTATGCAGTTAACCCGTTTAGCATTCCGCCTATACTTTGCCCGCATCGAAATAGAAGGCTTTACTTGAAATTTGTTTTCACGTGAAAACAATTCGGCCGCTTAAAATAAGAATACAAAAAAATACCCCTAAAACTTTGGTTTTAGGGGCAGAAACCGCTTCATGGTATTTTCAGAGGTCTTTGTTTTCACGTGAAAACATCCGCTTCCCTATCCTCAGCAAAGCAGGAGCGACATACGCCAATGGCGGCCGCTGTCATCAAACATTCAAATCTTAATCTAACAAACTGGCAAATATTTTCAAATATTAGCCGCAGGCTGAAAAAACAAGGATACCGCTATTCAGCAAAAGACTCCGGCATTTTTAGCCTGCTGCTCTTTATCAAGATTCAAGATTATTTAGCAAGTCTATCGCTTCCCTGGCGGTTATTTCCCCCCGCTCCAACCTTTCCAGCAATTCAAGGTGGCGCTTCTTAGCCTCTAATTGCAAACCGTCCAACCCCAATCTGCCAAGCAGCGCATCAAGCCTGCCCTTAACCGTGGGGTAGGAGATCTTAAGTTGTCGACCGACTTCCTTAATACTGCCCCGCGCTGTCAAGAAAACCCGCAAAAAGACCTCATCTTCAGTGGTCAACGCCGCGAAAGGCGGAAAATCAAACCCCCCTTTAATGGTTGTGGAGCAGGCCGCGCAGCACAACTCTATCACACGCAATTTTTCTCTGCAGGAAGGGCATTTAACCGGAGTATTCATATTGTTAATAGATTCCTATATATCATTAATTTTCACATTACTATTATTAGTTTATACAATAATTTTATAAAGATGTAAACACATATAAATATTTATCCAAATATTAAAAGTTTGGGCACAGCCTAGAAAACAAACATTCCTCTCTATTAAAAAAAAGGGTTCGTCCGCCTAAAACGGACGAACCCCTAAAGAGCCGGCTTTATACTTAAATGCCGCCGTCGCCACCCGAACCATCCGGATCGGAGCCACCCCCCCCTCCGCCACTGCCGCCGCCGTCGCCCGTACCATCAGGCCCGGAATCACCATCGTCGCCACCCGCACCGTCAGGATTATCCGTCCCCCCTCCGCCGCAGCCGTCGGGACAATCCGCGGCGTAGCAGACCCCGCTCACCTTGGTTTCGGCATGCGAGAAGTAAACCGCGGCCGCAACGCCCAATATCAGTATCATAAAAAGTTTTTTCATAGCACCTCCGCAGTGAATTATAACAAAACCCCGGGAAACCCCGGAAGGATTATTTTCCCTTTTCTATGGAGATGAACGGTAAGCCGGCGCCGACATAGCCGGGCAGCACGCCGTTCCATTTCTCTATGGCTTTAAGCTGGGCGTCCACCTTGCGCAGCTCGATCAGGGAGGGCGTAACCTGCTCGCGCTGCATGCGCAAAGCCTCGGCCTCGCCGCGCGATTTGGCTATCTGCTGCTCGGCGTCGCGCTTGGCCTTCTCCACCAGTTTCCCGGCCATCTGGGCCTGCTGGTCAGCCACCTGCTTGTCCTCCACGGCCTTCAGGAACTGTTCCGTGAAGTCCAGGTCCACGACGGAGATATCAGTAACTATTATCTCCTGCTTCATCAGCTTCTCTTTCGCGTTCAGATTTATCTCTTCCACCAGGATATTCCTGTCCGCGATGATCCTTTCGGCGGAGAATTTAGCCGCTATGGACTTGAAGATCTCCTGCACGGTAGGGTCCACCACGGTTTCCACATAGCTGGGCCCCAGGTTCCTGTAAATGCTGACCGCGGTGCCCTTCTGTATGCGATGGTTGACCACCAAATGCACGTTCATGGTCTGCAGGTCCTTGGAAAAAGCCTGGGTCTTGATATCGGCGCGCTGTATCTGTATCGAGAACTTTATAATTGATTCGACCAGCGGCAGCTTGAAATGCAGGCCCTCGCTATATGAGTCCACTATGGCGCCAAGGCGGGTTTTTATAGCCACTTCTCCGGGAGGGACTATAAAGAACGCCGAAAACGCCAGCACCGCGGCCGCCACCGCCACGACGGGAACCAGCAGCTTCCCTGAAAAGTCTTTTTCCATTTTGCCTCCGTTCTGCTTTTTAAATTCGCTAAAAACCTCTTTAAGATCCTCAAAGAATGAATTATCCATAGGAAGATTATACATATAAACCGCACCCCGGCACCCGGCCGGCAGCGGCGCAGGCTCCGGACATGATTTTCATCGGAGCGGCCCGCGATTCATCAATCCCAGCCCATTGAATCCATCTCAGCGTCAGGGGAAAGTGGTGGAGACGTTTTTTTCGGCGACGGAGGGGCCGGGAGGGGGGGATTAACTTTCAGGGCCGGCACATTACCGCCTGCCCGACGTTCGCCCGCTGAAGCAGCCTGCATCTTTTTCGGGGCGGCGGCGGCTTCCAGCGCGGCGGCGGGGACGGCCCAGTTCCTTCCGATACGCAGCGCCTGCAGCCGGCCTTTCTTAACTTGTTTAAAAACGGCTATGCGGCTAAGGCCCAGCCTTGCCGCCGCCTCGGGTATAGAATAATATTCCCTGGCCATCCGCACTATGTTAACTTATGTTAACCTTAAATGCAATAAGAAAGTCCCGCCCTGACATAACTCCGCGGCGCCACCTGGCCCATAAACAAATAGGTTAACCTGTGTTAACCATGATAAATAATCTTTACCCGCCTATTGCTAAATTTACGACTGAGGACCTGCCGCAGCCGGTCCAGGCAACAAAAGCAGGGAATTTGCGCAGTATAAATTTATATACTATGGGAACGGATTTAATATGAGAATACTTATACTCGGGGGGACAAGCTTTTTCGGCAAGGAAGCCGCCATCCGCCTGAGCAAGGCCGGCAACGAGGTGACGGTTTTCTCCCGGCGCGCGCCGGTGGAAGGGCTGCCGCTGGACGTCCGCCAGACCCGGGGGGACCGCACGGTTGAAATCGACCTGTCACGCATGTCCGTGGAACCCTGGGACGCGATAATAGACAATATCTGTTTCACCGCCGAAGACGCGCAGAAAGCCATAAGGGTTTTCAGCGGCAGGACCGGCCTCTACATTTTCACCTCCTCGGCCTCGGTCTACTCCATTCTGGAAGGCTCCTCCTCGCCGTACAGGGAAAACCAGACCGAGTTGCTGCCGCTCAAGGCTCAGCTTAAGGAAAAATACGCCTACGGCCTGGGGAAGTACGCCGCCGAGCAGGAATACTTAAAAGCTTTCCTTGAAAAAAGATTTCCCGTAGCTATAATACGCCCGCCGGTAGTGATAGGGCCGAACGATCCCTCGCTGCGCGCCTACTCTTACTGGCTGCGCCTGGCCGGAGGCGGCCCGCTTTTTCTGCCGGGGTTCGCCTTCAGGAACCGCTATATTTTCTCTAAAGACCTGGCCCGGGCCATCGAGACCCTGGTCTACGCCGGCGCGCCGTACGGCAAAACCTATAACTTCGGGGATTCGCAGCCCCTCACGCTCGACGACTTTGTAAAGATCTCCGCCAGGATAATGCATAAGGAAGCCGAAATACTTTACCCGGATTACGCCTGGCTTAAGGAGAGCGGCTTTAACTTCGAGGCCTCGCCGTTCTCAATGAGCGGAGACTTCGTACTGGACATCTCCAAAGCTGAAAAAGAGCTGGGCTGGACCTCCACCCCGGCCGCCAACTGGCTTGAGGAAACGATAAATTGGTATCTTTTCAGCTATACCGGGCCTGCGCCCGCGAATTACGCCTCGAGAAAACTTGAGTTCGAGCTCGCGAAGAACTGCCCTTCCATAACCCGGGGCTGAGAGCGGACGTTCGGGAGAAGCGGGAAGAGCGGCGGCAAAACGGGAACCGGAAACCTAACTATGAAAACAAACAGCGGCAGCGCGGCGCGCGCTAGAAAAATAAAGCTCTTCCTGATGGATGTGGACGGGGTCCTCACCGACGGCAAGCTGTATTACCTCCCCGGAAAGGGCCGGGAAATGGTGGAGGTCAAAGCCTTCCATTCCCTGGACGGGATAGGCCTGCGGCTTTTAAACCAGTTCGGCATAATCACCGGCGTAATAACCGGCCGGGAATCTCCGGGTACCGAAGAGCGGGCGAAAGGGCTGGGCATGACCTACGCCTACCAGGGCTTCCTCTCAAAGCTGGAGCCGCTCAGGCAGATACTGGCCGACACGGGCCTCAAGCCGGAGAACGTCGCCTATATGGGAGACGACTGGACCGATATCCCGGTGCTGAGACAGGCAGGGCTGGCCTGCGCCCCCGCCAACGCGCTGAACGAAGTGAAAGCCGCCTCCCGCTTTGTGACAAAAAAAGAAGGCGGCTTGGGCGCGGTGCGCGAAGTTTGCGACTTCATACTTAAAAGCCAGGGACACCGCGACACCGTGATGGACTACGTGGAGACCGCCCATTGGCCGGCGATCAAAAAGACGCCGATGAAGATAGTGCGCGCTTCAAAACCAGGGGGGAAAAAATGAAATTTATACTATTAGCCGCGCTGGCGCTGTGCCTTGCGGGCCCGGCCGCCGCCGCCTACGAGGACGAAGGCCTGCCGGAAACCCTGGCCTCGACCGAGACCGTCAGGAACGGAGACGAAGACGAGGACCAGCCGCTTATACAGGAAAACGACGAGGACTTGGAATCCTTCGTGACGGATTATATCCGTAAGGACATCCAGCTGAAAGGCGCCTTCTTAATAGAGGACAAAGCCTCCAAAAAGATCTTCAAACTTGAACTGGCTTCCATCGAGCCTAAAGCCGCGGGCGGGGAAAACGGCGCGAAAACCGTGACAGCGCATTTCAAGGACGCGGCCGGAAAAAACCTCACTGTCTTTTTTCACCTGCAGAACGGCCCCTGGGGGGGACTGGACATCTTTAAGATCGAGCTGAAAAACGCGGCCGCAAAGACCGCAGCCGCCGGAAAAAAAGGGATTTAGCATGGGACAGTTCTTTGCGGCTTTCAGCGCCGGCCTGCTGTCGTTCTTTACGCCGTGCATACTTCCGCTGCTGCCCGCCTACCTTTCCATGCTTTCCGGCTTCTCCGCCTCCGAGATAGTGCAGGGACACGAAAAGGTGGTCACCCGGAAGGTCGTGGGCAATGCTTTGATCTTCATCGCCGGTTTTTCGCTGGCCTTCGCCCTGATGGGCGCCGCCGCTTCAAGCATAGGCGATCTGCTGGCCTCGCACAAAGACGCGCTGATGAAAGTTTTCGGGGCGGTAATGGTGCTGTTGGGCGCGCACATGGCCGGACTTTTCAACCTGAACTTCCTTAACTACGAGAAGCGCTTTTCTACGCGCGGCGTCGCGCAGGGCCCGCTCGGCTCCTTCCTTATGGGTTTCGCTTTCGCTCTGGGCTGGTCGCCCTGCATAGGGCCGATCCTGGCCGTGATCCTGGGGATGGCCGCCGTTTCAGGCACAGCCGCCAAGGGCATGGCGCTGCTGCTGACCTATTCAGCCGGAATGGCGCTGCCGCTGCTGGCCGCCGCATTCCTTACAGCCAGATTCTTCGCCGTAGTGGCGCGGTTTAAAACTGCTATGCGTTATGTGGAAATAGCCGCCGGCGCCATACTGGCCGCCGCGGGCGCCCTGCTCTTCTTTGATAAGCTGATGTTCTGGGCCTGAAACCGCCCGGACAGGACGGTTTATTCGGTTCCTTCGTTCAATTCCCCGGCGCCCGCTTCTTTCACGCCCTCCGGCGTGAAGCTATAGGAGCGCTTTTTCAGCACCTTATCGTGCCAATAGCCGTCTTTTTCGCTGTAGACCATCTTGTCTTCCAAAAGCTCGAATTTAGAACCGTCGGGGCTGAAAGCGCTCGGGGTCAAATTATTGCCCGTGGCTATCTCCCGGCTCCAGAGCTCTTTTCCCGACTTGTCAAAAACTACGGCGCGGCGGCTCTTCTCTCCGGACATGAAGACGGCCAGGAGCCTTTCCCCCGAACCTGAAAGTTTCAGGCCGGCCAGCCTTTCCCTGAACTTGCTGCGCCACAGCGCTTTCCCTGTTTCCGCGTTCAAGACAAGAATAGACCAGCTGGAGCCCTGGTCCGCCCCTATCGCGTAAACGGAATAATCTCCGGAGAAATCCTCGCCTGCCGGACCCTGCATTTTCAGCTGATGACTGGCCAGCAGAGCGCCGGAAGCGTTATGCACGTTAATAGCGAAGATGCTTACCCTCTGCCACCAGGAACCGCAAAACAGAAAAAGCCGCCGCCCGTCCCCCGAGATGGTGACGGTAAAAGGCGCGCGCTCGGTTTCAAAAACGGAAATTTTCTTCCCGGAGGCGCCGTTAAGCTCAAGGCGGGCCCGCCCGTCGCCGCCCTGGCCGGAATAGCCGGCCGTAACCCTGAAAGCATTGTTTTTAGACGCGAATTCCCTGGTTTCTACGCTGAAGTTTTTATCGCGCCCCGCGGCGAGGCTGAAGACAGCGAGCAGCAGGGCCAGGGTCTTTTTCACGTAAACTTCCGCGAGCCCGGCTTTACCAGCGGCGCCCCGGCCCTGCACAGCGGGCAGTTTTCGGGCTGGTAGGCGGTCAGGTCCAGTTTGAGCAGGCTTAAGGACGGGAAAGGCAGGGTCTTTTCGCCCATGCGGTTTATGACCGACAGGGCCCCGACGGTCACGGCGCCGCAGGCCGCCGCCGCCGCCGCGGTTTCGAGCGTGGATTTGCCGGTGGTAAAAACGTCCTCCACTATTATCAGGCGCGCGCCTTTAGGCAGGGAAAAGCCCCGGCGCAAGGTCATAACGTTATTCTCCCGCTCGGTGAAGATAAAATCCACGCCGAAAGCCCTGGCGGCTTCGTGCCCTATTATCAGGCCGCCCATCGCCGGAGACAGCACCAGGTCGGGCTTCGGACCCCGCCAGCCGGCGGCCAGCGCCGCGCCCATTTTCCCCGCCCGGGCCGGGTTTTTCAGCGCGAGGGCGCACTGCACATAATTAGGGCTGTGCAGGCCGGAAGAAAGCAGGAAATGCCCTTCCAGGAAAGCGCCGGAGGCGGAAAGATAATTTTTCAATTCTTCTTCGTAGGTCATTTCAGGTCTTCCAGTATCCGTGCCGCGGCCGCGCCCGGGTCCTGCGCCGCGATTATGGGCCGGCCGACCACGATGAAATCGGCGCCCGCCGCGCGGGCCGCGGCGGGGGTGACGGCGCGCTTCTGGTCATCGCCGCGCGCCTCGGGCCTGATGCCCGGGGTTATAAGTTTAAGTTTACCGTCGAACATTTCCTTAAGGCGCCAGGCCTCCAGAGGAGAACAGACCACGCCGTCGGCGCCGTTCGCGAGGCCCAGAGAGGCCAATAATTTCACCGTCTTGTCTATGCCGCCGCGGAAACCCGAGCGGAAAAGACTGTATTCGTCGAAACTGGTCAGCACCGTGATGCCCCACAGCTTGGGACGCTTTTCCAGTTCGGCGCAGGCCTTCAGCATGTCTCCGCCTCCGGAAAGATGAAGAGAGACGGAGTAGACGCCCATGGCGGCCGCCTGCTTTACGGCGTGCTTTACCGTATTAGGAATATCATGGAACTTGAGGTCCAGAAATACCTTGCCGCCATGCTTGTGCACCAGGTCCACCGCGGCGGGCCCGGCGGCGGTAAAGAGCACCGACCCGACCTTGAAATATTTCACCCGGCCTTCCATTTTTTCTATCAGGTGCTCGGCTGACTTCAGCGTGTCCGCGTCAAGCGCCACAATAAGTTCGGTTTTATGCATAAAATCTATAATTGAATTATATAAAATCAGACGCTGTAATACGGATCTTCAGCCTGCTGCCCTCGGCCTTGCGGGGAGGGGCGGCAAGGGCATGGGCTTGGCGGGCCCTCACGGAGGGAGCCGCTTGCGTAAGCGCGGCGACTGAGTGAGGAGGGCGGGCACGGTGTGCCCGACCCGGTGCCCGCCGGGCCCATGCACTTGCAAAGCCCCCGACCTAATTATCATGCGTGCCCTAAGCAATAACCTTTTTAGTGACTAGGGTGGGGATGCCAGTGGTGACGGTCGAGGTATTCGAGGATCTCTTTTACAAGGAACGGGCCTTCGTAGACCAGACCGGAATAGATCTGGACCAGGTCCGCGCCCAGCTTAAGTTTTTCAAGCGCCGTCGGGCCGTCTGAAATACCGCCGGAGCCCATGAGCGGCACCCGGCCCTTGACCAGCCCCGCGGTTTTTGCCAGGATGGAATTTGAAAGCTCGCGCAGGGGCTTGCCGCTCAGGCCGCCCTCGTAGGTCTGCCAGTAGGCGGGCACCGCAGCGCGGCTCACGGTGGTATTGGTGGCTATCAGCCCGAAGCCCAGCTCCACGGCCAGCGCGGCCGCCGCCTCAAGATCGCCGTCCTCAAGGTCAGGCGCTATCTTCACAAAAAAAGGCTTTCTTTTTTTCTGGCCCGAAGCGAAATCCAACATGGGCTCCACCAGGCGCTTCAGCTTCGCCCCGCCGTGCAGCGAGCGCAGCTGCAGCGTATTAGGCGAGCTGATGTTCACCGCGAAATAGTCCCCGTAGCCGTACATCACCTTGAGCGTCTCGAGATAATTTTTGGGAGCCTCGTCCATGGAGCAGTCGGCGTTCTTGCCCAGGCTTATGCCCACCGGCACGGGCAGCGGCAGCAGGCGCTCAAGGGATTTGGCCGCCTCCCAGGCGCCGGCGTTGTTGAAACCCATCCGGTTGATGATAGCGTGGTCCTCGCGCAGGCGGAAAAGGCGCGGCTTGGGATTGCCCGGCTGCGGCCGCAGCGTAACCGTCCCCAGCTCGAGAAAGCCGAAGCCCAGCCCGGCCAGGAAGCGCGCCGCCTCGCAGTTCTTATCGAACCCGGCGGCGAGCCCGACGGGGTTCCGGAACCTGATACCCGCCACCACAAGGGGGATATCTTTGGCGCGCGCCATCAGCCGCACCAGGGAATTCACGAATTCCACGCGCTGGGCGGCGCGGGCGGTTTTTATTACCGCGTCATGCACCAGTTCGGGGTTAAGGTTGAAGAGCAGCTGGCGGATAAATTTCCGGTATAAGAATCCCATAGTTGAATTATAATTCTAGCAAATGCGGTCAGGCGGCGAGGAAAACGATCCTGCCGGCCACTACGGTCGCGGCCGGCCAGCCTCTGAGCGGCCGGCCGATGAAGGGGGAGTTGGCCGACTTGGAAACGAACACCCCGGGAACCCGCTTAAGGCGGCGCGGATCGAGGAGAGTGAGATCGGCGTCAAAGCCGGGGAGCAGGCGGCCCTTTCTCTTCAGCCCCAGCAGCCTGGCGGGATTAAAGCTCGCCAGTTCCGACAGGCGCTTTCTGGTCAGCCGCTTTTTCAGCACCAGCTCCGTCACGCAGAGCGGCGCCAGAGTCTCAAGCCCGATAATGCCGAAGGGCGCGCCCCTGAAACCTTTAGCCTTCAGGCGGCTCTCGTGCGGGGCGTGGTCGCTGGCTATAAGGTCAATGGTCCCGTCGGCCAGGGCGGCCAGCACGGCCCGCCGGTCGGCCGGAGAGCGCAGGGGCGGCTTCATTTTATAAGAAGCGTCGTCGGTTTTTATCTCGCCGTCGGAGAGCGTGAAATAATGAGGGCAGGTTTCGCCGGTGACCGGCCAGCCCATCTTTTTTGCCGCGCGCAGCGCCGCGACGGAGGAAGCGAGGCTCAAATGCTGCAGATGCATCGGCCCGGCCGAGGAGGCGGCCAGAATATCGCCCAGCACCGCCAGCAGCTCCGCGTCCGGCGGTATGCCCGGCAGCCCGAGCCTCCGCGCGGCGGGCCCGGCGTTAATGACGCCGCTTCCGGTGAGCCGGAGCTCTTCCGGGTGGTCGAGCAGCGGCAGGCCCAGGGCGGCGGCCTCTTTTATAAGCCCGGCCAACAGGCCGCGCGGCAGGCAGGAGCCGTCGTCGGTAAAGGCCAGAGCGCCGGCATTTTTCAGGGCTGACAGGTTTGAAATTTTTTTCCCGGCGCGGCCCGCGGTGGCGGCGGCGGAAAAATAAAGAGCGGCAGGCAGCCCGGCGGCGCGGCGCCGGTATTTGGCGAGCAGCGCGGCGGTCGCCAGCGCCGGAGAGGTATTAGGCATCAGCAGCGCGGAAGTTATTCCCCCGGCGGCCGCCGACCGCGCGGCGCTTTCAAGCGTCTCGGCGGCCTCGCCTCCCGGCTCCCGCGCGTGTACGTGCGCGTCGATAAAGCCCGGAAAAACCCACAGCCCGGCCGCGTCAAAGACCGGACAGCCCGGCGGCGGTTTAATGCGCCGGGCCACACGGTTTAGCCGGCCTCCCTCTATAAGGATATCGCGGAGCGCTTCTCCGGAGACCGGGTCAATTGCCAGGCCGTTTTTTATCAGCAGGCTTTGCATTTTTTAAAGGGGCTGGCGGAAGTTCCGGGGCGCTTTCCAAGGTTACCAGGCGGGGGGCGAAAGCGCCCGGCGTTTCCCTGTAGGCTACCAGCTGCAGACCGGCAGCGAGCAGGAGCACCGCCCAGGCAAGGTGCAGCTTACGGCGGCCAAAAAAGACGTCGGCGGTCTTGGCGGCCACGGCCAGCAGCAGCGTAAACCCGACGGCCGAGTGGCAGACCAGAACCTGGCGCCAGGCTTCCTCGTTAACGCGCCCGGCCATCATAAAATAAAGCGCTCCCGTGAAAGCGAGCAAAGCCAGGAACAGCCCCCGCCAGCTTCCGCCGCCGCGCCCGAGCGCCTCATAAGTAAGCCGGCTGAGGCCGGCCGCGCCGTAAAGGCAGGCGAAAGCGATAAAGAGATAAAACCCGCGGCGCACCTGCAGCGCCGACGCAAGCTGGGCAAAGCTCCAGCCGCCGGGCAGCGCCAGCACGGCGGCGAACATCGCCGCGCCGGAGACCGCAAGGACCAGCGCCGCCGCGAGGATAAATTTCCTGCCCCTGTTTTCCAGCGCGTATGCCTCGGCGGCGCCCAGGACCAGCAGGGCGGCGCCCTGCAGCCAGTGGATAACGTTGGAAGCCCTGGTAAAATCGCCGTAATCTATGGTCATTTCCGTCTCCTCCTGTTACCACCGCCGCGCAGGTAAAGATAAAGCCCGGCAAAACCCGCGAAGACGAGAAGAAGCCAGGAGGGATTTGAAAAGCCGCCGGCCGCCGGCCGCCCGGCCGGCACGGCGAAAGCGGCGGCGGTCGAGGCCGCGACGGCCGGAGCCGCCTCCGCGGGGCTGGCCGCGGCGCGTCTTTTATTTGCGCGGGCAGGGACGGACTGCGGCACTGTTTTTTCAGCCCTGGAGGCTTCAATGAAAGGGGAGAGCTTCTTTTTTCCCGCCGCGCAGGCGTCGGAGTTATCAGTACAATCGGTACCGGCAAAAACAGCCGGGCAAACCAGCAGAAGAACAAAAATAAAAAGATGTTTTTTCATAGCTTGTTATAAGAAGAGAACTCCCCGGTCTTTTTGCGCGGCCGCGGGCCCGGGCTTTCGGCCGGATAGCCCACCGCCAGCAAAACCTCTATTTTCTTTCCGGCGCCGAGGCCCAGCGCCTTGGCGCCGCCCCTTGCGCTGAACCAGCCCAGCCAGCAGGTGCCGAGGCCCTGCTCGGCCGCCTCCAGCACAAAATGCTCGGCGGCTATGCCTATGTCCACAAGACGGAAATTGGTGCCCTGCACCTGGTTGCCCAGCCAGGCGCTGAACTTGCCGGTTTCGGAAACTACCGCGACGATGACGGGCGCGGCCGCGGCGAATTTGCAGGCGGCATACGCGCCGCTGAAAGCGGCGGCGCAGAATTTTTCCCTGAGCGCGGGCTCGTCCAGCACGATAAATTTGCAGGGCTGGGCGTTGCAGGCCGACGGGGCCAGCCGCGCTGCCTCGAGGCAGCGGTCCAGCTTCTCCCTCTCCACCGGGCTGTCCTTATATTTGCGGATGCTGCGGCGGGCCGCGGCGAGTTCAAGAAAATGAGTTTCGGCCATTGCCATATTTTATAATATAAGGGAGAAAGAAGAATCGAAAATCGAAAATCTGGAGTCGGGGAGCGGAATTTTGCATATCGGGTACGGAAGAAAGCGCTTACGTGAAAACCGGATAAAAATATGGAAAACTGGAAAGACAGCGTGAATTTCGCGATAACGGTCTGCGACGCGGACGGGAAAATTGTTGAGATGAACAAGAAATCGGCCGCCACTTTCGCAAAGGGCGGGGGGAAAAGCCTGCTGGGCCAAAGCCTGCTGGACTGTCATCCCGAGCCGGCAAGATCAAAAGTAAAAAAAATGCTGGCCGAACCTTTTACCAACGCCTACACCATAGAGAAGAACGGCGTGAAAAAGCTTATTTACCAGACCCCCTGGCTGAAAGACGGCAAGCCCGCCGGCCTGGTGGAACTGTCGCTGGAAATTCCCGCCGAACTGCCGCATTTCGCGCGAAAACCGTAAAGTCACAGCGGGCCGTCCCTGAACCGCGGCTTTCGCAAGACCTCAGACCGCTTGCGCCGCCGCCGCGGCGATTAGTTGGGTCTTCCGGCTTTGTAGATCTCCACGCCCTGGGCGTCTTTGTGCGAGCAGTCTATAAGCACAAGGCCGTAATATCTGGATTCTTTATCCGTAAAATAAAGCCATTTCCCGGTATCCGTTATCGCCTGGAACAGCTTCTCGTCGTAGTTGCTCGACTCTATCTCCATGACCTCGCTGGTCGCGGGATGATCGGCCACGCTTATCTTCGGAATTTCCTGTATGTATTTGGGCGTAAGCTTGGCCAGATGCCTGGGATATTTTACTTCCGCGGTTTTATAGGCTTCGATGGCCTTTCTCAATTCCGAGAGCGCGGCGATAGCCGCAGTCTCCTTGGTGGGCGCTTCAACCGGCGCGGCCGGCTCAGCTACCTTTGCCGCCGCAGGCTTCTCCGCCTGCCGGGGAGGCTCTGAGGAGGAAACGGCAAGTTTCGCTTCCGCCAGCTCCGCATCAACCGCCGCATTCATCTCCCGGCAAAGCCCGATAGCAGCTTCGCTGTCCTCCTGCGCTACCCGGTCTTTCACATCCCTTAAGGCCTTTACGCTTTTAAGCGCGCTGTTTAGAAGCTCCCGGTAGTTTTTTGCCGCCTCTTGGCCGGGGCCGGGCTCGTCCACATTAAAATAAACTGCCGCGACCTTATTTGAAGCTTTGTCCAGCCTGGTAATTTTTTTAAGCGTGTCCTCTGAAACCTGGAGCCGCAGATTGTCATAAAGGGCGCCAAGCGTCTCCAGCCTCTCCATGGTGCCGTACAAAAGAGAATTCGCTCTTTTAAATTCAGCGGCTTTGGCTTTTTGGATGTTTACGGCCGGCTCCGCGGCGGACAGCCTGCCGGAGGCTTTTGGCGCGGGGTTATATGCCGCGGTATCCGCGGCCGGGCTGCCTGCAGCCGTGTCAACTGCGGGGGCAGAGACTTTTTTTACGGCTTTTTTACGGACTTTCCTGACTTTTCTCGGAGCAGGCGCTGCTTTCGAAGGCTCCGCACCTTCTTCCTGGACCGCGGGCGCGGATGGAGCCTGGGCGTAAGAATGATTCAGGGCGGCCGAGGCCAGAGTCAAAGAGAGGAAAAACAACAATAGTGTTTTTTTCATAGAGGTTCCTTTAAGCAGGACATTAGCAAAAAACTTCCCCTACCGCTATAATAACAAAAAATGCGGCATTCTTATTAATTTTTACAATATCTCACGGGAGAAGTCAAAGCGGGCCATTGACAGATGGAAACCGGGCTGGTATGCTATTAGTTAGGGGATAAATTATCAAACTCACGCGCATATTCCGGAAGGCCTGGTCTGAGAGGATATATGAATAATAAACGAGTTCGGGAAGTACTACTGGCTTGCTGCTGTTTTATCCCGGGGCTGCTTTCATCCGCGGCTGTCGCCGCTCCGCTGACCGGAGACCAGCTGAATCAGGCGGTCCCCGTCCACGGTAACTTTTGCGGGCCCGGGTGGAGTAACGGCAAATGGATCTCCGGCGGAGAAAAAGACCTGTGCAGGCCGGGCAGCCGCCTTCTTTCCGCGGAGGACAAACTCGATAGTCTGTGCCTTATCCACGACAGGGACTATTGCGGCAAGGATAGAGCGAAAGAGGATGAGGCGGATAAGCGGTTCATCTCCGGCTTAACCGGCCTGAACGCGTCCTTACATAACGAGTGGACGGCCAACAAGTGCGCGGAAACCGAGAAGCAGCCGGAAGCCCAAAGCACCTTGGTCATGGGTAAGGACCTGACAGCAAAGACCGGCGAGGCGGTCGCGCGGCCCGCTTTTCTGGCATCCGTGCTGGATCTCGTCAGGAACTCGGCAAAGAAAACCGAAACCTGCGAAAAACTGAGAAGCCAATTGGCCTATACGACCGCCGCTATTCCCGCCTTTAAGCTTAAAAGGGCGCTTTATCAGAAAGCTATGGCTAAAAAGGCGGCCTTGGCCAAAAGCGCTAAATAAGGGGGATCATCCGCAGTAAATTCCGGGTCCGCGAGCCCCTAACAACCCCGCCGGCGCGGGGTTGTTCTTTACCCCACGGCGCTGCTGCGCTGGAAGCGGCGGGCGATATCGGAGCCGGAGAGATAAAAAAGGGTGGGGCGGCCGTGCGGGCAGTGGTAGCTGTCTTTTGTCTTCCTTAGATCATCCATCAGCCGCAGAGCCTCCTGCGGCTTAACGAAATCGCGCGCCTTAATGGACTTTTTACAGGCCATGGTGGCGATAACGTTGCGCTTCATGTCCTCGGCGGCTTTTTCCGGCTCGCCCAGCACTTCCGACAGGTAGCCCAGGAATTCGGAGAAGGCCTGCTGAGTGAAGTAGAAAAGGGCGGGCGCGGCGCGCAGCAGGGCCACGGCCGGGCCGCGCTGGTCTATTTCAAAACCCGCGGTATTAAGCCAATCCCGCCATTTAAGCACTGTCTCCATCTGGGAGCGGGAAAGCTCAGTCTCGAGGGGAACCAGCAGCGGCTGCACCCTTATCGCGCCTTTTGAAAATTCGTCCAGATATTTCTCGAACAGCACCCGCTCCTGCGCCGCGTGCTGGTCGACTACCAGCAGGCCCGCCGCGCTTTCAAAAAGCAAGTAGCTTTTGGCCAGCTGGCCGAGATAAACACGCGGCTGGCCCCGCCAGTCAGGGGCGCCCTCGGCGGCCGCGGCCGGCGGCTGGACGGGGGCCTCGAAAAGGCCGCCGGTCTCGGCGGCGGGCGGGGGGAAAGAGGGGGCTTCGCGGTAGACGGCCACGTCGGGTGCCGTGAATTTATTCTCTCCGGCCAGGGCCGTCATACTTACGGCGGCCGTCTGCTTTGAAAGCAGCTCCTCATAAATAGTGTTGGAAACCGTCTTGAAGATCTCGTTCTCGGAAGAGAACTTCACGTCGCGCTTCTGCGGGTGGATATTGGCGTCGAAAGAGCCGGGGTCCAGCTCGATGAACAGCGCGCAGGCGGGGTGGCGGCCCGTCAGCATATGGCCGTAGCCGCGGTAAAAGGCCTGGCGCAGCAGGGCCGAGCCCACCGGGCGGCGGTTCACGAAGAAATGCTGGTTGGCGCGCGTGGCGGACAGCGCGTCCGGCCTGGAAACGAGGCCGTAGACGGCCATGCCGGTGGTTTTCCCTTCCACCCTGGCCAGCCCGCCGTAAATGTTCTTGCCGAAAATAACTGCGGCGCGGTTCTTGAGGTTCTCCCACAGGCCGCCGGGCAGGGCGGGCAGGGAAAGTATTTCCGCCCCGTCTATCGTCAGCCGGAAGAAAACCCCGAGGTTGGCCAGCGCGGCTTCCTCCACGGTTTTTATAAGCTGGGCGCGCTCGGAGGCGTCGCTCTTCATGAACTTGGCGCGGGCGGGGGTGTTGAAAAAAAGGTCCGCGGCCTCTATGGTGGTGCCCTTAACGGGCGGGGCGGGGAGCTCCGCTATCACCCGGCCGCCTTCCCCCTCGATAGAGAAAGCGGAGCCGGCCCCGGCGCGGAAGGAGGTCATTTTAAGGCGCGACACGGCGAAAACAGAGTAGAGCGCCTCGCCCCTGAAGCCGAAGGTGGCGAGGGAATAGATATCGTCGAAAACATTGAGCTTGCTGGTGGCGTGGCGGCCCAGCGCCAGGCGCAGGTCCTCGCGGTCCATGCCGCGCCCGTCGTCATGCACGCGGATGAGGCCGCGGCCGGCCTTTTTTATCTCTATCTCTATCTTCGAGGCGCCGGCGTCCAGCGAGTTCTCGAGCAGCTCTTTCAGCACCGAGGCGGGGCGCTCTATCACCTCGCCCGCGGCGATCTTTGACACTACGTCTTCAGGAAGCACTTTAATTTCCGGCATACCTTGATTTTACAATACTTGCGCGCCCGGACTACACCCGCCCGCTTCGGTAACCTTTTAGTTGATTCAATACGCGACCTTGACATTTAAGGGGGCCGGAGTATACTATAACGATGGAATTTGCCGCCTTCGCGGCGGCGGGTACGGGGGACCTTTAAGCATGAATAAAAAGATTTTACCGGCTTTGGCGCTGGCGCTGCTCGCCGCGGGGTGCTCTAACCGGGGGGGGAGCACCGCCACTTACACGCAAAAAGCTTATATCATGAACGCGCCGGCCGTGTTCAGGGCTTATGGGCCGAGCACGCCGGGAGCGAAGGAACTGGCCGACGAGGTCTTCGCGGAGTGGGAACGTATTTCCGGCGAGTTCAGCTATAGCGACGCCTACAGCCTCACTTCACTGGTAAACAAGAAGGCCTTCACGGAATGGGTGCCGGTCACCGATGAGTTCATGCGCCTGCTGCTGCTCGGGCTGGATTACTCCCGGCTTACCGAAGGGGCTTTTGATATAACTTTCGCGCCGCTGTGGCCGCTCTGGAAGGAGGCCGCGGCGAGCAAGATACTTCCCGCCAAAGCAGATATCGAGAAGGCGCTGCGGGGCATAGGCTCGAGCAGTATACAGGTGGACGCGGCCAAAAGAGCGGTGCGGTTCTCCCGGCCGGTGGAGATAAACCTGGGCGGGCTGATGCGCGGCTATTGCTTTGAGCGCGCCTTCAAAATACTTAAAGAGCGGGCGCCGGCCTATCCGGTGCAACTGCGCTTGGGCGGTAATATGCTGGTTTACGGCAACAGGCCGTGGAAGTACCGGGTGCCGGACCCCTCAAGCAGGATAAAGAACCTGGGCATGTTCGCTTTCAGCGACGGGATGGTGATATCTTCTTCCGGGCGGGATGTTTTTGTGGAGATAGAGGGAAAACTTTATTCGCACATCCTGGACCTGCGGACCGGGTACCCTATCAAGGATTTTACCGCGCTGACCATCTACTACCCGGGGATCGAGGACGAGAATTTCCTGGCCTCGGCCGCGCTGGCCGTGATGGGCAAGGAAAAAGCGTTTAAACTGCTGAACGGCGTAAAGGGGGCCGCCGCGGTGTGGGTAGACGGCAGCGGGCAGCTGTCTTTCCAGTTCAACAGCACCAGCAAGGCCAAGTGGGAGGAAGACAGGAGTTTCATGGACAGGCTGCTGGACAGATAGCCCGCAAAGGCAAGCCGGACAAAATGCCGCCGCGGACCGGAAAATGCGGGTAAAAGGCTTACCTGGTACCGGAAATATAGTTTTCGAGCTGGGTAATGATGAATTTCTGTTTGGAGATCATGATCCGCACCACGTCGCCGATGGAGATGACGCCAAGGACCGCGCCGTTGTCTATCACCGGCAGGTGGCGGAAATGTTTATCCGTCATAAGCGCCATGCAGTCCTCGATGGATTCGTCGGGGCGGATATAGGCGACCCTTTCCGTCATGATCTCCCTGACCAGAGTGCCCTGCGCGGATCTTCCTTTCAGATCCACTTTGCGGGCGTAATCGCGCTCGGAAATTATCCCGACCAGTTTGCCCTCGTCTATCACCAACAGCGCCCCGACGTTCTTTTCTGCCATGATCTGCAGGGCGGCGAGCACTGTAGCCCCGCTCGTCACGGACCAGTACCCTGCGGCCTTGGATTTCAAAAGTTGTTGCAGCGTTATCATATGTCGTCTCCTTGCACCCCTGCCCCCTCCCACCTATAATAACAAAAAGTTAAGGGATATTTTAGGGGGGCAAAGGGGACGCTGCACGATAACTTGATTGTTTTGCAGTTATCGAGATATCGTGTAGCGTCCCCCCGTCTACCCCCGTCTACATAAAAGGATAAAACTGCGACGTCGCTTAGGTCGTTTTAAAAAGTGAAAAAGCGGCTTATTGTATGGTAAGAGGCACCGTGGTATCGTTGGCGGCGATATCGTCCGTATTGACTTCGTCGGGGGTGGTGTTCCCGTCCTCGTCGGTAGCGCGCACATCCAGCGCATACTTGCCCGGGGGCAGGCCTGAAATATCCAGCGGCAGGCTGAGGTCTCTCCAGTACATCAGATCGGTGGAGATGGGCTCGTTAAGCACAGCCGACCAGCCCTTGGCGGCGTACTTTTCCCCGCCCTGGTAGATGGTCACCGAAATGCTTATCTCCCGGGAACGGTTCTCATAGACCTTAAATTTAATCTCCGCGCTCTTGCCGCCGGGCGTCACCGACAGGCCGGAAACCAGCGGCGGCAGCCGTTTGGAAGCGGATTTTAGCACGCCCACCGTGGCCGCGCCGGCCATCATCAGCTGGCGCAGGCGTATTTCGGGGCTGGCGGTTGATTGCTCTCCGCTGTTGCTGCCCCCACCTGAAGATTCGTTGGACATGCGCACGCTGTACACATCTCCGCCGGCGCCGTATCTGCCCCAGGGGCCGAAAGTGGCGTCCTGCCCGAGCGGCGTATTGCCGGCCGGGAGCCAGTAAGGCGTTCCGGTTGCGGGGTTCACCCATGACGCCAGGTGTCTGCGCGTGTCGTCCTGCAGGTCCTGATAATATTCGTACGGCTCCATTTCGCCGTTGTCGCGGGAAACGGTTATTTTCAACTTATTGCCTTCGGTGGCATAACCCTCGAAACTGTCGTTGGTCGCATGGCGTATATTCGCGGCGTGGGTAGGAACGGCCTGGTCCTGCGTAAGGTGGCAGATGGTGCCGAGCCGCGCGTAGGCCTCCGGGAATTTGAAGTGCTCGTAGTTGGACAGCACTCCGCCCAGGCTCTCAGGCGTACTGCCGTTCCAAAGGTCCTTCGGTTTGCCGCCGTTGTTGACCTTCTGGTCCGGCAGATGACCGGTTTCGTCGTTGGAGGCCGTCACAAGGATGGCTTTTGCCCGCGTTATGTCGGAAACACCGCCGGCTTCCAGAAACAACATGGCCGCCGTCATTTCCGCTTTATGCGCCGAGCCGACAAAATTGACGCTCCACCATTTATTTCCTCCGTCGGAAGGCGCGAATTGCGCGAGGGCCGGCGCGGGAACCGCGGCTACCGCCGCCTTTCCGGCCTTAAAAGCCGGAACATTTTTTTCTATATTTTTCAGATCGTTGCCGAAGTCGGCCGCCGCCAGATTTACCGCGGCAAAAGACAGTATGGCTGCGATCAGAATATCGGTTCGTTTTTTTGTCATGGTTTTATTCACGCTCTATGTGTATATTTAACCTGATTCCGCCGACTTTTGTAACGGCACTTTGACCCCTACTGCGCTGTTTAATGGCCTACACCTAAATGGGCCTTAAGGCCCACCGTCTGAACGGAGATCGCCAAACACCCGCCAGTAATCCGGCAGGAGTTAAGCACCCCCAACGACCAGCGGCTTAGGCAGTGAAGCGGCGGCGGACCTGCTTTCCCGTAATAATTTTGGGTTTTCAATACACGAAGAGGTAAATATTAGAGCCTGGGGCCTGCCGGATGAGGACCGCCAGCCGGGTCCGAAAGGGGATTCATATGAAATACTAGTGAAAGCCAACCATTACCCGCCCTGCCGTTGCCGGCATCATGCGAATCCTCGTGTCGCCCGGTTAAATAAGCTCCGCAATGTCCGGAATTACAGGTTGAAAGGCCTTCATTCCGCATCCGCGTATTTCCATTCCGGAAGCAGGTGATCGTACCCGGCGGCTTCACTTACAACCGTCGATGCAAAATGACCTCTCTTGCTGCAAATCCAACGCTCGGCATCAAATCTGTTTGACGATATGGGCGCAGAAAGCGTCTTTACGTATTCTGCCTTTGTCCACCACATGTTTCCCGAAAAATGCGTCCCCCATGAGTGATCCACCACCAAATTGGCTCCGCAGGCATCAAATTGCGCCAATAACTTTATGCATTTTAAATAGTTGTCTATAACGCTGTGTTCCATAAAACGTCTCCAGTCCGTGCAAGGAACGTCGTTATTGGTGGCGAATTTAGAGACGCCTTTTGTATGCAAATACAAAAGATAACCGGTACCATGTTTAATAGAAAAATCGTGAAGCCCCCGTAAAGCAGGGAACTCAAAATTATCCAAGGGCCCGCCGTATTTTAGGACAATATGATCTTTTGAGGTCAATTGTTTACATTCCTCAAATAGCGATTCCGGCCCCACCGCATACGCGAATATCGGGGCGTTCCGGGGGCCGCGGGAAGCTAATCGCATAATTTGCTCTTCGACCACGTCTTTCCACCTGCCCACCATGGCTATGTGATAGAAAATATGTATGTTCATGTATTCGTGATCCCGGCTTTTATTTTCTTGTTGCGTGTTTCGATTAAGAAGATCGCCGTCAAGGAGTTTCATAGACAGGCTGCTAAACAGATAGCCCGCAAAAGCCAGCCGGAAGAACTGCCGGCGCGGACCGGACAATGGGGAAAAAGGAGTCAATCCCGCCAGTTGAAATCTTTCCAGAAAGCGCCGGCTTCGGGACGCAGGGCGGTCTCGCAGGAAGCGGCGCAGACCTGCACCAGGTAGAGGTCGCACTTCGCCGAGCCGTCTTTTTTAGCCATCACGCGGAATTTGCCGCCGCGCCCGAGTATAGCCTCGTCCTCTCCCTGGTCCACCAGAATGCCTTTCTCTCCGGGGCGGACCAGATACATTACGAACAGAGCGCGCCGGGAAGGTTTTTCTTCGCCATCGGCCATCTCCACCGCGAAATGGTAAGCCACTTTATAAGAGGCTGAAGTGGAAGTATAGCCCTTATCGGCGAATTCCTCTCCGATGTCGAACGGTTTATTGTCGCGGTAGCCCAGGCCGAGGCCGCGGAAAAGTATGAGGTCGGCCGGCAGCGCCGGCACGCGCTTGAAGATGTTGTCTATGTGCTTCACTATGACCTTGGCGTCCTCCGGCCCGGTCCCGTACCAATCGTAAGGAGCGGGGTAATAGCGCAGGTAGCCGTTTATCTCGCCGTAAAGCGGGTCTTCCTGGTTGGTGTAGGCGTCGAGGTCCCGCACCTCCGCCTCCGTGGAGCCGAAAAAGTCCGGCGAGGGATAGCCCAGGCCGCGATAAAGCGCCTTGAAGTCGTAAACACGCGTGCCGGCCGCGGCCGGGACAGGGGCTGCGGGCGGCATCCCCGCCGCCGCGCTCCGCGCGTATTCCGCAGGCGAAACCCCGCCGGAGGAGCCGTCGAAAGAAATGCCCGCCGCCGCGGCAAAGCCGGAGCACAGCGGGGCTAAGGCCGACGATAAGACAAGGGGATAGATTTTCCTGAATAGCTTCATTTGGTACATATATTATACCCCTCGCGCCGCTAAAGCGCAGGGGCCATTGGTACCAGAGCCCCGTGTCTTTTGGCCTACCCGGGGACGCGGGCCGGGTAAGGCCGCGACCCGGCTTTTCGACATCCGGTTACAAAAAAAATAAAAAAAGCTCCTGCCGTCTTCCCTCTGTTTTTTCGCGTTTCCTTCGGGATTCCCCCACTTTATTGCTGTATAATAATTATAGGCGGGATTATGTCTTTACCCCGCTCTTGGTTTATTATTGTATGGCTGATACACCGGGAGCCCGGGCCATAGCGGAAGCATGAAAAAAAGGACAAAAGAACTTGCTGCCAGCTTACTCCTCTCCGGCCTCAGTCTGGCGGGCGGGCCGGCGTCTGCCGCCGAATTTGAAGTTCTGGACAGGCTCTCGGTGGACGGCTACTCGGTGTTCAGGGGCTCCGTGGCTGTTCCGGGCGGCGGCTTCGCCGTAGGCGGCTCCACCTTTGTGGTAAAGAACGGCAATGTCGGCATCGGAACTACCAGCCCGATGTCGGGGCTCCACGTTATCTCATCGAACGGCGGCTCGAGCGCCAACTGGTACGATCCGCAGAACTACGCGGCGACGGCGCATCAGGACAGCAATGCCGGCCAGAAGTACGGGCTCCTGGTATCCGACCGGTGGAGGAACGCGGAAAATTACCTGTTCGCCGTGGATGGCAGGTACACGAACGGCGGCGGCTCCGTAAGCGAAGACACTCACAACCCTTATTTTATCGTCAGGGGGGACGGCAATGTCGGCATAGGGACGACGGCGCCTGCCGCAAAATTGCAGGTTCTGTATCCGTCTGCGGCCCCGTCGTTCGATCCTCAATATGCCGGTCTTAATTTACATGGAAATTCTTCCGTTCGTCTCCTGTTCGGCACAGATCCCGTCAGTCCGTATTCCGCTTGGCTGCAAACAAGCAATACCGGCAGTCCGTTTCCTCTGTCCCTAAACCCGCTCGGGGGCAACGTCGGTATCGGAACAGCGGCGCCCTACGCAAAATTAAGCGTGATAGGAACGGTCTTAACCGAAACGAGCGCCTCAAATATCCCGAATCTCCTCTTCGGGTCGCCCGGCCTGAATTACGGCCAGATCCAGAACGATTCAACCGGAGTCTGGAGCCTGGGGTACGGAGCCACCAATGCCTCAAAAGGTACCGCTGTGTTTACCTGGAATACCGGCGGCAATGTGGGAATAGGGACTACAGGGCCCGGCAACCTTTTACATCTGGTTAAATCAGTTGATACGGAAGCCGACCTTTTGAAATTAGAAAATATCAGCACCGCCAATAATACGACCAAAAGTGTCGGAATGGTATTCTCAGGCAAAGACACCGTAGGGTCGACGAAAGATGCGGCAAAAATACTGGCGGTTCCGAGGACGGTAAACTGGGAACGCGGCGATCTGGCTTTTTACACGTATAAGGAGCCGGGCGGCCAGGCAGAAGCGATGAGAATAGATTATAGCGGCAACGTCGGTATCGGGACTACCGCGCCGGCGGCCCTTTTGGAGATCAAGGGCGGCGCTGCAGACGGCGCGACCATGCTTTTAAGGAACAACAACAACAACTATTGGGATCTTTGGAACGACAACGGCAGCAATAGCCTTAATATCCAGTACGGCGGCGCGACAAAGATGATCGTCCAATCCGGCGGCGAAGTCGGCATTGGAACGGCGAATCCGGCTGCGAAGCTGGAAATAAAAGGCGGCGCGACCGGCGAGTTAAGACTTCCTCTTTCAATTAACAGCGGTTACTATTTACCGGGATCCGCAATAGGGATAGGGTTTCAAACTGATGGCAGCGCGAGCTATACAAAAGGCGCGCTGGTTTATTCCAGTAACGGCTCAGGCTGGAATATCGGGAACTTTTATTTCCTGCTTAGGAACGACGGGAACTTCAATCTCGTTACCCTGGCTGACGCAAAGATGGTTATTCTAGCCGGCGGCAACGTCGGCATCGGGACTACGAACCCCGGGGCCACATTTCAGGTCGGCACTAGCGGCGGAGGCCAGACTACGCTGGCCAATTCCTGGGGCACTTTTAGCTCCATACGCTATAAAGATGATGTGCGGACCCTCCCTGCGGCTTTGGATAAAATAGGGCGCCTGCGCGGGGTGGAGTTTAAGTGGAAAAGCTCGGGCAAGGATGACATCGGTATCATAGCGGAAGAAGTGGCTAAGATCTTTCCGGAAATAGTGCAGTATGAGAAAAACGGGAAAGACGCTAAAGGGGTCGATTATTCCAAGCTGATCGCGCCCCTGATCGAGGCCATCAAGGAACAGCAGCGCGAGATAGAGATCTTAAAGGCCCGGCTGTCCGAAGTGGAACGCCGTTGACTTTAAAATACCGCAAAAAACACACCATCCCGCGTACCTGCGGTTTAAATTTCACACTACTGCTTACACTTTTAACCTGGTTGCATTGGCCAGGCAAAGCCGCGCCCGGCCTACTGCCAGTGAAGAAGCACAGGGGGGATCAGCAGCAGTAAAGCCAGGATAAAGAAGAAGATCTGCGCCGGCAGCATCCATTTTGCCCAGATATTCCAGGGAATGCCCGCCAGGCCCAGGACGCCCATGGTCACGCCCGAAGTGGGCAGCACCGGGTTTATCCAGCCCTCGCCGAACTGGAAAGCCAGCACCGCCGTCTGCCGCGTCAGCCCGAGGACGTCGGCCAGCGGCGCCATGACGGGCATGGTCAGCGCCGCCTGTCCGGAGCCGGAGTGGACGAAGAAATTGAGGGTGCCCTGCGCCACGAACATCGCCTGGGCCGCGACGATAGGATGGAGCATGGAGATGAACCCGGCCATGCCGTGCAGCATGGAGTCCATTATCTTGCCGTCGGTGGCTATCACCAGCGTGGCTTTGGCGCAGGCTATTATCAGCGCCACGCCCATCATGCCCCTGGCGCCTTCCTTGAAGGCGTCGGTCAACTCGTCCAGGCTCAGGCGGCCCAGCAGGCCCGCCGCTATCGCGAGCGCGAAGAAGAGCGCCGCGATCTCCTGTATGAACCACTCGTATTTCATCACCCCGAACACAAGGGCGACTATGGACAGGCCGAAAACCATAAGCACCAGCTTATGCTTCCAGAGGAAAGGCTCCATTTTATCGGCGTCCAGATGCAGATCGTGCTTGCGCAATTTATCAAGCTCGTAGACCGGGCTTTTGGACGGGTCCTTCCTGATCCGGGCCGCGTAGATCATGATGAAAGCGGCCATGCACGTAGTGCTGATAAGCCAGACGAGCAGGCGGTATTCGAGGCCGGAACGCGGGGGCAGCTCCGCGATGCGCTGCGCGATGCCGACTATAAAAGGATTAAGAGTGGAACCCGCGAAGCCCGCCGCCGCTCCGAGGAACGGGATGGCCGTGCCCACGAGGGAATCGTAGCCCAGCGACAGGGCCAGCGGGATGAAGATCAGCACGAACGGCATCGTCTCCTCGCACATGCCGAACACCGAGCCGGCTATAGAGAAGATCACCACCGTGACCGGGATGAAGAGAATACGCAGCTCCGGTTTTCTGGTGAAGAACGCGGCCAGCCGCCTCAGCCCGGAGGCCAGCGCTCCGGTCTTTTCTATTACCATGAACGCGCCGCCGATCACAAAGAGGAAAACGAGTATGTCCGCCGATTTAACGAAGCCTTTTATCGGGGCGAGCAGCACCGCCGCCGGGCCCT
Organism: uncultured Elusimicrobia bacterium; assembly: GCA_903873295.1. Lineage (GTDB taxonomy): Bacteria > Elusimicrobiota > Elusimicrobia > Elusimicrobiales > UBA9959 > UBA9959. The sequence continues at coordinate 52,310 of CAIQNV010000022.1, forward strand.
GCGGCACCGTAAGCCCGGGCTGAAAGGAGCCGGCGACGACCAGCGTCCTGCCGTCCTTTTCCAGACGCTGGTATTCACCGCCGGGCAGCAGCCAGGTGCCCGCGGCCACCGCGACCACCACCGCGTAGATCATCACCAGCGTATTAAAGGTAAATTTTGGCTTCATTTCTTGGTCCCCGTCCGCGCTTTCTTAAGGTTATACCTGTCGCCGGATTTCAGCAGATGCAGGGTTATTCCCTCCGCCGCCAGGTGCCCCTTGGCGTCCCTGGTAACCGGGCCCGCGCCGGAGACGTCGTAGACGGCCACCAGGCTGTTCCCCATCACTTCTCCGACTCCGTCGGGGCCCACGATGAGGGCCGTGGATTCGTCTATGCCTATGCCGGTAAGCCCCGGGTTCTCCAGAACGACGCTGAGCAGCCGGTTATGCCGCTTGCGCATAAGGAAATGCTGGTCCACCACGATATCGGCCGGCACGAAGCCGAACCCTTCGGCGGTAACCACGCTGCCGGCCCTTATGCCGGTGAAAGCCTCGTCGTCGACTTCCAGGAGGTCCTCGCCGGTTATCATTACTTTGCTCATTACGGCCGCGCCGGCGCTGGTCCCGCCCACTACGCCTCCCTTGCGGTATATCCTGCGTACCTCTTCCAGCAGACGGGTGCCCGCCAGGAAGGACACCAGCCGCACCTGGTCCCCGCCGGTAAAGAAGACTCCGGTGGCGCCGCTGAATTTCGCCAGGTTCTCTTCCGTGTCCGCGCCGCCTTTAGGGAAGATCACCCAGTCTGCGGAACCCGCACCCAGTTGTTTAAGCTCTTCCTCCTGGTCTTTAGCCGCTTCCAGGGGGGCCTCGCTGGCCAGCGGGATTATCACTATGCGAGACTCCTTGCCGCCCGCTAGTTCTATGAAGCGCGACATTATCAGGTCCGTGCCGTCGCCTCCGCCGATTATTACCAGGTGCCCGGGGGTTTCCCCGGCCTGTGACGCGGCGCCGCACAGCAGCAGGGCGCAGGTTAGAAGAATCGTCTTCATTTTTTTATAAGCTGCCATACAACCTCCGTTGCTTTCTCCAGGTGATCGAGAAGTATATACTCGTCGTCGGCGTGCGGATTTCTGGCGCCAATGCCGAAATTGACCGTAGCTACGCCTTTGGCGTTGAGGGAATTCGCGTCGCTGCCGCCGTGCGAAGGCACCGGCGCCGGCTCCAGCCCGGCGGCGCACAGAGCGGCGGCGGCCAGACGGCAGACCTCGGAATCCGGGGCATGGCGGTAGGGTTTGAAGTCCCAGGCCCAGTCGAACTGCACTCCGCCCCCGGCGTCCGCCGCGGCCTTTTCGAAACCGGCCTTTATGCGGTCCAGGATGGGCGGCACCCTGGCGATGTCCAAAGAGCGGACCTCGCCCCTGACCAGGGCCGAGCCCGGGACCACATTGGTGGCTTCCCCGCCGGTGATTGTCCCGATATTGGAAGTAGTTTCCTCGTCGTGCCGGCCGAACTCCAGCGCGGAGATGGCGCGCGCCGCTATGCGGATGGCGCAGACGCCCTTTTCGGGGGCTATGCCGGCGTGCGAAGGTTTTCCGGCCACCCGCGCGGAGAAAATAGCCGCGCCCGGCGAGGCTATAGCGTACTCGCCGGGGTCCAGCGAAGAGTCGAAGACGAAACCGCAGCGGACGCCCGGCGGGAGGCCCAGATTCAGACCGCCGGCCATGCTGGTTTCTTCCTGCGTGGTGAAGGCTATGGTAAAAGGCTTGAGCGGCTGGCCGGAATTTACCGCCCGCTCGACGGCGCAGAGTATAGCGGCCATGCCGGCGCGGTTGTCAGCCCCCAGTTGGCCTTTGCCGTCCGAGGTTATGCGGCCGTCCGCGACTACCTGCCTTGTGGAGGCGGTAGACCGGGCCGTGTCCATATGGGCGAGTAGGACAAAATCGCCGCCGCCGCCCACAGGGCAGACCACGTTGCCGGTATCGGACCCGGAAACGGCGGCGGCGCCGTCCTGCCGGGCCGGCAGGTCGAGCTCCTTCAGAAAGGAGACCGCGAAAGCGGCGACAGGAGCCTCTTTCCCGGAAAGCCCGTCCAGCTTAGCCAGCTCCAGGAACAGCTCAACAAGACGCGTATTTGCCATTTAACATCTCCCCGTAAAAGCGCCCGCGCCGAAAAAATAGTTTTAAGCTCCTGTCAAACATTCTACAAAATTCAATTCAGGCGCTCCCGGATGCAAACCAGAGGCCGGGCATGGGGTTGCCCATTCCGCCGCGCAGGAACCCTTGCGTGGTTCCCCCCGAAGCGGGGCCAGCCACGCATAAACCGCATAGCGGTTTTGCGCGGTCCCGGCTCGGCGGTTTTGCTTGCGCAGAAAACC
>CAIQNV010000023.1 GCA_903873295.1 uncultured Elusimicrobia bacterium
GCCATAAGGACAATAATTCGGTTCGCATTTAATCATGGGCGGGAAGAAAATAAAATTAAAATTTATTTTTCCGGCGGAGAAACTGCGGGAGCTAAACGCTCAAGCGGACTTAAATTGTGCCAAATTCCGGGACTCAAAAATTTGGCGGAGAGGGAGGGATTCGAACCCACGGTACGGATTAACCGTACACCGGTTTTCAAGACCGGCGCCTTAAACCACTCGGCCACCTCTCCAGGGCTTACAGCGCCCTGTCACTAATGATATAATATAAAATTATATAAGGTGCTTTAAAGCGGAGCTTATCTAAAATGGGCAAACTTTTTGGAACTGACGGCATACGCGGCATCACCTGGGATTATCCTTTCACCCCCGATTTTATACGCAAAATAGGCTATGCGGCCTCGCTCGTGCTCCCGAAATATAAAAAAACCGGCTCGGGCAAGCCTGTCGTGCTGCTGGGCATGGATTCGCGCGCCTCCGGCCGGCTTATAAAGAAATACCTGGTGGAGGGCCTCGGGGCCAGCAAGTTCAAAGTGGTGGACCTCGGCATAATACCCACGCCCGCGGTTTCCTACCTGGTCAAGCGCGAGAACGCCGATTTCGGCATAGTCATCTCCGCCAGCCACAATCCGCCCGAATTCAACGGGATAAAATTCTTCTCCTGCGACGGGCTCAAGCTGAGCGAAGCTATAGAAGAGAAGATGGAAAAGCTGCTCCTTGGCAAAAAGCCGCTTTCTTTCACGCCCACCCACCCCGGGCTGCATAAAAAAGATTTCACCGGGGATTACGAGGAGTTTCTCAAGGGCACACTGCCGCCCGGCTTCAGCCTTAAAGGCCATAAAATACTTCTGGACTGCGCTAACGGCGCCGCCTATAAGATCGCCCCGCGGATATTCCGCGACCTGGGCGCCACGGTGAAGGTCATCGGCGATAAGCCGGACGGGAATAATATCAACGTGGGCTGCGGCGCGCTGCACACCGGGAAAATGGCGAAGGCCGCCGCCGCCTGGGGCGCTTTCTGCGGCATCAGCTTCGACGGCGACGCCGACCGCTGCATGTTCGCGGACGAGAAGGGCGCGCAGCTGGACGGCGACGATATAATTTCAATGGCCGCCCCTTACCTCAAGAAAAAAGGGCTCCTCACCAATAACGGCGTTTCCCTCACCTTCATGTCCAATTACGGCCTGATCCGATATCTCGACGGGCTGGGCATAAGCGTTGCGCAGGTGCCGGTGGGCGACAAGAACGTTACCGACGCCATGGAGAAGGGCGACCTTAAGCTCGGCGGCGAGTCCAGCGGGCACATAATTTTCCGCGAATTCGCGCCCACGGGCGACGGAATACTGACCGCGCTGCAGACGCTGGCCGTAGTGCTGGACACGGGCAAACCGTTCAGCTGGTTCCGCCGCCACTGGAACCGCTATCCGCAGGTGGTGGAAAAGGTCAAGGTGTCGCATAAGCCGGCTTTCAAGAGCGTCACCGGCTTCAGCGACAAGGTGGTGAAATTCGAGAACGACCTAAAGGGCAACGGGCGCATCTTCATACGCTATTCCGGCACCGAGCCGCTGCTGCGGCTGCTGGTGGAGGGCGAATCCCGGGCCGAGATCAAAGCCATAGCGCAGGAACTGCTGGAGCATTACAAAAAGCATTCGGGGGCGGTGGCGGTGAAATAACGGGCGGCCGGACGGCGGCAAATAACTGTTTTATACTTTATTCTTTACGGAGGTTCTCTCATGCGACATATCAAGCTCGGTGTAAATATAGATCACATCGCCACGCTGCGCCAGGCGCGCGGGGAAAAGAATCCGGATACCGTCGAGGCCGCCCGCGTGGTTTACAGCTCCGGCGGCGACATGGTCGTAATGCATCTGCGGCAGGACCGCCGGCACATCCAGGACTCCGACGTGGAAAGGGTGCGCCACGAGGTTAAAGGCCTTGTCCACCTCGAGATGGCGGCCATCCCGGAAATGGAGAAGATAGCGCTGCGCCTGCGCCCGGACTCCGTCTGCCTGGTGCCTGAAAGCCCGCGCGAACTTACCACGCAGGGCGGCCTGAAGCTGGACGGCAAGCGCGCCGACCTTGAGAAGATGATCAAGAGCCTTTCCGGCGCCGGCATCGAAGTCAGCATTTTCGCCGACCCCGAGCCGCAGGCCATACGCGCCGCCCACAATATGGGCGCCGACAGCATAGAGCTCTGCACGAAGATCTACGCCGAGTCCTGGGGCAAGAAGCTGCAGGCCAAGGAGCTGGAGAAGCTGCAATTGGCCGGGTTCCTGGTGAAGGAGCTCAAGATGGAGCTGCACGCCGGGCACGGGCTGGACTACTATAACGTGTCGTCGGTGGCGCGCATAGAAGGCATGGACTGCCTCAATATCGGATTCTCTATTATTTCCCGCGGCATGTTCGTGGGCCTTAAGACCGCCGTGGCGGAAATGAAAAGGCTGATCCAGTAACAGCAGCCCGCTCACCAGCCGCCGATCCGGCGTGCCGGTGACCTCTGTCAGGCGGTCGGCCGCAAGGGAATCCTTTATATGTGCGGAATAACAGGCTATATCGGAGACAACAAGACCACGGATATCCTCATAGACGGCCTTAAGCGGCTTGAGTACCGGGGCTACGATTCCTGCGGCATAGCCGCCGTGGACGCTAAAAATTCCCTTTACCTTAAAAGAGTGAGCGGCCGCGTGGACGCGCTGGATAAACTGGTGGCCGCGGAGCCGGTGAGAGGCGCCCGCTCCGGGGTGGGCCATACCCGCTGGGCCACGCACGGCGCCCCTTCCGAGGATAACGCGCACCCGCACACGGACTGCTCCTCCCAGGTGGTGGTGGTGCATAACGGCATCATCGAGAATTATCTCGACCTGAAAGAAAAGCTGCTGGCCGGCGGCCATAAATTCAAATCCGAAACCGACACCGAGGTTATCGCCCATATCATAGAGGAAAAGCTCAAGAGCCTGCACGTGCAGGAAAAAGCCGTGCGCTCCGACATGCTGGAGCCGGTCTTCTTCGAAGCTTTCCGCCGCGCCGTGGCCGACCTTAAGGGCTCTTTCGCCCTTTCGGTGCTCTGGGCTAAATGCCCCGGCATGCTGCTGGCCGCGCGGCTGCACAGCCCGCTGGTGGTGGGGCTGGGCAAAGGCGAGAATTTTATCGCCTCCGATGTTTCCGCTTTTCTTAAGCACACCAAGCGCGTGGTCTTTCTCAACGACGGCGAAATGGCCGCCGTGAAAAAAGACGGGGTGGATTTTTACACTTTCCTGGGCAAGAAAGTGCCCAAAGAAGCCGTCACGATACAGTGGGATTCGACCATGGCGGAGAAGGGCGGCTACAGGCACTTCATGCTCAAGGAGATACATGAGCAGGCCGAGGCCGTGGAAAATACGCTGCGCGGCCGCCTGCTGCCTATGGGCGGGGATATTCTCAAGGCCGAGATGGGGCTCACGTCCGAGGCGATGAAGGCATTCTCCTCGCTGCAGTTCATAGCCTGCGGCACGGCCTATCACGCGGCCCTCGTCGGGCGCTGTCTCTTCGAAAATTTCGGCATAGCCGCGCACGCCGACGTGGCTTCGGAATTCACGGACCGCGCCAAGCTGATGGCCCCTAATACGCTGGTGATAGCCGTCTCGCAGTCCGGCGAAACCGCCGACACTCTTTTTGCGGTGCGGGAGGCGAAGACTTCCGGCGCCAAGGTGCTGGCCATCACCAACACCGTGGGCTCTACGCTCACGCGCGAGGCCGACTATGTGCTCTACACCCACTGCGGGCCCGAGATAGGCGTGGCTTCCACCAAGGCGTTCCTCGGCCAGCTGGCCGCCGTCTATCTGCTGGCCGGGCATTTCGCCGCGGCCAGGGGCCGCCTGCCCGGCAATGACGCGAGGCGCTACGCGGAGGAACTGCTGAAGATCCCGCGCCTTATAGAAGAGACGCTGGCCCAGGAAAAGGAGATCGCGAAGATCGCGGACAGCTTCGCCTCCAGCGAGCATTTCCTTTTTATCTCCAGGCATATAAACTATCCCATAGCGCTGGAAGGCGCGCTTAAGATAAAAGAGATCTCCTACGTGCACGCCGAGGGCTACGCCGCCGGCGAGATGAAGCACGGCCCGATAGCCATAATTTACAAGGGCATGCCGCTGCTGGCCGTGGCGCCTTCCGGGCGGGCCCTGGCGCTGATGGCCGGCAATGTGGAGGAAGCCAAGGCGCGCGGCGCCGAGGTGGTGGCCATAGTGGACGCGGCCTCGCAAAAGACCGTCAAGGCTTCGCGCTACATAGTGCTGCCGGCGGCCGGTGAACTTTTTACTCCGATGCTGACGGTGCTGCCGCTGCAGATCTTCGCCTATTACGTGGCGCTGGCCAAGAAGTGCGACATAGACAAGCCGCGCAATTTAGCTAAAAGCGTGACGGTTCGTTAGGGTTCGCGGGGCCTGTCCGGGTGTTGCCCCGCGCACCCGCAGGAACCGTTGCGCGGTTCCCCCCGCCAAGGGCGGGGCCCCCTTCCCCAAAGGGTGCGCGAAACAACACCCGGACACCCGCTTCAGCGGAAAAGATTTAAAATGAACAACAAATCAGGAAGAGTGTTGAAAAACAAAAAAGAGTTGCAGGGCATTATTGGGCTCGGCGTCGACCTTGTCGAGGTTTCCAGGGTACGCGGGCTGGCGGAGCGCAGCCCCGGGTTCCTGAAAAAGGTTTTTACCGCCGGAGAGCTCGCCTATTCGCTTAAGAGCAAGAATAAATTCGAGCGGCTCGCCGCGCGCTTCGCGGTGAAGGAAGCCGTGATAAAGGCGCTGGACGATAAAAAAATCGCCCTCAAAAGCATAGAGGTGGAAAACACCGCCAGCGGCCGCCCGATAGTGAAAATAAAAGGCCGCGCCGCGCGCCTGCTGGTCTCGATTTCGCACACCGGCAGCCATGCCGTGGCCGCCGTGATAGCCTTTCAGGCTTAACGCAATGAAAGTAAATTTACTCACCCGACATTATCTGCAGGCGCAGCTGCCGCCGCGGCCGAAGAACTCCCATAAAGGCGATTTCGGCCGGGTGCTGGTGGTCGCCGGTTCCCGCGGGATGACCGGCGCGGCTATACTTTCAGCCCGGGCCGCCCTGAAGTCCGGCGCCGGGCTGGTGACCGTGGCCTGCCCTGAAAGCGAAAGGAAAACGATCGCCTGCGCTCTGCCCGAGGTTATGACTTTCGGCGGCGCCTGCTCAGGCGGCGCTTTTACCGCGGTCGCCGCTTCGCAGGTGGCCGCTTTCGCCGGCGCTAAAAAAATAGATACGCTGCTGATAGGCCCCGGCCTGGGCTCCTCCCGGGGGGCGCGCGCTTTCGCGCTGAAACTCCTGAAGACCCTGGAGCTCCCCGCGGTGGTGGACGCCGATGCGCTCAACGCCCTGGCCTGCGGCCCGCGCCCGTTTAAAATTAAAGCTTTTCCCGCTATCTTCACTCCGCACGCCGGCGAAGCCGCGCGGCTGCTTGGCAAGGCCGTTTCCGACAGGCCCGCCTGCGCGGCGGCCCTGGCGGCCCTGACCGGCGGCACGGCGGCGCTCAAGGGCCCCGGCACGCTGATCTGCGGGGGCAAAACAATTTTAAAGAACATCTCCGGCGGCCCGGAACTGGCGAAGGGCGGCTCCGGCGACGTGCTGGCGGGATTGACCGCGGGCTTTTACGCACAGAGCGGCCTGGCCAGGGGATTTACTCCGGGAACGGCGCTCGGCAGCGCCGCGCTGGCCGTCTTCCTGCACGGGCTTTGCGGAGACCTGGCAGCGAAGAAATATACGGAGCGCTGCGTGCTGGCCGGCGAACTGCTGGATTTCCTGCCCGAGGCGTTAAGATACTTATGAAAAAGAGGCAAAAAGGCAGCGAGGCCCGCCTGATAGAGCATATAGAAAAAAATTTCCGGTTCCCGCTGGACCGCCGGCTGCTGCTGGGTCCCGGGGACGACTGCGCCGTGCTCAGGCACGGCGCGGGTAAGGACCTGGTTATAACCACCGACGAAATGGTGGAAGGAACCCACTACCTGGCGCGCTTCGCAACTCCGGAGGACCTGGCCCGCAAGCTCATGCGCATAAATTTGAGCGATCTGGCCTCCATGGGGGAGGTGAAGCCGGTCTCCTGCGTGGTCGGTTCCGGCCTGCGAAAAAATACCCCTAAAGCTTTTACGCTGCGCTTCATGAAGGCGCTAAAGGCCGAGGCGCTGCGCTTCGGGATCTCGATAGCCGGCGGCAATCTGGCGGGGGCGCGGGAAAACCATTTCTACATGACGGTCTGGGGCGAGTCCGGCGGCTCTGAAATAGTGACGCGCTACGGGGCCAAACCCGGCGACCTGCTTTTCAACGTAGGCCCGCTTGGCCTGGCGGCCGCGGGGCTGGAGATCCTGATGGGAGGCCGGCCCGGTGAAAGAAGGAAATTCCCCGGACTGGTAAAGGCTTTCTGGCAGCCGGAGCCCATGCTTGAAGCCGGAGCGCTGATAGGCAGGGAAGGCCTGGCCTCCGCCATGCTGGACAATTCCGACGGGCTGGCGCGCAGCGCGGACATAATCTCCGAACTTTCGCGCTGCCGTGTCATCGTGAGCCCCGGCGAGGGGGTCTGTGCACCCGCCCTGCGGGCTTACAGCGCTTTAAAGAAAAAACCCTGGCGGCACTACGCGATAAACGGCGGAGAGGACTACGGCCTGATCTTTACCGCTCCCGCGGGCAGGCTGGCCCGTATTAAAAAACTGCTGCCGTCGGTTGCGGTGGTGGGCCGGCTCGAAAAGGGTTCCGGCTCCGAGATAGAGAACTTTAATGGCAAGGTCAAAAGCTTCGAACACTTTTAGTTTTAAAAGCTCCTGCCCCGCCGATACGGCGCGGCTGGCGCGGCTTTTTGCCTCGGGGCTGAAGGGCGGGGACGCGCTGTTCCTGGAAGGGCCGATAGGCTCCGGCAAGACATTTTTTGTGAGAGAGCTGGCCGCGGGGCTGGGCGCGAAAAAACTGCCGGTCAGCGCCAGCTTTAACCTTATGCGCGCCTACCGGGGGCGCCTTAAGCTCTACCACTTCGATCTTTTCCGCGCCGGGGAGGCCGATATGGAGAATATCGGCCTTGACGAGTACCTGGGCCGCGCCGACGGGATAACCGCCGTGGAATGGCCGGCCGCGGCAGGAACGTGCGGCCGGGAGCCGGTAAGGCTGGAGTTTGAACTGGCCGGCGGCGACCGGAGGGTTATAAAGATAACACCCGGCGCGGCGGGCCGGCGGGCCGGCGGGGAGATAGAGGCTAAATGGAGAAAAAAATAATATTGGGCCTTTTCACTTCCGGCGCCAGGCTGAAAATAGCGGTCCTGGCGGGCGGCCGGTATTTCCAGGCGCAAAAAAAAGTTTTCAACCAGGAGCGCGTCCTTTTCGGCCTGGTTAAAAGGGAACTGGAAAAGGCCGGGGCGCAGCTGCGCGGGGTAAATACCGTGTGCGCGGCGCGCGGCCCCGGGCGGTTCACCGGCATACGGATCTCCCTGACGCTGGCCGGGGCGCTAAAAGCCATGGCCGGCGCGCGGGTTTATACCGCCACGCTTTTTGAAATACTGGCGCTGCAGGCTTTTGAAAGCGGCCATTTCAAAGCCTGGGCCGCGAAAGCCGGCGGGGCGCGCCTGGCCGTGCTGCTGCACGCTTTCAAGGACGAGTACTTCTGCCAGGTTTTCCTCGCCGGCGGCCCGGCGCTGCCGCGCCCGGAAGGGGAGCCCGCGTGGCTTAAGGCGGAAGAGATGAAAAAACTTCTGTCGGGGCTCGGCGCGGCTTTTTACGTAATAGCCGACGCGGAGGAGGCCCCGGGAATTTACGCGCTGGCTCCGGAGAACGAGGTAAAGGCGCCGGCCGCTTTGTCGAAAATAATTCCGGCTTATATTATCAAAGCCGCGCTGGCGTATAAGAACAAGACGCTGAAGCCGCTTTATCTGAAGCCGGCGAAATACGAATTAACACAATCATGAATCGGGAATCGAGAATCATAAATCGAAGATCGCAGAAAGTAAGATTCCCATTCCAATGGATTCCCGATCCACGATTCCCGACTCCCGACTATTTTTTATGCTGATACGCAGAGCAAGAAAAGAAGACTACGCCGCTTTCGCGGCGATCGAGGCGGAGCATCCGGGCTATCCGGCCTGGGGCGCGAAAGGGTTCGAGGCGGAGGAAGCAAACCGCAATGCGGTCACGCTGGCCGCCGAAATAGACGGGCGGCCGGCGGGGTTCATAAATTTCTGGATACTCAGGCCGCAGGTGCAGCTTAACACTCTGGCCGTGAGCGGCGCTTTCCTGCGGCGCGGAGCGGCTTCGGCCCTGCTGGGGAAGCTGTTCGAATACGCGGCCAAGAGCGCCTGCCGGGAAATAGACCTGGAGGTCAACGAGAAGAACGCGCCGGCCATAGCGCTGTACCTCGCGCGCGGTTTTGAGATGGTCGGCAAAAGGCCAAAATTCTATAATAATACCGACGCGGCTTTGCTGCTGCGGGCAAAGGTGAAGGCGAAAGCGGAGTAAGAGGTTAACGGACCTATGATAAAAAGAATTATTCACGCCGTTCTGCTCCTGGCCGGCCTGGCGGCGGCTTCGGCGGCCGCGGCCGACAAAGAAGCCTATCTTCATTTCATGAACGGGATGGTGCAGGAGCGGAAAGGGAACTATGATTCCGCCCTGCAGGAATACCGCCGCACCATGCTGCTGGACCCCCAGTCCGTGTTCGTCTACAAGCAGGCGCTTAACCTGGCCCTGCACATAGGCAAGGTAGAGGAGGCCGCGCAGTGGGCGGAGTATGTGGTGCAAACCGATTCCGCGACCGCCGACAACTGGGTGCTTTACGGCAATGTGAAGTGGGCCCGGGGAGATCTGGAAGGGGCGCGCGCGGCTTATGAGAAAGGCGCCGAGCTCGACCCCACCGCCTACGAAGCTTTTTACCAGCTGGCCAGCCTGTGGAGTTCGCGCAGCCCGGACAAAGCGATAGACTATCTTGAAAAATACATGGCGCTGCGCACGGAGGACTCCGCGGAGGTCTATTACCAGCTGGCCGTGCTGCATAACACAAAGGGGAACGCGGCCGGGGTAAGGGAAAATCTCGTAAAATCCAAGGAGGCGGACCCTTTTTATCCGCAGCCGCGCTATATGCTGGCCAATTTTTACGAGACGCAGAGCGATACCGCTGCGGCGCTCGCGGAGTATCTGGAGCTCATAACGCTGGAGCCGCGGAACATAGAGCTGTTCGACCACTTGGGCGAGCTTTACGCCGGGCCTGCGCTGAACGATGCTGCAGAGGCTGAGAAGTATTTCCTGACGGCCTGGGCGCTGGATAAAAAAGATCCCACCGCCTGCTTCTGGCTTTCCGTGATCAACGAGCAGAAGCGGGAATTTTACGCGGCGGCGTCCTACCTCGAAGGCTCCGGCGGGCTTAAGGACGACGCCGGTCTGGTGCTGCGCCTGGCCTATTACTATACGCAGAGCGGGCGCTACGAAAAAGCCATAGCCCTGCTCGGGCTCGCGCTCAAAAAGTGGCCCGACAATACCGAGGTGGCCTATTTCCTGGCGCTCGGCTACGACGATACCGGCAAGACCGGCAAGGCGCGCGGGCTGCTGAAGAGCCTCCTCCTCAAGGACCCGGATAACGCCGAGGCCCGCATGCAGTACGCGGTCATAAGCGAGCGCGAGAACGATATTGCCGCCGCGGAGGAAAGTTTCCGCTATCTGCTGGTAAAAAAGCCGGACAACGCCAATGTGATGAATTATCTGGGCTATTCCCTGGCCGACAGGGGCCTGAAACTGGACGAGGCCGAGCTGCTGATCCGCGGGGCGCTGGCCCTGGAGCCGGAAAATGGCGCCTACCTCGATTCGCTGGCCTGGGTAAGCTTCAAGCGCGGCAACCTGCCGGGGGCGCAGGAGGGAATCAAGCAGGCGGTAAAAGCGGTCTGCGACGACGCCATAATCTGGGCCCACGCCGGGGAGATTTACGCGGCCGCCGGCGATGACGGCAAGGCCTGGCTGGCCTGGAAGAATTCCTGGCTGTTGGAAAAACCCGCCAAGCGCGCCAAGGCCGCGGCCCGGCTGGATGAGCTCCGGAAAAAAATAGCGCCGGCCGCGCTGCCCGCGCTGGAGCTGGCCTACCTCCGGAATTTCAGCCCAGCCGGCCTGAGATTTTCCTCTTTCGCCAAGGTGGAGGCGAAGCTGCGCGGCAAGACCGTGAAGTTCGACGCCATCCTGAATTTTTCCCCGCCTTCGGATTTCAGCCTGACCGTGATGGGGCCGCTGATGGTCCCGCTGTGGAAAGGCAGGGTCTCCAACGGCGTAACGGCTTTGGACACAATTGCGATAAAAGACATAGACTCCGGGACTTTCAGCTACTGGGCTTCACTTATCTCCGGGGAATTGAGCGGCTGGTTCGCCGGCGATTATCTCCCGGAAGCGCAGAGCGGCGGCTGGCGGGAGCCCTGTTTTAAGGGCGGCTCAGGGGAGGTCTGTCTGGACAGCGCGCTCTCCTGGCCGGCGGAGATAACTAATAACGCCGAGAGCAGGCTGACCTTCAGGCCGGGGACCTACTTTTTGAAAAATCTCTATCTTTTTCCGCAGACCCTGGATTTTAAAATGCCTTTTGTCTCTCTGCGCCTCACGCTGGACAAGGACCAGATGAATTTCAGCGGCGCCAACACGCTGAAGCTGCCGGAGTAAGAAAGGGTCAGGGATTAAGGTTTAAGGATTAAGGACTTACTACTTACCACTTGTTCCTTATAACTTATGATAACGCTTAAGGCTTTCGCCAAGATCAACCTTTTCCTTGAGGTCACGCGCCGCCGTCCCGACGGCTATCATGACCTGGTTACGCTGTTCGCGCGGATAGGCGTAAGCGACCGGCTTTCACTTAAGAAGACCGCCGCGCCGGGCATAAAGCTGCTGGTCGAAGGCGGGCCGCGGGGGCTCTGCCGCCCGGCGGAGAATATCGTCTTCAAAGCGGCAGCGGAATTTTTTAAAGTATTCGGCCTGAGCCCGGCGGTAGAGATAAAGCTGGAAAAGAATATCCCGGTGGGCGCGGGCCTGGGCGGCGGGTCCTCCGATGCCGCGGCGGCGCTGCTGGGCCTTGCCCGGCTTTACGCGCTGCCGCGCGGCGCCGCGGGCCGGCTGCTGAAGATAGCGGCGGGGCTGGGCTCCGATGTGCCGTTTTTCATGCTTGAGGCCCGCATGGCCGAAGGCGCCGGCAGAGGAGAAAAGCTTAAGGTCCTTAAGCCCGCGGGAAGAGCGCCGCATATTGTGCTGGTCTACCCGGGGACGCCTGTTTATACTAAAGAGGTTTACCATAGTCTCAGGCTCGGAACCAAGCGGGAGATCCTCGGGCGCCTGCGTGATTTTCGCAAGCTTCGCGCTCTGATAAAAGGGGGCGGGTTCGCCGCGGGGCGGGCGGGTCCGCTTTTCAACAGGCTGGAGGACCCGGTGCTTCCCCGGTATAAGGCCGTAAGGCTGGCGAAGGAAAGGCTTGTAAAACTCGGGGCCGGAGCCGCGCTGATGTCGGGCTCCGGAGCCTCTGTTTTCGGCCTATTCAGGAGCAGGGCCAAAGCCGCCCGGATAGCCGCGGAAATGGGGCGGGTGCGCGGCTACACGGTTTTTTTAACAAAATTTTGCTAGAATTTCTTCTAAGTAGAATCATCGTAACGCTGCCTTGAAGAGTGGATGTGAAATTCCGGCCGGAAGCCGGATTCTGTCGGGGGGCGGAAATAGGGGGAACAGCATGGAAATCACCGAAGTGAGGATACATCTCAGGAACGAGGCCCGGCTTAAGGCTTTTGCCACTGTGACCTTTGATAGTGCCTTCGTGGTGCATAATATGAAGGTTGTGAGCGGCAATAACGGCCTTATCGTATGTATGCCCTCCAGGAAGATCAAGGACGGCACCTATAAGGACATAGCTCATCCTATAAATAACGAGTTCCGCGGCGTGCTTGAGCAGCTCATACTTAAGGAGTATGAGAAAGAGATGGCCAAGTCAGGACCTGTGGCCGAGCCGACCCAAACGGAAGGCTTTTAATACTGGAAGCGGCAAGGCAAGTTCCTTCCCGCAGGCGGCGGGAAGGGTTTTTTCGCTGTCCCGCGAGTCAGATTTTATTCCCGGGTGGTGTAGTGGTAGCACAGCGGCCTTTGACGCCGTTAGCCTAGGTTCGAACCCTAGCCCGGGAGCCAAATTTGAAAACCCCTTTTTATGGGGGGTTTTTAAATTTGGCGCACGGGCAGCAAGCCATAATTATGGCTTGCGTTAGGGTTCGAAAGGCGGACGCGCGAGGCCAGCAGGCCGCAGCGCGGAGCCGGGGTCGCGACCGAGGCTGAGCGACGGCGAGGCCGAGAGTTGTGACCGAACCCTAGCCCGGGAGCCAGATTGCTGATCAGGTTTCACCCTTAGCGGGCGCCCGGGGGGCCGGAACGCAAAAACAGGGTCGGGCACACCGTGCCCGCCCTTCCCTGCCTCGCCCTCCGCGCTTACGCAAGCGTCGGGCTCCGGCGGGGTTTTGCTAACCC
>CAIQNV010000024.1 GCA_903873295.1 uncultured Elusimicrobia bacterium
AGATTCACCCGGCTCACGCTCCATGGTGACTTTAATCCTAGCAGGTACTCATACAGTAAAGTGTCTTGCATAGTGGTTTCCTCCAGTAGAAGTCACTATCTTACCTTAGACGGCTACCCATGGCAAACCCGGAAGCGCCTAATAAATAAAGGCGGGCGCCGTTCAAGTCGAGGTCACCAGCGGTTTTTATGGACCCGTGCCGGGTCGTATTTATCTTTGGCGCGCGGCTTACCCGCCGGGACGCCTAAAGGAATTAAATTCAGCGGGATACTATGCTCCGGGATGCCCAGGAGCTTTCTAACTATGGAAATCCGCTCCGCCTCCGGGAATAGCGCCGTCCAGACAGCGCCCAGCCCCAGCGACTCGGCCGCCAGAAGGATATTCTCGGTAGCGGCGCTGCAATCCATCAGCCAGAACAAGGCCTTCTCCCCGCCGTGCTGCCGCCGCAGATCGCCGGTGACAACTATCGCCGCGGCGGCCTGCGCCGTCATTTTCGCGTACGGCAGGCTTTCCGCTAACTGTCCCAGCAGGGTTTTATCCGTTACCACGATGAAATCCCAGGGCCGCGTATCCACGGCGGTCGGCGCGGCCATTCCCGCCTTAACCAGCTCCGTCAACTGCGCCTCGCTCACCGGCGCGTCCGTAAAAGCGCGCACGCTCTTGCGCGTCATTATATTTTTCAACGCTTCATTCATGTTCATCACCTCTGACCGCCTTGCCGACGTATTTTCCGCGTTCATGCAGGAAGAGATAAAAAACCGGAATAGCGACCAGGGAGAAGAACATAGCTCCCACCAGGCCGCTGATCATGGCCACGGAGAAGGGACGCAGCACCTCGCCGCCTTTGCCGATATTCAGCGCCATGGGCAGGAAACCCGCTATGGCCGCCAGGTTGGTTATCAGCACCGGCCTGAAGCGCAGGGTGCAGGCTTCCATCACGGCGGCGGCGGGCGCCAGGCCGGCGTTGGCGGCCCTTTCAGCGAAAGCTATAACCAGTATGCCGTTGTTCACCACTATGCCCATGACGGTTATCATGCCGGTAAAGGAAGAGACGTCGAACTCGATGCCGGCCAGCTTCAGTCCGAAAACCACAAAGGTGGTTGAAGCGAGGGTGCCCGCGAAAACGGCCAGCGAGGTGAGATAGGACTCGAAGATAAAAAGCAGGCACAGCAGTATCAGCAGCGCCGAGAACACAAGCACCAGCAGGAGTTCATGGAAGGAGTTCTGCTGCTCTTTGTAGTTCCCCTCAAGCTCTATGCTGTAATCGGCCGAGCCCATGCCGGCCAGCGCGGCCTTTACGTCGCCGATAGCGTCGCCCAGCGGCCTGTCGCCTATCTCCGCGTTCACGCTTACAACTATGGAGCCGTTCTTGTGGTGGACTTCCGGCACCTGCTCGGCGGAACTGAACGCCATCAGCTTGTCGAGAGGCAGCACGCCGCCGTTGGGGGTGTAGACGGGGATGCGCCCCAGGGCCGAGGCGTCCGAGCGGAAAGCGCCGGCGTACATGGCGCGCACCGGGATCAACTGCACGCCCCGCGCGACCGAGGTCACGGTCTCGCCGTAAAGGGCAAGCCCGGAATACCGGAAAGCGTCGGCGCTGCTCAGGCCCAGCAGGGAAAGCCGTTTCTGGTCGGGGACCACGCGTATCTCTTTCTGCGCCGCCGGGAGGTTCACGAGCACCCCGTTAAGCCCGTCGATCTTTTCAAGCTTTTCCTGTACGCGCCGCGCCAGCTCCCACGCCTTGTCCAGGTTATTGCCGACCACGCTTACCACTATGGGCTTCGCGCTGCCGGTCAGGTCGCCCAGCCGGTCAGGCAGGATCTGGTGGAAATCGGTATCCAGGTCCGGGAATTCTTTTTCCACCTTAGCCCGCAGGTCGTCCATGATCTCGAAGGTAGAGCGGGCCCGGTCCGGGTTCAGCAGTATCACTATTTCCCCGACGGTGGGAGGGGCGAAGGGCGTGCCTAGGTGCGTGCCGGTCTTGCGCACATAAAGCTTAAGCTCGGGCACTTTGGCAACTATCGCCTCGACTTTGACCATCACTTTGTCCACCGCTTCAAGGGACATGCCCGACTCGGCCTGGTAATCGAATACTATATCCCCCTCGTCCCACTCGGGCAGAAAGCCCGTTGGGAGCCTGAGGAAGACTATGACTCCCGCGAGCAAAAGCGCGGAGATGACAGCGGCCACGGTCTTGCGGCGCGTGAGCGCCAGAGTGATGAGTTTCAGATACCCGCTCTTGAGCGCGGAGAATAAGCGGCGCTCTTTTTCCTCTGCCGGCGCCTCGCCGTTCCTTTCTATGAAGTAATAGATCAGCACCGGCAGCAGGCAGAGCGCCATCACGAGCGAGATTATTATAGTGCTGGCGAGCGTCAAGGCCAGCGGCTTGAAGAAAAGCCCCGGAACGCCGCTTAGGAGCGTCAGGGGCACGAAGACTACGATGCTGACGAGCGTGGCCCAGATAGTTATCGGGGCGATGTAGCGCATGGAGGAAGCCAGCGGGTCGGGTTTTCCCTCCGCCCGGAACCGGACATAGCTCTCGGTGATGACTATGGCATTGTCGGCAATTATGCCTATGGCCGCCGCCAGCCCGCCGAGCGTCATAATGTTCACCGTCAGCCCCATGGCCTTCAGGGCCAGGAATTCCACCACCAGCACTATAGGCACTATAAGCATTATCGGCAGGGAATACCGCAGACGGACCATCACGTAATAGACGATGGCCAGTATTATGAGCACGCCCAGTATTATGTCGATCAATATGCCCTGTATGGATTCCCGCACGAAGTCGGACAGGTCCCATTTCGCAACATGCAGTTTGCCGCCGTATTCTTTTTCAAGCTGGGCGAATTTCGCGTCCAGGTCGCTGCCCAGGCGCAGGCCGTCGGCGTCGCCCTGCTTAAGCACGTCGATGAACAGGCCCTTATGCCCGTTTATGCTTACCAGCCGCCGGACCTCGGCGCGGCCTTCCGAGAGCTCGGCCACGTCGCTCAGGCGCACGGCCCTGCCCATGCGGCTGGCTATTACCACGCCGCCGATGTCGGCCGCGCCGGCCAGCCTGCTGCCGCCCACCGCGAACATGGTTTTGCCGCCGCCGCTCACCGTGCCGATAAAGGAGAGATTGTTGATATCGCCCACCGCGGCGGCTATCGCCTGGTAGTCCAGGTTGTAGCCGGCCAGTTTTTCCGGGTTAAGCTTCACCCAGATTTCCGGTTCCTCGGCGCCCACAACGTCGAGCCTGGCCACCCCGTCCACGCCGATGAGCCTGGGGATGGCGGAATAGCGCACGGTGGTATACAGCTCTTTTAAAGTGAGCGTGTCGGACCAGACGCCGTACTCCGACATCGGATAGGCGCTGGTAGTCATCTTGGTGGTCTGGATGGCGGCCCCGGGCGGCATCAGCACCCTGGCCTGGTCTATCCGCGACTGTAGGTACTGCAGTGCCTGGTTCAGGTCCGTGCCCCATTTCAGGTAGATGTCGATGGTGGAGGTTCCCCGTTCGGTGACGGAGCGGACTTCCATTACGCCCGGCACCGTCTGCAGCGCTTCCTCCAGGGGCCGGGTGATATTGAGCTCCGTAGTCTCTAGCGAGGCAAAACCGATGTCGGCGACGACCTGGAAGCGCGGAAATTCGCTGTTCGGAAAAACATCCTTGGGCAGGAGCCGGTACATATAGACGCCGGCCGCGCACAGCAGCGCCGCGGCGAACACTATCGCCACGCGGTTGAAATCCAGCCAGTCGACGAATTTCTTCATTTTTCCGCTCCCGCCCTGAGATAGGCCAGCTCGGCCTTTTTACCGAAGTAACGGCCGAGGGCGTCGCGGGACTGCTGTTTGGCTTCCAGGTATTCGGAGAAGATACTGAGCAGGTCCGTTTCCTTGATCTTCCCCTTGGTGTAATAAAGTTTGGCTGTTTCAAGATTCCCGGCCGCGGCCTCGTAATTATTCTTCAGCCCGGCATAGGAAACTGCCGCCGAGTCTATCTCCGCCGTCAGCCGGCTTAGCTCGAGCCGCAGCTGCTTCTGGCCCTCCAACTCCGCTTCCTTCCGCGCCTCATAATCGTGCAGGAGGGACTTGCCCTCCTCCGCGCGCGCGCCGAAGTCGAAAACGTCCAGGCTCACCAGCACAAAA
Organism: uncultured Elusimicrobia bacterium; assembly: GCA_903873295.1. GTDB lineage: Bacteria > Elusimicrobiota > Elusimicrobia > Elusimicrobiales > UBA9959 > UBA9959. The sequence continues at coordinate 4,132 of CAIQNV010000024.1, forward strand.
GTCCTGTAGAGCTGCGTGGCGGGATCGATGTCCAGGTTGCGCGAGACGCCGAGCTGGAGGGTGGGCGCATAGACGAACTTGCTCTGCCTGTAAGCCTCGAAAACCGAACTTGTTTCCAGCCGGTCCAGCCTCGCCGAAAATGCCCCGGCGGCATCGGCGCTGCGGGTGGAAGCCGCTACGCTTGCCGGATCAAGCGCGGGCAGGCGGACGAGGGCTTCGGAACCGCCCTCATAAACGATATCTTCTGCGCGCAGTTCAGCGCCCGCGGCCGAAGAAAGCGCTTTCAGCACGCCGGCGATATCCGTCTCCAGTTCCCGGGCGGTCAGCTCAAGCGACCTAAGCTGTATTTCCGCCCTTACCCTGTCGAGCTTTACGTCCAGACCGGCGGCCTCAAGTTTCGCGATATCTTCTATATGTGAAGAAAAATAATCGCGCGCTTCCCGGTAGTCGGCGCGCTTGCCCAGCAGGATGTACAGTTCGTAGTAGTCCCGGGTCACGGCCCTGACGATATCTTTTTCAGACAGCTCCCTGAGCAGGCGGGCCTTTTCCAGCTCCAGCCGGCTCAGCTCCTGGTAGCCCGAAAGCGCCTTTTTAGTGTCCCAGGAGAACTCCACTCCGAGCTGCCCCGCCAGCCCGTCGCGAAGGCCGGCGTCCCGCTGGTAGCGGTTGTAGCCGTCCTCTCCTGTAACGGCAAGAACGGGGAAACGCGACCTGCGGCCGCTTTCGTAGCCGCTCGCGGCGGAGTTGATCCTGAGGTCGGCCGACTTAAGGGCGTGGCTGTTAGCCACAGCCATTTTCACGCAGCCATTAAGGTCCAGCGCGGAAAGCCGGACGGACAGAAGGGAAACCGCCGCGATAAAGATAAGCCGCTTAACAATTCTCATATAAACTAGCCTCAACACTTCTTTGAAAGCCGGATCAATATTTTACTGGTGCGTTTAAGACTATATCGTAATATATTTGCGGGTAGTTTCGCCCGCCCGGAAGGCCGCGAGATCCTTGTATGTTTTTAAAACATGCATGAATGAGTGAATTTATTTTGGCGCAGAACTTCCTGTCAGGTTTTGGCAAACAGGGCGCCCTGCACGCCAACTCAAGCGCCGAAACGCATCCGTCTCAGGGCAATTACATCGCGCTGACAGCTTGCAAAGTTTAAAGGAGAGGAATAAAATACATATATGAAAACCTCATTATTCAAACTATTGTGTTTCCTTACGGTACTCCCGCTGGCTTCGGCGACCAACGCCGCTGATACCGGTTACCGGGTAATAAACAAGATCAAACTGGGCGGCGAAGGCGGCTGGGACGCCCTGACCGTGGACAGCGCGGCCAGGCGGCTGTATATTTCAAGGGGCACGCATGTAATGGTGGTGGACATAGACAGCAACACGCTGGCCGGCGATATCCCCGACACTTCCGGCGTACACGGAATAGCGCTGGCGCCTGAATTAAAGCGGGGTTTTACGAGCAACGGAAAAGCGGACACCGCCACTATTTTCGACCTCGACACGCTGAAGACCTTAGGCCAGGTGAAGACCGGAAAGAATCCCGACGCCATTATCTACGACCCCGCCTCCGGGCTGGTGTTCTCCTTTAACGGCGGCAGCGGTGACGCGACGGCGTTCGACGCGGCCACCGGAACCGTCGCCGCCACTATCGCGCTCGGAGGCAAACCGGAATTCGCGGAAACGGACGAGGCGGGACATATCTACGTTAACATCGAGAATACCAGCGAGGTAGTGGAGATAGCCACCGCCACCCTCTCGGTAACAAGGCGCTTCCCGCTCGCGCCCTGCGAAGAGCCGGCAGGGATCGCCCTGGACAAAAAGAGCCGCAGGATATTCTCCGGCTGCCGCAATAAAATGATGTCCATACTGGACACCGTCGGCGGCCGGGTCATCGCGACAGTGCCTATAGGCGAAGGCGTAGACGGCGGCGGCTTTGACCCCGAACAGGGGTTCGCGTTCAGCTCGAACGGGGACGGGACCTTGACCATCTCGAGCGAAACCGCGCCGGGCAAATTCGAGGTGGCGCAGACAGTAAACACGCAAAACCGCTCGCGCACCATGGCCATTGACCTAAAAACACACAACGTCTATCTGCCGGCGGCGGACTTCGCGCCGGCACAGGAGCCGCCGCAGGAAGGTTCCAAACGGCAGCGCCCTGTCATGCTAAAAGACAGTTTCGCGGTTATTGTCGTAGGCAGATAAAGGATTATTTTTTCGGTCCGCAGACGGGCTCCACTTTATATAGCACCATCGGCCGGGATTTGCCCTTCATGAGCACGGGCGCGCATTCTATGAAGGAGAAATCGGCGAACCGGCTTTTATCCACCCCCGCCACTACGGCCTCGCTCACCAGTATCTCCGTGGCGGCCGTCTTGGTCTGGCTCTCTACGCGCGAGGCCACGTTCACCGTATCCCCCAGCACCGTATACTCGAGCCGCTCCGCGGTGCCGACATTCCCGGCCACCAGCCCGCCGCTGTGCACGCCTACGCCGAAGAAAACCTCGGGATGGCGCCCCCGCGCGTTGAATTCCTTCAGGGCCTCCCGCATGCCCAGAGCGGCTCTTAAAGCCGCCGCCTGGTGATCCTCCACGCCGAATACAGGCGAGAAGATAGCCATTACGGCGTCGCCCATGAATTTATTGATAACGCCGCGGTTCTCCGTGATGGGCCGCGTAACGCAGGTGAAGTATTCGTTCAGGAACCGGATCAACTCCACCGGCGGCAGCTTCTCGCTCAGCGGCGTGAAACCCCGGATGTCGGAGAACAGCACCGTGGCCTGTATCTCCTCGCCGGCCAGGTTCACCTTGCCGCTCTTCATGATCTTCTCCGCGATCTCCAGCGAGACGTAGCGGCCGAAGGTGTCCTTGATATGGTCCCGCTCCACCAGCCCGTCCAGCATCATGTTGAAATGGCCCTTGAGCTGGCCGAACTCGTCGGCGTACAGCACCGAGGTCTTGCAACTGAAATCCCCGGCCGCCACCGCCTTCATCCGGCGCACCAGCGCGCTCACCGGGGCCTGCACATTCAGGCGGTAAAGAAATATCGAAACCGCCTGAAAGACCAGCATCAACGCCACAAGGCCGCCGATAAGGAGGATAGGAATGAGCGCCCGCACGTTTTCAGACACGCGGAGCCAGGCCAGGGCCTGCTCGCTGGTGCCGCCTATCCCGCCGAAGATATCGAGGTTGGAGAGGATCGGGAAATAGAGGCACAGCAGCAGCGGCACCATGCCCAGCGAGAAGATCATCAGCGCATATCTCAGCATCAGGCTTATGGCGAAGCCGGACTTCAGGCCGTAAGGATTATTCTCCATGAAGAACGGCTTTGCCACGAACCTGCGGACATAGAGCCCGGTCAGCTCCAGGTTCAGATAGCTCACAAAGGCGCCGAGCAGAACGGCCGATACGGCAAAAACCAGCTTGGCCTTGGCCGGCACGGCCCCATAATGCCCGGAGTAGAACGACACATTTCCCAGGTAGCGCTGCAGGGCGACGACCCAGCCCAGGACGAAGATGACCAGCGGAAGATTTATTATCCGTCTTTCTATCCGGCCGAGGTCCTGCGGCTTCTTAGAAAAATAATGCCAGTAGAGCGGCAGGAGCCAGATCAGCAGGAAAATAAAAGAGAGATCCAGGTTCGCGGACTTGGCTTCATAACTCATCTCTCCGCCCGACTTGAGACGCTTCGTAAGAGTGAACGCCTTGGAGAGGTTCTCTTTGACGGCTTCCGTGGGCTGGTAGGAGTCCCCCTTCTCCCTGGCGTCCAGCACATTCTGCAATTCAGTTTTCAAAAGACCGGGGTCTAAAAGCGAGTATTTCTCGAAAAAGAAAGCGGTGGTGCTGCCGAAGAACACCATCAGCGAAAAAATAAAATACAGCCCCAAATGGAGTTTGCCGAACTTCGCCCAGATCGTTGAAAGTTTTTTCATAGGTATATATTTATTTTACACTTATTTCCGCCATGTTAGCCGCCCCCGCCGCTTTTTCCGCGCTCCAATAAAAAACCGGAGGCTGGGCCTCCGGTCTTTCATTTCCAACCGGAGCTATTTCCGGCGGGCGGCCTTGGCCGGCTTCGGGGCCGGCTCTTCCGGCCAGCCTGCGTCTTCCACGTGCTCGCCCGGGGCATGGTCCGCCGGGCCGGGCGCGGGCTCGTCCCCGGCCCGGGGCTTCTCGCCCATGAACTCTATGCCGTCCACATAGACCAGCAGTTTAGAATGGTGCTTGCCGTCCTCTTTGCCGTCCCATTGCTCCAGCACCAGGTGGCCTTCCACGAACACCTGCCGCCCCTTCTTAAGCTTGCCCGCCAGGTCCGCCAGTTTGCGCCCGGGCTCGTGGTTGTAGGCCTTCATATTCAGCCACACCGGGGTTTCCTCCCACTCGCCCGTCTGCGCGCTCTTGCGCACGTTGTGCACGGCAAAGCCCAGGTTCGCCACCTTGCCGCCGTTCTTGAACTCCGTCACCTCCGGGTCCCGCGTCAGCCGCCCTATCAGCATCACTCTGTTCAGGTTTCCCATACTTCCCCCTTGCCAAGTTAATTTAACGCCGTCTACAGCATAAATAGCATAGCAGACGACCCCGACAAGGGCGTGTCGGGTTGGAAATCGTATAATTTACGGATGCGCAAGCTGATAACCTGTTTTTTGCTGATAGCGGCCCTGGGCGCCGCCGGGTACCAGTGGAATAACCATAAAGGCCAGTACCTGGGGGCGGCGCGCATCCTCCGGGCGAAGATATTTCCCTGCTCCTCCCCCGTCACTTATTCCATAGGGACTATCGACCCCGGTTACACCCTCACGCGGGAGGAACTGGCCGGCGCCCTGAGAGAAGCCGAAACCGCCTGGGAGGCCCCGTCGCACAGAAACCTTTTTGAATTTACACGGAGCAGCGGCGACGTTACGATAAGCCTCGTCTACGACAGCCGCCAGGCCGCGCTGGACAAGCTCAAGGCGCTCGGTTTCACGACGGACCAGACCCTGGAGTCCTATAAGGAGCTGAAAGCCAGGTACGATGAGCTCTCCGCGAAGGTGGAGGCGGAAGACGCCAGGCTCAAGGCCATAATGGGCCGCTACAAAGAAAGAGAGGCCGCCTACAACGCCGGGGTGCGGCGCCTGAACCTGCGGGGCAGCGCTCCGCCCGCGGAAGTCCTGCTCGTCAATAAAAAACTGGCGGAGCTCACCATGCAGTTCGGCGGGATCAAAATGATCGAGGCCGCCGTGAACGCGGACGTGGATACCCTTAACGCGCTCGGCACCACGCTAAACCACCTCATCGTGCAGCTTAATATAAACGTGGAGCAATACAACCGCGCGGGCTCGGTCATAGGCAGGTACGAGGAAGGTTTATACAGGGTTTCCGGCGGGATTCAGACGATAGATATTTACAAGTACACGGACCGCGCGCAGCTGGTGAGCCTGCTCGCCCATGAGCTGGGCCACGCCCTTGGCCTGAACCACGTTCCCGGCCCGGACAGTCTCATGTACCCCGTAAACAAGGGCTGCGGCCTGCAACTGACCGTTAACGATATCGCCGAGCTCGCCCGGGTGTGCAGATAGGTCCCGGATCGCTTGCAACTCAGCCCCAACAGAATATAAACTTTAACTATGCCTACCTTACCCAGTCTCCGCTGCCCCGGCTGCGGCAAAGCGATGGAGCAGATAACCGCAAATGTGATCCCGCCCGCGAACACCTATAACGATTGCCTGCGCCGCTGCCCCAAATGCGGCATAGGCGCGACGAACGCCAAGAATCCGGCCAAAGTAAAATTCCTTCAGGCCGACCCGCCCCAGGACAGCCCGCCCCCAAAGCCGTAGCCCGCCTAAGTCCGGCGGAGTTTTGAGAGGGATTCTTCTTTCTGCCGGGCGAAGTCGCGGGCTTCCTGCAGGGTAACCTCGACGAAATGTATGGGCTGGTTAGGAGCGAACTGCCCCAGCAGGTCTATGTCCGCCGAGATCACGTTGAAGATGCGCGGGTAACCGCCGGTGGTCTGGCGGTGCCGCAGCAGAACGATGGGGCTTTCGGGCGTCAGCTGTATGGTCCCGTCGGCCACGGCCCCGGAGATCATATTGCCCATATTGCAGCTCAGCCCCGGCTCGCCGGCAAGGCGGATGCCCATCTTATCCATTTTGTAGGTGGTGCGCCATTGGGTCAGGAAGAACAGCCCGGGCTGCTTTAGGCAGTGGTATTCCGGGCCGGGCAGCACGCGGATGCGCCCCTGGGGATCGGCCCAGCCGCTGACGGCGGAGAAAGGCACCGCTTCCGCCGGCGCGGGGCCGCCGCCGTCGCGGCCCCTGAAACAGAAATAGGTATGCAGGCCGTAGCTCCTGTCGCCGAACTTAAGCCTGTCGCCGGCTTCGGCCTCATAGACCCGGCTGTGCTCCACCGCGGCGGGCTCGCCGCTCCCGCGGTGCAGGAAAGCCTCCAGGCGGGCGCCCGTCAGCACGAAGCGGCCCGGCGTCAGCAGCTCGAGCTCCGGCGGCCCCAGTATCTCCAGAACCGGGCTGCCTTCGGGATTGCCCAGCATCAGGTTCCCGCGCTTCAGCGAAAAACAATCCATGGCCCCGCCCGGCGAGACGCCGATATGCTGCCTGCCGTATGCCGGCAGGCCGGCGGTACCACAGAAGCCGGGTTTGACCAGGCGGATATTGCCCCTGACTCCGGCGGCGGCGACGGCTTTTTCGGCTTGGTCCAACGCCGCGCGCAGTTTTTGCGCCAGCTCAAGCGCTATCGGGGAATCGGAGTGGATGCAGACGGTGTCGGCCTTTATCGCTTTCCAAACGGGCCTGGCGGGATCGCCGCTGACATTGACCCTGCAGCGCTTGATGATCTCATCGGCCTGGGCCAGGGCTTCGCTCACGTTTTCTATTACGGCGTCGGGCGCGGCGCGGGACAACAGGCGCAGATGGCCGGCGGCTTCGTCAAACGCGTAACGGCGGTCCAGGAAAGCCTCGCGCAGCACGGTCACGCCCAGCCTGTACGCGGCGTAAGCCAGCTCGGAATCGTCCGGCGCCAGCACGCCTGAGACGCCGCACTGCCGCAGCCAGCCGGCCAGCACGCCGGCCAGGCGGGCGTCGCGGCAGGCCTCGTTATAAAGCGCGCCGTGGAACTTGACCAGCGTAACGCCGGGCAGCAGCGCCAGTTGGGCGGCCAGCGCGGCCAGCAGTTTTTCGTCGGTTATCTCCATGCCGGCGCGGCCAAAATTGGGTTTGTCCGGGTACGAGAGATGCGCGGCCAGCCGCACCCCGAGCTTTTCGGCCAGCGCGCGGAAGGCCGCCACGCTCTCCTTGTCGCCGGCGTGGCCGTCACAGGCCAGGTTGGCGATGTGGAGGAAAGCCATCAGCTTCCGGTCGCCTTCGTGCAGGGGGCCCTGCTCGCCGATGTCGCAGTTTATCAGCGTCATTCTTCCACCCGCTTAAAGACCACCGTATCGCCGGGATCTATGGAATAGAGCAGCTCGGGCTGGGTCATGCCGAGGATGTTCCAGCCGCCGGGCGAGGTCTCCGGGTAGACGCCGGTCTGCTCGCCGCCTATGCCCACGGCGCCGGCCGGCACGGCCAGGCGCGGCGAGTCCAGCCGCGGCGTGACCAAAGTGCGGTCCAGGCCCAGCAGGTAAGGAAAGTGAGGGCGGAAACCTATCATAGCCACCAGATATTCGGGGGCCGTATGGCGCTTTATCACTTCTTCGGGGGAGAGCTTCGCGTGGTCCGCCACGCGCTGCAGGTCCTCGCCCTGGTAGGAAACCGGCAGCACATGCCGCACGGAGCGCGCCAGCAATTTGGCTTCTTCGGGCGGCATGGAGGCCAGGCAGCCGTCCACCACGCGGCGCACCGCCTCCCAGTCGCAGAGCGGGTCAGCGTGGGCGGCCAGAGCGGTGTAGGAAGGCACCAGGTCGTGCACGCCCAGCCTCGCCAGCTCGTCGTTCTTCCGGAGCTGGCGGTAAACGTAGAGCACCTGCAGCGAGGTCAGCCGGTCTATGGCGGCCCCCAGCTCCCAGCAAAGGCAGGCGTCGCCGAGAAAATAGGTGGTGAGGGGTTTAGCGGGCGGCATGATCAAAGCGTTATCTCCATATAGTTTCTTTGGAAGTGGCCATCAGCTTTTTAATTTCAGGAGCTCGCCGACTACCGGGATATCCGCGCTGGAGAGATCGTAGTTCGCCAGCTCTCCGGGGGCGACCCATTCTATACGGTCGTGCTCGTGCAGCTTGAACTCGCCGGAAAGATGCTCCGCCCGGTACACCAGCAATTCAACAGGCAGGTGCTTGTACTCGAACTTGCTGGAGCAGATAAAAGCGCCGATCTTCGTGTCCACGCCGAACTCTTCCCTCAGCTCGCGCCGCAGGCAGACCTCCGGCGTCTCGCCCGGCTCTATCTTCCCGCCCGGGAATTCCCACTTGCCCGCAAGAGTATCCCCCTGCTTGCGCTGGGCCAGCAGTATCTTCCCGTTTTTCTCTATTACAGCGGCCGTTACTTGCTTCATATGATCCGGCTTCGAACAAATAGTCGCCAGCGCCCTTGCCCCCCCTTATTGCCGGTTCCCGGTGCGGCATTCGCATTTTTTAGCCGCCAGCAGCTTCAGCTGCCTGGGCGGGGGATCGATAAAAATATTCTGAACGGCGCTGCCCGTAGCCAGCCTTTCGTCCAGAGGGCTTTTATGCCTGTAACCCCTGCGCTCCATTTCGGTTACCTGCGCCGTGTGCCGCAGGAACAGCGCTTTCAGGCGGCCGCGCCAGCGCAGCGTTTCCGGATGCCGGGAATAACCTTTTTTCCCCTGCGTCAGCACCACCCAGATACAATGCAGCTCCCGATGCTCGCCAAGTAAATGGTTCCGGCACAGCCTGCGCGGCTCTATATCCCAGATCCTCATTTTAAACCCGGTTACTTAGCCTGCGGCGCCGCACCCGGGAAAATAAGCTTTTCGGTATCATAACCCAGCTCCCCGGCCCTGGCCGCCAGGCGCTTTATTATAGCCGGCTCGAGTTCGGGCTTGCGGGCCAATATCCACAGGTATTTAGTGGAAGGGCCGGCCACCAGCGCGTAATTATAGCCTTCGCGGTCCAGCTCCACAATATTGTAGCCGCCGTAAAAAGGCCGGAAGAAGCTCACCTTCAACTGCCCTACGGACGGCTCGCCGGTAAAGTAAGCCCGGCCCACGGCTTCCTTCCATTCGCCGGTGGCGGCTTTATAGCCCCGGTTAACCACCTTAACGCCGCCGTCTTCGCGCATGGAGTATTCGGCCGTCACGTTAATAAGCCCGCGTTCGAAGGAATGGTCCAGCCTGGCTATTTCGTGCCAGGTGCCGAGGTAGCGCTGTAATTCGAAACCGGCCACCGGGACCAGGCCCTTGGGCGCGGTCGCGCAGCCGCCGAACAGCGCCGCGATTAAAGTGCAGATATATTTTTTCATACCGCGACACTCCTTACCACCCATCAACAAAAGCTTCCGCCGCCTTTTACTTATTTTCACCTTCAGTCCCGCGGGATCATCTGGTAGATTCCCGCGTCCATGGAATAAATGGCGGAGTCCTTCAGGTCTTCGTCGGAATTGGAATAAATGGACGCCAGATTTATGGCTTTTAACAGGTGTTCCCGGTACATAGCCAGGTTCGCCTTCGACATGCGGACGATTATCCTCCGCCCGTCGACGCGCTTAGAGCCCTCATGCCACTTTATCGCATGGGCACGCAGGGCGGCCTTAATGGACGCCGTCGCGGGGGTCGCCGGCAGCAGCTCTACCAGTTTTTTGGCGAACAGCCCCTGCACCTTATCCCCGGAAAGATCGGCCAGCCCCGCGGCGGCCAGCGCCTTGACCGCCTTCCTGACCACTTCGAGCTTGAACCCGGTCGCGTCCGACAATTCCCCGACCGTTACACGGCCCGCGGTATTGAAAAGGAAGTACTGACAAATATACGTCACCAGGTCACGAGCGCACACCTGCCATTGATCCGTCGTCAGGTGGACCCTGCGCTGCGCGACAGCCTGCTGAAGCGCCGCTTCGGCCAACTCCCTGCTGGGGAGGTCCGCGGCGGCGGGGGCCGTGGTCGCCAGAGCCTGCACCAGTTCATCGGAGCCAGAAAGCGCCTTAAAATACGCCCGTATCAGCTCCCGGGCCTTGGGGGAATTCAGCTCAATGCCCAGCGCGGCCATGATCGACTTAAGGCGCCAGTTCCTGGGCAGTTTTTTCCCGCGCTCCATATCCCAATAGCTGACGAAGGCGATTCCCAGGCCCTTGCTGCCGCCGACGGCTTTAAAGAATTGATGCGCGCTCGGAAACCCCTGCTCTTTCCTGATCCTGGACAGGACGCTGCTGAACGCTTTGTTTTGATTTTGGGGCATGCCAGTATTCTACTATATCGTTTAGCCAAAAGTTAAGCAAAAGGCGGTTTTGGTTAACTGTCGCTCCTGGGTCAAAAAACATGGTTTTTCTAGTCTTCGGCCTCAGGGAATAGATCTTTGGACGGGGTAAACTTATATAAGGAAGTTCGGAACGCGGCGGGCTGAGCCCGGCAGAGAAAAAGCAAATGCGGTGCGTAATCAAAAGGAGAACAAATAACATGAAAAACAATAATTCGGTTCAAGGTTATGTTTCACTGGCGGTCATGGCCGCCGTTCTTGCCGTCGCCGCCGGTGTCGGCAGCGCGCGCGCCGCGGACAGCGCTCTGACGCAGCTTCTGGGGGATAGGACCGCCGCGGCCCCCGCCAGCGTTCCCTCGCCCCGCGCAGGCTACGCAGGCCACGATGACAATAATAACCATAATGGCCACGACTATGACGACAATAACAACCACCATGGGCACGACGATGACGGGAATGACCACGGCGGCAGCTGGTACCCACAGGAGCATTTCGATAACAGCGGCTGCAAAGACATAAAATTTACGGGCCCGGGCGCGAATTCGTGGAAAGGGACCATCTTCGGGGAGGAGAGCGGGCGCTGCCGCCCCAGCAACGGGGTTTCCGGCGCGATGGAGTGCCAGGTAAAAGACAGTTATGACCGCGAGGTTTCCGTGACTATAGGAAACAGGGACCTGAAGCCGAACGAAACCGAAGTCCTTAGGGTCTGCGTCTCCAAGTACAGCGCCCAAGCCGATGTAAAAGGCATGTTTTACGAGTATACAGTGACAGCCAATGATTCCGACGGCGGTGTTTTCGGCGGCGCGCATTCCGAACTGCTCCTGACGCCCGGCGCCAGAAAGCCTACGCCCCCGCTCTCGAAAGAGGTGCTCTTCTCCGTAGCGCCTAATGCCGAAGGGAACCTAATGCTTACCGTAACCGACGGAGCCGCCGCCGATTTCGGCGGGGATATAGCCATAACCGTGGACAACTTCACCGACATCGGGCTCAACCGCACTTTCAAGACCGCGGCTTCCTACCAGTTGAAGCTGCTGGAAGTGAGCAAGCCGGGCAGCTATACGCTGTACTTCTCTTATATGCGCTTCTGGGGGAATCACCACAGCGAGATGGTACGCCTTAACAAAACTTTTGAGGTAAAATAACCAAGGACGGTTCTTTCCTGTCCAAGCCCAACCCGTTCCCGGGCCTGAACGCGGATATCCCGTTCCACGGCTGCCGCCCCGCAACGCCCAGGTTTTAAGCGGCGGGGGCTAAGACCGCGGCCGATGTTTTTTAGTCTTTGGTCTTTTCCCTGGTAGTCCAGAAGCCTTCAAAGATGTAGCCGACCTTAAACCCGAGGGCGGGTTTAAGGGTGCCGGCACTGCCGCCCGCGTTATCCAGGTCTATGTCGGTAAGGCGGTAGAAAATATCGAAGGTAAGGCCGGTGGGGGTGTCGGCATACTCGCTGGTCGTGTAAATAAACCCCGCGGATAATACCGGGGCGGCGTAAAGCGTGGTGTCGGAAAGGCCCAGATCGGCGAAGCCGCCGGCTGTATAGCGCCAGGGCTTGCCCTGCACTTTTGGGGTTATATACTGCATGCCCAGCAGCAGCTCCAGGAGGTAAAAGGTGTCTTTGACGGCGCCGGGCCGGTCTACTTTTATGCTTTGCAGCTGCAAGGCGCCGCTTTTGGAAACGGTCTCGTTGCCTACGGCCCTTATGCCGAAGCCCCAGGGCTTAACGGTCTCGGTGCCGCCTCCGGAAATATGCAGGCTTTGCGCCCCGGGCAGGATCAAATAATATTCATTGGCGGCGACCCAGGTCCAAACAGGCTTTCCTCGGCGGCTTCAGCCCGCCCCGGACACAGGGCGGCGAACAGGAACAATGCCAATACGGTATTCTTTTTCATATCAGTGTTATAACCTTCCCGGTTAAGACTATGTCAGGCGATATTATTGCGCGAGATATACCGCTTTACCTGTTCTATCTTCCCCCAGAGCTTTTTCAAGACGAAAGGGATCCGGCTCGGACTAAAGCTCCAAGACACCGAAGATTTCCTGCCAGGGCACGATCTTTATGCCGTCCAACAGCCGCGCGCGCGGCACCGGCGCCGCGCAGAAAAGGGACGCCTCAGGGAAATCCCGCCCGAACGATTTAAGCCCCCTGAGGCGGGCGGCGTCCGGGGCGCGCGAGGATTTAATCTCTATAGCGAAAACCTTTCCCGCCGGCGTTTCAACTATCAGGTCCACTTCAGCGCCGTCTTTTGTTCTGTAAAAAGACAGCGTGTAATCTTTGCCGGCGTAATCGATAAGCCTGGCTATTTCGCAAACGATAAAATGCTCGAAGACGTCGCCGTACTCCGAAGTGCCGGGATGGAGCGGGACCGAGAGCTTGCCGCACACGGCCCGGTGGACGCCTGTGTCGAAAAAATAGAATTTAGGGTGTTTGGCAAGCTGTTTCCGGGCCGACTTGGTGAACGCCGGCAGCAAAAAGCCTATTAAGGTGTCCTGCAGTACCTGGAAATATTCCTGCACTGTCTTGTAGCTGATCCCGGTTTCCTTGGCGATATTGGAGTAGTTCAGAATATTGCCGTTTTCAAAAGCGGCCAGAGGAAGAAAGCGCAGGAAGGCGCCGATATTGCGGGTTATCGCTTCGGCGGCTATCTCTTCCTGCAAATAAGTGTTCACATACGCTTTCAGGGATCTATGCGCGGATTCCTCGCTTTCCTCGGAGTAAATGCTGGGCAAGGTCCCGATTCTCAGCGCTTTGTCGAGTGAGAAACGCGGCCCGCACTCAAGGTGGGTCAACGGGTGGAGGTGGTAAGTCCAGGCCCTGCCCGCCAGCAGATTCGCCTGCGCCCTTTTCAGCTTTCGCGCGCTTGAGCCGCTAAGGCAAAACACAGGCGGCTTCCCCGGCGACATCATTAGCGACTGCACTTCGTTCAGCAGCTGCGGCACACGCTGAACCTCGTCAATTATGACATGGGTTTTGCTTTTATCCCGCGCCAGGACTTCTTCCCGGAACAGGGACGGGTTTGCCGCCAGCCTGGTATATTCGTCCGATCTTAAAAGATCATAGTAAATAGTTTCCGCTTCGGAAAAAGTTTTTCTTAGCAAAGTGCTTTTGCCGGTTTGCCGCGGGCCAAACAAGAAGAAACTTTTGTTCCTTGGCAGATCCAATCTTCTTTTGAACATATATATCTATTATAGCGTCTGATTTAGAGATTGTCAATCTATTTAAGACACGCTTAGTTTTGTGTAATTTAAAGTGAAAAGGCTCCCGCCTTTTGCTCGCCCAGGGCTTGCCGGGTTGAAAGCCGCGGCTTTAACGGCTACAATCGAAGTATGGACCGGGGAAGAATTGCGAAGCGGCTGATCTTCTGCGCGGGGCTGGCTGCCCTGGCCGCGCCACTGCGGGCGGGCGAGGCGGCGTGGCTCAGCTCCGCGGACTTTAAGCATGTCATCAAGGTTCCCGCTGATTGGACCAACGCGGCCGTCGTGCCCGGGCTGACGCCTAAGGGGATCACGCATGCGTTCTCCCTTGCGCCGGGATCGCGCGCGTTCGTGCTTGATATTGCCGCCGAGGATACGCTGGACGAGAAGGCGGCTTCCGCGGAGGCTTATTTCGCCAGGGCGCGGAAACTGGCCGGGAATCCGCCGCCGCAGCGTGAGCAATTGCCGGACAACTCCCTGTTTGAATATTTCAGGTCCGCCGCCGCCGGCAAGGGGCGCGCGGGCTGGCGCGTACAGGGCGTCCTGCACAAATACGTGCAGCGCTATTATCTGACTTTCAGTTCGGCCCGGAGTTACCCCGGCGACAAAGACTGGAAAGAAGCCCTGCTGCTCCTTGCCAGCCTCGATCCCGACGCGCCGGCGATAGGGGGCTGGGAAGACGATCTTCTGAAAAAAATTTCGGGCGGCGCCGGCCTTGGCCAAAACCCCGCGGCTGCCGGCGGGAGCCTGAGATTTACCGCCGCTACCCGAGTTGACGGCACGGGCGTGAGTTTTGAAGATATAGCGATCTTCGGCTGCAAGAACTTCGCAGGCAACCTGTATCTTTTCAATGAGGCCCGGACAGCTCATTGCTGGATAGCGACCATGGAAGACTATAAAACTTTTTTAGCGAAACTAGACAGCAAATATTGGAAGGACAGTCACCCGTCTTTCCCTGATTGCCCCGGGACCATGCGGCAGGAGCGGGCCTGCGACCCGGAGAAACTCATGAACTTCTGAGAGAGGCGGATAAAAAAGCTCCTGGCTTTGGGCGTTGACCGTGTTTTGCCACCCTGGCATGCTGTCTATAAAGGCCGCCGTATTTTCTCAGCGAATTTTCAGGGCCGGGTGGGCTGATTTGGGAAATGTTATCTGCACGTCACGGCCCAGGGAGGAGGCTATTTTTATCAGGGTTTGCAGGGTAAGATTCTTGCTGCGGCCGGTTTCCAAGTGGGAGATGAATTGCTGGGAAACGCCCAATTTAGCCGCCAACTCCGCCTGTTTAAGACGGTGTGCGTCACGGAACTCGGCTATCCTCTGCGCCAGCCGCACTACGGCGAGCTCATACTCATAACCCTGGCGGAATTCCGGGTCTTTAAGTCTTTCCTGCAGATCTTTCTCAATATTTTCAAGGTATACCCGCTTTTTCATATCCCCTCCGCGGCCAATAAGCCGGCATTTCTTTCTGCTTCAACCTTTGCTTTACGTTTAAGAGCCAGTATTATATCCCGCTCCGGCAGCTTGTCGCTTGTTTTGCGTATGGCATGAACCAGGACTGCGCTTTCACCGAGGTAAAAGAAATAAAAGATCCGATTGGCCCGGGGCCGTAATTCATACAGGCCTTGTGTGACATAATCTGCCATTGGCCTGTGCAGGTTATGCCCGAAGTCACGCAAGGCTATGAGATATGAAATAGCCTTTTTTTGCTCACTCGGTGAAAGAGAATATATAAATTCCTTCACCGGATACCGCCCCCGTTCATCGCTGAAATAAAAAACGTTCTTCAGCATACCGCCCCCTATATTATACAAGCTATAGATTGTATGTCAAGCCCTTTAACGCTGCCCCGCTGTCTTATTGAGCGCCCTTCAGGCCGCCGTAGAATTTGACGGCGGTTCTGATCTCGCCGATACAGACTTCCGCTCCGTTAACCACCTCGTGCTCGCCGAACCGGAGAACTGTCCAGCCGCGGCGCTTCAGCCAGCCGTCCCTGGCGCCGTCTTTGGCGCGCTGCCCGGGCGGGGAATGGAAGCGGCAGCCGTCGCATTCGATATCGAGCTTCCCTCTTTTACAGAACAGCGCGAAATCCAGCCGGTATTTCACCCTGCCGCCGCGCAGGATGACATGCTCCCGGCGGAACCCCAGCCCGGCGGCTTTCAGGGCGGCGCACATCATATTCTCTACGGGAACCACTTTGAAGATCCCGAGGATCTCCCCGGCCTGCCGCAGGCGGTCCAGCGGGGCGTAGCCGAAACAGATCCTGGTGCCGCTGGTGTTAAGGATGGCCCCGGGAAGCTTGAGAAGCGGGCCCAGGGCGTATTTAAGGTAAAGCCGCCCTGCCTCCGGGTGGCCGGGCTCGCCGGGGAAAATATCTATTCTGCGCGCGGCCGAGCAGCCGGCGACTTCGGAATAATAGACTATCCGCTTGCCCTCGGGCTTGAAGCAGGCCGGCTGGTAAAAGGCTATGTGCGTGAAATTGTGCCTGGGCGCTTTCTTAAGCGGTATCCTGTACCAGTGGTCCCGCGCCGCGATCCGCAGGTCGCGCGGCGCCCTTAAAACCGCGATCAGGACGGTTTTTTCGGCGGAGGAGTTCAACGTTGCGGCGGCTCTTTTCATAAACGTATACAAGCAGGCCAAAGGAACAATTGTGTTTTCAGCCTATTTCCCGCTAAGCCCGACTTGCCGGAATTCACGGCTGGCCGGGCTTTTTCCGAGGCGTCAGTTATCGTCCGGCTCTACCCAGTCTATTACGGTGCCGCCGCTGGCCGGGTAGTAGGGGCTTACCAGCCAGTCCATGTCGTCGCCGCGCAGAACGCGGAAATCGCTAACCTTGAACGTCCTCTCCTCGTGGATGTCCAGCATCTCGGCGTCCAGGGACGGGACAGGGAGAAAGGGGTAAAGTTTTTTAAGGACTTCGCCCCTCTTTTCCGGCGGGATGAGATATTCGTCCACATAGCCGCCCTCTACTTTCAGCGGGCGGACGGGATACGGCAGCGGCGCGCGCGGCTTTCGGCTTATGGCTTTCATTTTTCCTCCCTGACCGCGGTCTCAAGCTTTCACAAATAGCATAGCAGACGACCCCGACAAGGGCGTGTCGTGTTGAAAAAACAGCAGAGGCGGACACGAAGGTGTGGGAATACCGCGACTTTTCGTATAATAAATTAGCGCGGTTTTACAGAAATTAAAGGAGACTACTAATGAAAAAAACATTACTGGCTGTTATGATCTCTGTTATCTGTTCAGGCCTCGGTTTTGCCGAAGATATGGCGGGCAAGATCGGCGCCGGCCTTAGAGACGGCACGTTCGACGTCAGATATTTTGTGACTAAAGGGTTGGGAGTTCATGCGGGGACGGCGATGTCTACCTTGAACCCTGAGGGCGCCGCCACCAACAGGGAGAGCGAGTATTTGGCCGGAGGTTTTTACTCGAAGGAGCTCACGGACGGGGTAATGTTCCAGACCGGGCTTACCGTAACACGCATTATCGGTAAAGACTCCGGGGTTAAGTATTATGAATGGGCGTATAACCCTTACCTGGGCGCGGAGTTCGTTTATAAAGGCCGCTTCGGCTTTGATTTCAAGGTGATCCCTCTTCAGTATTATACTTCCAGAATGAAGGGCGCCAACTCAACGGGCTGGGCTGGCGGCTACGGCAGCCTCGGCGCGCATCTTTACTTCTGACACAACCGGCCCCGGCGGCCGTTACCCCCCGTCTTCTTTGGAGGACGGGGGGATGTTTTTAAGAGGCCGGCTTAAAACCGGCGGGTAGCCGTAACCGAAAAAAACCATCACGCAATACGGATCATGTACGCAGCGGGACAGTGCGGGTCAAGGGACGCGAGGCTGTTCCCTATTTCCTATGGGCCGCTGGACTCCTACGCGCTCCGGGCTTTTTCGCTCTATTAAGCCGGAGGCTTAGCTAAAGGTTTTTTTGATAAGCCGCCGCTCCTGGGTCGAAAAACAAGACGGCTCCGGTGCTTCGGCCCCGGGCAATTCCTCTGGATACACGATAAACTTATATCGTGAGGTTCTTATTAAAGGTCACTGCTCCTAAACACTGGGTTCACGGACAGTTCAAGTCCAACTCCGGAGGGAATTGAATATATGCGGAAAATAACCATGCTTTTTTGTTCCTTGCTGATTGCCGCGCCCGGCTTTGCTTTTGCCGGGCGGGCGGCTCCGGCTGCTCAGGCCAAACGCTGCTGCGTCCGCAAGTCCGCGTTCTTCTCCGCGAAGACGCCGGCGCTCTACCGCCGCGGCGACTGGGGAGCAGCTTTGGGCATAAGATTTTCGGCCAGGGCCGAGTTTTCGGCTGAGGACGGCTGCTCCTGCAGCTGCTGCGAGTTCCGCCAGAACATTCGCGGACAGTATGCCGTAAACGGACGGGAAGTACATCACGAATTGTCTCCCGGACAATTGCTGAACGGCGATTGGCATGAGGACGGCGGGGTAGAACGCGACGGGGCCCGCGACCGGCCCTATGAAGAGGTGTTTTTCGGGCCTAAAGACGGCGAAGTCCTGAACATAGGCCGCTACGGCCACCGCGACGACCAGCACTATGACGGGACTATGGACAGATATGTTTCCGATGCGCCGCCCTACGAGCTTGACCGCGCCAACGGTTGTTCCTACACCATGAACGATATGCCGGTCCTCCAGGGGCGCATAGGCGATCTGATCACGATGAAGACCGACTTCGAACAGAGCATTGTGGATGTCTGCAACGGCGGCGCCGCGGTGGCTTCCGGAACCCTGAGCGTGGATAAAACCTGGACCGCCAACGAGGCCGATATCAACTCCCAGGGAGATTAGGAAACATTGGAACGCTAATTCAGGTTCGCCGGGCGCTTGGTGTTTATTCCGCCTTTACGGCGCCGCAGAAGAGGAAGCACGTCTTTCGAAAATTTAAAATTGGTGTTATTCCAGTCGCAAACTCCCCAGAAAATATAGTTCAGCTTCAGCGTCGTCACCCCCATCTCATAGATGCCTTCGGGAGTGAGCGCGCCGATGAGCTTATTGCCGAAGCGGCCCTGGTATTGGGGGCTTTGCACGTCGGACGCCAGCGGCATCTTCCCGGCATATTCCGGAAAGAATTCATAGGCGGGTATGCGGGGGCGCTCCTGCACGCGCTCGGCGTCCGGGATCAGATCAGGGCCGCCTGCGCCCGCTCCCGTTTCGCGGCAAAACCGGAAAAAATCAGCCATTTCCCGCCTGCCGGCGCCCGGCAGCCAGTTTACCTCCTGCAGCACGACCGAGGAGGGGAACGCTCTTTTTGCCGCCGTCAGCCGTTCTTTCAGGGCGCCGAGATAGTCCGCGGGGCTGAACTTCTGGCCGCTGAAGTCTATGTTGAGCGCGGTTTCCACGAATTCTATGCCTTCGAAATACGGCTCTTTATCAAATCGTCCGCCCAGTGCCGCGACCAGTTTATTGAACCGCGCCAGCACCGCCGGGTCCCAGATGCGCGCCTGCGAACCCCTCCCGTCCTTGAAAGCGGCCGTCCCGCCGCGGTACTCCGGGTCGTTCAGAAGATAGTTCGGAACGGGCAGGAGCCCGCCGCTGAATTGTTTTTCGGAAACGGTGCAGAAAAAATATTTTTTATGCCGGGCGCAGATCCGCAGCTGTTTTTCTATCAGCGAGAAATCGTATTTGTCCTTTTCAGGCTCGAGCATCCGCCAATACGCGCCGCCCTGCACGCCGGTGATCTCGTCCGGCAGGGAAGCGACGAAGCGCTCAAAGCGTTCCGCGGCCGCGGACTCCTTGTTTACGGCGAACATCGCCTGGTCGAAAGGCAGCGCATAATGCCCGGGATGCCACTTTACGGCTTTGCGCGTTCCGGTCCGGGCAGGGCCCGGGAAAGCCGCGACCGGGAAAAAGGCTATAAGCATCATTCCGATAATTTTTAAAGCCATAAGCGCCCGTGCTCCCCGCCCGAACTCTTTCCAGGAACCGTTCTGTATTATAGATAAATGCGGCGGCCCCTTTCTCCCCCGTCGTTCAACGGGAAACACGAAGCCCCCGTCAGGCAGGACCGCCCGGCGGAGGCTTCGGTATTTATATTTTCCGTTTTATTCCATAGGGCCATAAAAGCGGGTGTACGCGTCATTCAGGCCGGTCGCCTTTGAAAGCCGCTCATTACCGCCATCGAGGTCCATTTCAAAAACATAGGACGGCGGATCGAACCGGGCGTAAAAAACGGAATCATTACCGTCGGCAATATGGGCTTGACCTGAATTGAGCGCGCATACCACGCGGGGATGTACCATGTCTCTCTTTAAGATGTCCAGCTTCTGAAGAACAATGCCATGGATACTGTCCGCCCACATCTCATCGCTCTCGATCTCATCGCTATGCCAGACCGTCACATTCGTCGAATCATCCCTGCTCCCCGGAGCGCTTATTCTGTAGGTTCTGCCCATCCCGAAGTTTCCCGGCTCGTTTTTAATAAAGGTCACCGCCGTTATCTTATTGAAGCCCTGGGCCAGGTATACCTTCTGCATCGCTTTTTTAAGACGCCCCTCGTATTGTTTTTCGAAGGCGGCGCGCGCAGCCGCGACTAAATGTTCCGCGTGTGCCGCGCAGATGGCTTCCCCCGCCACCCAGATATCATAAACCGGGGATTGGCGCTGTTCCTGGTACGCGGAAGCCGGCGGCACAGCACTATCCGCCGCCGCAGCCTCAATATCGGAAGCTTTCATGGCCTGCAGATCCGCGACCCCCGCCGCGCAAGTCTTCCCGCCCATTACCATCAGAACCGCCGTAAGTACTATGCCTGTTTTCATAATGTTATTCTCCCCCTTATTCGTTCCGGCCTGGCTGCGGTTTATGCTGCAGTCCAGAACCTCCTGATATAAGTTTACTCCGTTTACAGGGGATTTGCCTGAGTCCGAAGCACCACCGCGGCCCGGTTTTCCGGCCCAGGAGCGGCGGCTTATCAAGAAAGCTTTTAACTAAGCTTATGGCTTAATGAATATGCATGATAAAGCCCTTGGGCTAAATCGGCTATAATTTAAGTCTTGCGGGAGGAGCTTTGATATGGGAGCTTGGGGACGCTGCACGATAACTCGATAACTCAAAATATACTGTAAAGATACAATGCAGCGCCGGAACAAAAACAATCGAGTTATCGTGCAGCGTCCCCTTTCTCCCCTTTCTCCTGCTATTTAGCCGCCGGAGCGGTTTCGGGGGCAGGCGCCGGAGGCGGAATTACTGCGGGAACAACCTTCGCAGGGACTACAGCCGCGGCGGCCACAGGAGCGGCTGCTTGTGCGGGTTCAGCCGCTACAGGGGCGGCAGGTGAAGATTTCGACGATTCCGTCTTTTCCTCCTTCATTCCCTTGCGGTGTTCCTTTCTTCCGGCCATTTTAGCCTTGCAGGCATCGGAAAGGTCCGCCTGGTGTTTTTTCATGCAGTCCTTGCGGTCCTTGCCCTTGGCGTCCTTGCAGAATTTATCCATGTCGGCCTTACAGGGGTGGTTCTCGCCGTCTTGCCCTTTTCTCCCGGCTATTTTAGCCTTGCAGGCCTCGGAAAGGTCCGCCTGATGTTTTTCTAAGCAGTCCTTGCGGTCCTTGCCTTTGGCGTCCTTGCAGAATTTCTCCATGTCGGCCTTACAGGGGCCTTCCTTGGCGACAGCCTGGACGCCCGGTAAAGCCAGCGTCAGCACGAACGCTAACGCCGATAACCATGTTTTAGTGTTTTTCATACTATTATTCCTCCAGGAATACAATTTCCATGTCCTTACGTTCAACCCGCCGGCCGTTTAATGCGGCTTGCAAATTTTCGCGTTCAACAGTTTCACTTCGCCGGACTTATTACTCATATAAACAAAGTATGGCAGAAAGACCATTAGAAAAACCTTAAACAAGGATTAGATGGTTTTAATGTTCCAAGTAGACGGACCATAAATATTTTCCCGTCGCCTGTTCATATAACGCCCCGAAGGCTGTATTTATTGCAGCGCCTCAGGATTACACGCGGGACGCGCCAGGCAGCTTCGGAGCAGCGCCGCGGCCTGCCTGAGCCCTTCCCACAACTGACGCGGACTGCGCATGTCCGCCAGAGTGACGCCGCCTTTTCTTATGCAGCTATCGGTTAAGCCTACGGCTTAACTCAGGCCATTTTTTATAAGCCGCCGCTCCTGGGTCGAATAACAGGGCCGCTCCGGCCCTTCAGCCTCATGAAATTGAACGGCGAACGGTGTAAACTTATATCATGAGGTTCCAGGTTCCGGACAGGAGGGAG
>CAIQNV010000025.1 GCA_903873295.1 uncultured Elusimicrobia bacterium
AGATTCACCCGGCTCACGCTCCATGGTGACTTTAATCCTAGCAGGTACTCATACAGTAAAGTGTCTTGCATAGTGGTTTCCTCCAGTAGAAGTCACTATCTTACCTTAGACGGCTACCCATGGCAAACCCGGAAGCGCCAATTCTTATATAAAGAAAATAACTTTGCCGGGCTGCAGGCGCGGCACCCCGAGCTCTCCGAACCTCAGATTCTTAAAGCAGCAGCCGTCATCTGGCTTGGCCGGGAGCTGGCTGATAAGGTGTATAAAAATATATGAACACCCATGGTTTGCCTGCCTTTAAAACCGTGGTGGACGCGCTGGACGCTAACGTAAGCCCATATATGCCGGGCGGTTCTTTCGCCAGCTCCTTCTATGGTATACCAAGAGCGACTTTTAACGCGGATTTGGTTGTGGAAATATCCTCCGTCAACTCCGAACAACTTTATTTTTCTTTAAAAAACGCTTTTTACTCCGATCCGGAGGAAATTTTATAAGCAGCGGAAAAACATGCCTCCTTCAATTTATCCATATGTTCCCGTACGGGAATAAGCATTGACTTTTACCTTGCTTCTGCTATAATATTACCGTACGGGAACAGAAATGGATTAGTTGGTTGGTTATAGTTTGTTTTTCCCGAGCGGGTATAAATTATGAGCAAAATAAAAAATGATATAAAGCCGTTTCCCGGTGAGGCGCTGGTGAAGGACGTGGCCGAGATCGGAGATATCGTCAGGCAGCTTCGCAAAGCCGGTAAGATGACGCAGGCCGAGGCTGCAGCTATGTGCAGGGTGGGCACGCGCTTCCTTTCCGACCTTGAGAACGGCAAGCCCACTCTTCACTTCGGCAAAGCCCTGCAGGTTCTCAGGGATTTCGGTCTTTTGGTGCTACTTCGCAAAAAGGGATCGAACAATGTCTGACACGCTTAACGTTTATTGGGACCGGCGGCTGGCTGGACGACTGCGTCTGGACGAGAAGCGTAACTTCATCTTTCAGTACGAGCCGTCCTGGCTGACCGGCGCTGATGCCCACGCGCTGTCACTGCGCCTGCCGCTCCGGCCTGAGCCATTCCTCGACGATGCCGCGCGCCCGTTCTTTTCGAACCTGCTGCCGGAAGCCCGTATCCGCGAGCTTATAGCCAAAGGGCTGGGAGTTTCCGAGAAGAACGATTTTAAACTACTGGAGCAACTTGGAGGGGAATGTGCCGGCGCAATTTCCCTGCTGCGCGAGGGCAGCGAGCCGGGGACAGACGGGAAATACCGGCCCGTTACTTCCAAGGATCTGGACGGGATGATAGAGGAAATGCCCCGCCGGCCTTTATTAACCGCTAAAGAGGGAATGCGCCTTTCTCTCGCTGGCGCACAAAACAAACTTCCTGTCTATGTTAAGGCAGGTAAGGTGTATTTGCCGACGGGCTCGTATTCAAGTTCCCATATCCTAAAACCTAAGATTCCTGAATTTGCTGATACCGTAGAGAACGAGGTTTTCTGTATGCTGCTTGCCGGCAAATGCGGACTGCCTGTGCCGGAAGTTTCAGTCTTCGAAGGCAAACACCGCTGCTGCCTGGTGGCGCGCTATGACAGGACGCTGGGGACTAACGGTATCCCGGTGAGGCTTCATCAGGAGGATTTTTGTCAGGCGCTTGGTTACGGCTATGATCAGAAATATGAGGCCGAGGGCGGCCCCGCCCTTAAAGCCTTCTTTACTTTGCTGACAGAGTACAGCACGGAACCACTCCAAGACCGACGGAACATGCTGCGCTGGGTGGTGTTCAACTATCTGATAGGCAACTGTGACGCACACGCTAAAAACATATCTCTGCTGCTCTCCGGCGCGGCGCGGCTCGCCCCATTTTACGATCTGATGTCTACCACAGTTTATCCCGAACTGACCGATAAGCTGGCCATGAAGGTGGGCGGGGAAAATAGACCAAAGTGGCTGATGAAGCGCCATTGGCAGCGCTTCGCCGAAGACGCCGGCGTCGGAGAAAAAGCCGTTTTCGGTGCTTCTAAAGAACTAGCCGAAACCCTGCCGGTACTATCGGCCGCTCTTGAAAAAGAGTTCGCGGAAAAGTACGGAGCCGCAGGAACTATCCGGAAGATCCGAAAACACATCACCGCTATGTCAGCAAATCTGCTCGCCGTATAGGGCTCAAACTGCCGATTCAGACCAGCGGTTTAACCATTTAGCAGCGCAGGCGGATTTAATGGGGTCAGAGTTTGAAGTGCTTGCCGGTTATGGGAGTGAAGGGGCGGCGGGCGTGGCCCATGTAGGCGTTAAACTGTGTAGCGAATTCAAGCCAGGCGGCGATGTCGTAAGTCCCGTCCTTGGCTAAAAATGTTTTCCTGTTCTTTGCCATGCTTTCCATGTCCCCGTTCATGGAGGCGGTAAAAAACAGGTCTTTTTTATTTTCCGCCATATTTATTCCTCAGTTCCAGGAAACGCGGCCCCATGTCGAAGAGTTCAAAGTAGGGCTTTAATCTTTCCCAGTTCAGGGGGCGGTTTTTCATCAGCTCTTCTATATCGGAGTTATCTTTTGGCAGTCTGTCCGGATTGTTGTTTATCGACTGGAGTTTTAGGGCTATAGGCAAAGCCGCCTATAATGGCGTACGGAATATTATTCTTCTCGAATTCCGTCACCGTAAGCTTTAAAGCCTTCTTGAGGTCCATAATGGAAATATTATAGCAGATGAAGTAGATCCGGTATTTTGTAAATCCTCCTTAATTTACTATTATATATTGTCGTCATATGCCGAGGTAGCTCAATTGGTAGAGCGTTCGCTTCGTAAGCGATAGGTTGTGGGTTCAAGTCCCATCCTCGGCTGAAATTTTACGTGCGCAGCGGTTCGGCGAGAGTCCGGCAGTCCTGATTACCAGCGGTATCCACCGTTATCATGGCCACAAAAAACAACCTACCCGCCTCAGAATTCGAAGATGTAAATTTTGCTCCCGGGGTCAGTTTCGCCCGCAAGGCCATCTGGTGGTGGCTGCCGATGCTCTATCTGCTCGTCTCCGACACCTTCTACCTGCGCACCTATGATTCCGCGCAGGTGAAAATAACTCTGCTCCAGATGGGGGGCATAGGCCTGCTGGGGATGTGGGTTTCGCTGCTGGTGCTGGAGGGCCGCCGCGCCTTCCGCCGCGAGGACTTTATTTTCCTGGCGCCGTTTTTTGCTTATCTGCTGTATGTCATAATTTCTTTTTTTAACGCCCCGTACCGGGGCCCCAGCGTGGACGACTTCGTGCGCTATGTCCTCTACATGTCCGTCACGCTCATCATTATCCGGGAGTTCACCTCGGAGGCCATAGACAGGCTGACCAGGATCCTGATCGTCACCGCCTACATCGCTATCCTTTACGGGGTAGTGCAATTCCTCGATACCAGGTTTTTTCCGACTAAGGACCTGGGGCCCGGCATCGATCCGTTCATCTGGCGCGGGGCTTTCGGGACGCGGGTTTTTTCCACCTACGGCAACCCCAACTTCTTCGGTAATTTCCTGGTTCTGATACTGCCTATAATAGTAACGCAGTACCTTAAGCGCAGGTCGATCCTGCTGCTGCCGCTTATCGCAATGGACCTGCTCTGTCTCTATGCCACAGGCACTAAAGGCGCCTGGCTGGGCTTCGGTATTTCGTCCTTCATCTTCGTGGTTTTCTACGGTTACTTCTTTATTCGCGAACGGCTTAAAATAAGCAGAGGCGCATTTCTGGGCCTGGCTTGCATCCTGCCTATAATCGCTCTCGGCGTTGTTTATAAAATGGGCAACCCGATCTCCTATAGTTTCCGGATAAACACCTGGCTTTCCACCTGGGAGATGGTCGAGACACATCCGCTGGTGGGAACGGGGGTCGGGAGTTTTAAAGTTATTTATCCGACCTTCCGCCGCCCGGCTATTTTTCACATCGAGGGAAAGCATAATACCGAAACCGACCACGCGGAAGAGGAGCACCTCGAGCAGTGGATGGATAACGGGGTTATCGGGATGGGGCTTTATCTCTGGCTGATAGTGTTCGTGACGGTGGTGGGTTTGCGCGGATTAAGCTCTCTTACGGAGAGCCTGAAAGGTTCCCGTCCGCCGCCGGTGGCTTACGATCTGCTGGGCTATCTTACCGCGCTCCTGGGCATGCTGGCGCATAACTTCACCGACGTGAGCATGCGCTTCGTCTCGTCGGGAGTCTTTCTCGGACTGCTGCCCGGCGTCATAGTGAACCTGGCGCGCGGCCACGCGCTTTGGGAACTGCATTACAAGGAAGAGGCGCAGCCTTCCCGCGCCGTGTCCGAGTTGAACGCCGGCGAGAACGGGGGGTCTGCCTGGCTCCTGTGGCTGTCCCGCGCGGCGGGTGTCGCGGGCGTGGGCTGCCTCGCATACCTGGTGGTAAGCGAATTTTCCGGCCTCCAGGGCCCGCTGCGCAACTACGGGGCCGGCGGCGAGATACTCCAGTGGTATATCGCCTGGGCGCTGATGCTGGCCTGCGTCGGTTACGCCGTCTATTCTTTCTGCGGGGTTATGCTCAAGGGCGTTTCCGCGGCCGTGCCCGCGGTGGTGCTGCTCACGCTTTTCCCGATGTATTATTTCTGGGGCTGGTTCAAGGGCGACGTTTACCATAACATGGCCATCTACTTTTCAAAGCAGGGCAAGTGGGAAGACGCTATAAGCTACTACACCAAAGTGAACAAGCTCGACCAGTTTTTCATCATGCCCTATTATTTTACCGGCAACGTGTTCAACGACCGCTTTAATATGGAGAAAGCCTACCGGCCGGAATGGGGGGACCCCGTCCCGGTGCCTAATCCCGGGCGCCTCGACAAACTTAAGGCGCTGGTCGGCTTCCCGCTGCCGCCGCGCGAGGCCGTGCCGCGCAACGACTTCGAGCGGGCTATGGACTCCTATGAATTCGTGCGCAAGATAGCGCCCAACTACGTGCAGATGCACCATCAGGTAGGCACGCTCTATATGAAGATGCACGACCAGATGATGCGCGAGGGCAAGCCGAAGGAAGCGCAGGAATTCCTGGACAAGGCGCTGGCCCGCTTCAACCTTTATGAAAACCTGGACCCGGTCTACCCGGTCAATTACTTCCGCAAGGCGCAAATTTACATAATGCGCCAGGACATGAAGTCGGCCGAGCGGGAATACCTCAACAACCTCAACGCCTGGAAATGCCATGTGCCGGGCCATAACCACGGCACGGCCGAGGGCTACACCGTGCTGGCCAATGTGCAGTACGCGCTGGGGAAGTACGCCGAGGCCGCCACGAATTACCGGCTGGCGCTGGGAAAAGACCCGGGCTTCGAGCAGGCGCTCAGGAATCTGCCCGTAGCGGAGAGCAAGGTGCCGGGTCGCCAGAGGGCGCCCGCGAAGAAATAACCGCGCCATATACTTTTAGGGATAGTGTGGAGGGTGGTGCCGCCCTTTACCTTAAACCCTCTGCCCTGATATAAATGCCAGACCCGGAAAACGATCTCCCTGTGCCGCGCGCCCCGCTTGCCCTGCTGCTTACGGGGGCGTTTTTTGTGGCGCCGCTGCTTTTTTTTACCGGGCTTACCCGCAATCCTTACTACCTGCAGATAACCATTCTTAACATTGTTATCCTGGGCGCAGCGGCCCTTTTTCTGCGCGCCTCGCTGAAGGCGGGAGCCTGGCTGCTGCCGAAGACGCCGCTGACGCGCCCGCTCGCCGCCCTGGCGCTGGTATACCTCGGCTCTTTCGCCTGGTCCTGGTTCGGCCACGCGCCTTTTTTCAGGCCTGCTATGGCGGCGGAGGGGCTGAGGGCCGGGATGTTCTTCCTGGTAAACTGCCTGGCTGTTTTTTATCTGGCGCTCAGCGTACCCTGCGCCGGGAAGGATCCCGGAATTCCGGCCGGGAAATGGCTGGCTTTCATTCTGATCTGGGGCGCGCTGTGGTTACTGTTTCCCTGGCTTAAAATGCCGCTTTCCGGAGACGGGCTTTTTGACAGGCTTTTCGATCCCTACGGCGCGCTGGTCTGGGTTTCCGGCTTCACCGCCGCTTACCTGCTTATCCGCCGCTGCCGCCAGGAGGACATACTGCACCTGGCCCTTTCCGCCGGGGCGATAGCCTCGCTTTACGGCATACTCGAATATTTCAATATAGAGCTGGTATGGGCCAAGCTGCTTAACCCCTACGGGAACCGCTCGGTCTCGACCTTCGGGAACCCCAATTTTATTTCCACTTATATCGTGATCTTCCTGCCGCTGGCGGCTTCGCTGCTGATGAAGGCCGACACGCGCGCAAAGCGCTTCTATTACGGGCTGGTGTTCTTTTCCTACGAGGGCATGCTGATGTCCAGCCTGACGCGCTCGTCGTGGCTGGGCGCCGCGGCGGCTTTCGCCTTCCTGTTCGCCTTTGCTTCCCACCGGGGGCAGTTTAAGGCCAATAAAAAATTTCTTTACCCTGTCTTTATCGTCGCGCTTTTGCTGCTTTTTTTCTGGCCGGTGAACGTGGAAAAGCCTTTCAGCTCCGGTCTGGTGGACCGCGTCAGCGAGGCCGTCTCAGGTATAAGGTCCCCGTCGGCCGTCAGCCTTTCCGGGGACAAGGGCAGGACTTATTCCTCATTTCACCAGCGCCTGCTTATCTGGACCAGCGCCTGGCAGATGGGGCTTGAAAACCCGCTGCTGGGCAAGGGCTGGGGGCAGTTCGAACTTTTCTACCCCTTCTATCAGGGGCGCCTGATGGTCAATTTCCCGGTGATGCGGAGTCTGCGCACCCACGCCAACAATGCGCATAACGAAATACTTGAGCAGTGGTCCCAGGCCGGGCTGCTGGGTCTCGGGGTATACCTGTGGTTCCTCGTTGTCCTTTTTTACGGCTTTCTGCGATTTTACCGCACAGCCTCACCGGAGGCCCGCTACGGGGCCGTGCCGCTGGCGGCCGGGCTGGCCGGCGCGCTGACCGATAATCTGCTGAACGTCTCCATACATTTTGCCGTGCCCGGCCTGGCCTTTTGGTGGGTGGCGGGCGCGCTGGCGCTTAAAACCTGCGGCGCCGGAGCCCGTCCGAAGTGGAGGCGCCCGCGCGCGGCGGCGGCGGCGGCCTGGGTGCTTCTGCTGTGCTGTCTCGGTTCCGCCTGGCTTTGGGAGCGGCAATTTACGCGGGAGTTCCGCTACTTCAACGGCTTCAGGGCTATGCGCGCGAACAACTTCCCGGCGGCGGTGGCGCAGCTGCGCGGGGCCTGGGAGGCCAATCCGCGCGAGGTTAACAGCAACTACGAGTTCGGCAACGCCTACGTGCGGGCGGGGGAGCTGGAAAAAGGCGCCTGGGCTTACGGCGAGGCTCTTAAATCCAACGGCGGGTACGACGAGATCTACTTCAACCTCGCCATAATACTCAAGCGCCTCGGCCGCAGCGAGGAGGCGCTTAAGAATCTGCAGGTCTCTTCGGTTATAAACCCGCTTAACCAGGCTACCTGGCAGGCGCTGGCCGAGGTCTACCTGTCCAGGCCGGACAGGGCGTCGGTGGCCGCCCGCGCCGCGGCCGACTTTACCGAGGCGGTTAAAATTTTCCCCGCCGACTCCAATATGTGGAACACGCTGGGCTATTTTCACACTCTCCTGAAAAATTACAGCGCCGCCCGCGAGGCCTACGGCCGCGGCATCAGGGCTGACCCCGGCAACCTCATGCTGGTGGAAAATCTTGCCGGCGTCTCGCGCCAGCTGGGGTTGAAGAACGATCCGGACCTGGCCTGGCTTGCCGCCTATGGCCGCGCGGAGAAGATCGGCGGTTCTCCGGGCGGCGCCGGCCCGTCGGACCTGAAGGCGGCGGACGCGCTGCTGACGCTGGAGCCCGCGAACCAGAAGGCCCGGCTGCTGCGCGCGAAAATCTATTTTAAGGCCGGGCGCCTGCCTGAAGCCAGAGAGGCGCTTGAAGGATTGCTGAAAGAGAACGACTCGGACAATCAGGTCCGGTACGGCCTGGCGGTGATCTACGAAAAAGAGGGGAATGTCCCGCTGGCCCGCGCGGAATGGAGGCGCTTCCTGCAGCTTGAGCCGGGCAATGCGGCCGTGGCCGGACGCCTGCAGGCGCTGCGGTGAGAAATTTCGTAACAATCCTGTAATATTTAGGCAAACAGTAAAAGGTTAAATATAGTGCGGGTCGGCAGGAGATGAGCGGAGAGTAGAGTGCTCCCCGATTTTTAGCGGGACTGTGCTATGAAAATAAAAACTTTTTTAAAATTGACGCTGCCCGGGATAGCGGTCCTGTTTTTTGCCGCTTCGGTGCCCCTGCCTTTCGACCTGGCCGCCCAGGAATCGAAGAGCGGGATCACGCGCTCCATGGAGCAGGCTATCAGGCTTTACCACGAAGGCCAGGATACCGAGGCGATGGACCGCTTCATGAACATCCTGGTGAAAGGCACTCCCTCGGAAAAATCCCTGGCCAACGAGTACATTACCAAGATAACCCTGCGCATGAACACCGGCGTCAACTCCGTTAAGGACCGCGGCGCGGAGCCCACCACCCTTACCGAGGTTTCTCAGCCCAGACCCGCCTCCGCACCGCGCGATGTCCCCCTGGGCATTAAAGCGGCGGCGCAGGAAGACGGGGACGAGGCGGGGCCGCAGCAGGACGACGCCGAAGTGCAGAAGGCGCGCATTAACGAGAAGATAGCCTCGAAGATAGCGCAGATGCGCCGCGACCTGCTGCTGGAACTGGGCCGCTCCGACGCCGTGAAGGTCTATATGGGGGACGGCGTGCCCAAAGCGCTGACGCTGGACCCGAATTTCTTTTTCGCGGGCGAGACCAGCTTCCGCGCCGGCACCGATAAGATGCTGAACACTCTTTCCGGGCTGCTGTTCACGCTCGGCAAGGCGAACTGCCTCATCCTTCCCGAAGGCTCCGCCGAGGGCGACGTCAAGATAAAAAGCATACGGCGGGCGCTGGCGCTCAACTCCTATTTCGAATCCCGCGGCGTGTCCAAGTCCAGGCTGGAGGTTAACCTTACCGGCAGCGATATCAGCTTTCCTAAGGAGCTTACCAGCATAAGCGGGCTTATCATTCTTCTTGACTATGATAAGCCGCTGCGCCTGAAGGACCTCGAGGACCTGCAGACTAAAGGCCCCAAAGTTTCACTCGGGATCTACCCCACCGCCATAGCGGTGCAGAACAATGAAGGGGCCATAGTGGAATTTTCCGCCTTTGAGTCGCCCATCGGCCTGCCCAGCTGGAAGTTTCAGATCTACGAAATGCAGAAGGACGGAACCCGGCTGCTGCTGCAGGAGATCTCGGGCTCAGGCCAGCAATACAGCCAGAGTTTCTGGAACGGGCGCAAGAAATTTTTTGGCGCGGCTTACCCCTCGGGCCGGTATATGTTCACGGTTACCGCTACCGACGTGGAAGGTCGCGAAACCCAGCTGAGCCGACTGCTGGCTGTGCGCCCCACGCAGGAAGAGGAGAAAGCGCTGCTTTCCAGGCCCGCCGCCCAGAAAGCCGCGTCGAACGAAACCGTCACTAAGTCGGGCGTGAAGACCCGCGCCCTGGTAAAAGGCGTTAAAGGGGGGGGCGGCGGCAAGCTCCTGAAGAGCGCGGCCGCTAAAAAAGGCGCGAAGCTGAAGAAAGCTCCGCCCAAGAAGACCCGCGCGCTCCCGAAAAAGAAGGCCAAGGCCGTTTCCGCCGACGCCGAAGCAGCGCCGGGCGGGGAGGCCGCGGCGCCCGCCAGGGAAGCCGCGCCGCCGGGAGAGCCGTCGGGCCAGGTCAGCTATAAAATTTATTTCACCGACGCCAACACTATCACCAACGGGAGCGAGAAAAGGCTGGCACAGGTGGCGGAGACCATGGGCTATTATCCCATGGCCAACATACAGCTTATCGGCTACGCCTATTCCGGCGAGCCCAACGCGGACGCCCTCGCCGAGAACCGCGTCAATCTGGTGGCGACCAGCCTGACCGAGAAGTACAAGATAGACCGGTCGCGCATGGATATGCAATCCAAGGTGACGGAGGCCACGAAGAGCGTGGTCGAGATAAAGATGACGGGGAAGGAGTAGGGCGGTAAATTGGAAGTGTAGTCCGCGCCTCAAGTATTGTAAAATTATAAAGTTATGGCTAAAACAGAGGGAAGCAAACACCTGGGCATTTATATCTCCCCCACGGAGATCTGCTTTTCACAGGTTAAGATAGGCAAGGACGCCAGGCCGGAGCCCGAGCATCTTATTAAGTTCCCCACCGATTTTCCGGTTAAGGTCGGAATGCTGCGCCCCCTTTCCCTCAACCACGAATTCTTCAGCGAAAAAGCCCCCTGGCTCAACCCTTTCAAGCAGGCCGTCAAGAAAGTGAGCTGGGATACTTCCACCGCCGTGGTTACTCTTTCGCCGCACTTCGCCATCCTGCGCTATTTCGTTATGCCGGCCATAGAGCGCAGGTTCTGGAGCAAGTCCATCCCGCTGGAGTCCAAGAAATATATCCCGGTGTCCTTCGAAGAGGTCGTTTACGACTTCAATCCCGTGCCGGCCGACGGCGGAAAAAAGCTGGGCGTGCTGTTCGGCCTGACGCAGCGCAAGAGCGTGGAGTTTATAACCGAGACTCTTAAGGCGGCGGGCCTGACGCTGGCGGCCGTAGAGATAACGCCGGTGTCCCTGGAGCGCCTCTTCGGCTTTCTGGACCCCGCGGCGCACGACTCCAAGGGCTATATACATTTCAGCGGAAATACCACCTACATGCTTTTTTCGCACGGCGGCTATCCGGTGCTTTACCGCGAGAGCGATAACGACTCCGGCGGCACGATGAGCGAGCGCAAGCGCCTGGACGTGAAGGGCGCTATGCAGTTCGTGGACCGCTATGTGGGAGGCAAAGAATACAAGGCTATCGCCCTCAGCGGCGACGGGGCTGATCTCTGGAAGCCGCTGGCCGAGCGCGAGGCCGCGCCGATCCCCGTTCAGCTCTGGGAGAGCGCCGGAGCCTGCGGGCTGAAGGACAACGACGCCGCTGCGCTTTTAGCTTCCGGAGCGGCCCTGCGCGGCCGGACGCAGGGGCCGGTGCGCCTGGACATCTCCGGCATAAGCACGGCGGCGGTGCTGGAAAAGCAGGTGCAGAGCTATGTCTGGTATATAACCTTCGTGCTGGGCGGCCTGCTCCTGTTCCTGTCGCTTATCTCTCAGACGCGCGTTTTCATGCTCGGCTCGGAAATTTCCTCGCTCAGGGCCAAAGGGGAGAACGTGCCTGAGCTGGAAGGGCTGGAAGCGGAAACGATACGCAAGAAGATAGAGGTGCTGCAGACCAATTCCCAGATGCTGGACAGCCTGGTAAGCGACGTCGATCCCATAGCCCCGAAGCTGGCGGCCATTGCGGACTGCATCTCTCCGGACCTTTGGCTGGCGGATATAACCTATTCCAACCCCTTCGCTCTTTCCGACGTACAGAGCGGCGCCAGGGAACTGCGCCTTACGGGTGAAACTTTTTTGCGCGGCGAAATTAAGATCCTCCTTGTGGACGCTTTTACCAAAGCCCTCAAGGCGGCTCCGGAATTCAAGACTTTTACTCCGCCTTTCGGCGGGATAGACAAAACTACCGAGGAGGGCGGGCGCTCTTCCTCGCCCGGTGAGATAGGCTCCAAGACCAAGAAAACAAGCGGCTTCGCCGTGCTGTGCACGTTCAAGAGGAAATAAAGATATGCCACCGCTTATAGTCGCCCTGCTTGAAAAGATACAGTCCGCCGTTAAGGAAATGGCGGACAGCATCCTTATAATCTACGGCGAGAAGGGCTTTGCGCCTTTCAAAACACCGCTTATTATCGCCGTGCCTTCCCTGCTTGTGCTTTACCTCCTTGTTTACAACCCCATAAGCGATAAACTGCGGCGGTACAAGGCGGAAGCGCAGAACATGACGGTAGTGGCCCGGTATGCCGGGGACTATGAGGCGGCCAAGGCGAAAATGTCGGCCTACCAGCGCAAACTGCCGCTGGTCAAGGACAAGGACGACTGGCTTAACTATCTTATAACCAACACCGCCAGGAACGCCGGGGTGTCGGTGGATTCGCTGGGCGCCCAGCGCGAAAGCGAGGTGGGGAATTACCTGGTGGTCTCCCGCGTGGTCACCGCCACCACGAATTACGGCGTCTTCGGCACATGGCTGGCGGAGATAGAGAACTCCCCGATCTTTTTAAGGATCACGGAAATGAGCATGCAGCGCGATGAAAACACCCGGGGCGCGGTTAAGGTTACCTTTACGCTCTCCACCGTTTTTCCCCGGCAGGGCGGGGGGGTCAGGTGATATGAAGGAATTTAACGCCAGCGATAAAATTATTACCCTGGTCGGCTGGCTTCTGCTTGTCGCCGTGCTGGCGGTGCCCTCTTTCCTGTTTTACAACTGGCTGAGCAAGAGCAAGCTGCGGAACCAGGCGGAGCTGGCGCACGCGCCTGTCACAGGCAGCGTTTTTCCGTCGGAGAAAGACAGCCGGACTTCCGCCGCCCGGCAGCCTTCAGCCGAGACGGTCCAGAGCGCCGCAAAAGTGCGGGAGGCCAAACCGGCTGAAACGCCTGTAACGGCGGCAGCGCCCGCCGCCCCGGCGGTCCCGCCGCCCGGGCGCCCCGCCGCGCAGCCCGCGCCGGTCCAGGAGGAACAGCCCCCTTCGGCTTCGGCAAAGCCGCCGGCCGCGGCTCCCTCTTCCGCGCAGGCTCCCGCGAGCTCCACCGCCGCGGCGCAGGCGCAGAACGGCGCAAGCCAGGATCAAGTGGCGACGTCTACCGGCCCGAAGCTGGTTTCTTACTACAAGCCGAAGAGCACGCGCGACCCGACTTTTTCACCGGACGATTACCGCCGCATCAGGGATGATCAGCGGCGCCAAGCGGAGGCGGAGAAAATGCAGCTGCTGGCCGAGGCGCGCAAACCTAAGGATCCCGGCCCGGAAACGCGCATTAGCCTGCAGGGCATAGTGGGCAACGCCGCCATTATCAACGGCGATATGTATTACGCGGGACAGACCGTGCGCGGAGTTAAAATACTCAAGATAGGCACCGACTACCTCATAGGCGAATACAGGGGCAGGAAGTTCCGCAAGGTGCTTAAGTAGCTCGGATTGGTTATTAGAGGCCCGCTTAACGTATAATTAGGATAGGACGGAGGCGTTATTATGAAGACTCTTAAAATTTTACTGACATTCACTCTTATGTTCGAGCAACTGCTCTTCCCCGTGGCCGGGCTTTTCGCCCAGGACGCGCCCGCCGCCGACAAGGATTTCGCCCAGGACCTGCAGAGCCCTCCCGGCGAAGAGGGGGGGCCTATACTGGACAGCGGCTCCGAGGCGGCGCCTCCCGCTACCATGCCGCAGGGCCAGACGCCCGGCGCCCCGATAGATTCCGTGCAGATAGGCAGCCTCCCCAAGGATGCCCCGATGTACGAGGATGTGGAGTCGGTTTCTCCGCTTGACCGCAAGATAGGCCCGATACGCCTTAAGGCAGCCCCGCTCTCCACTTTTCTTGACGTGGTTTCGGCCCAGTCCAAGGTCAACTTCATCATCACCGAAGGCCTTGAGCTGAAGACCATAACCGTCTTTCTGCGCAAGACCACCGTGCGCGAGGCCCTTGAACTGCTGCTGCGCGTGAAAGGCCTTACCTACCAGCGCATAGGCAAAAGCAATACCTATGTGGTCCAGAAGCGTTCCGCCGACATGCCGAACCTGATAACCAAGATCTACACGCTTAACTATATCCCGCTTATTCCCATAAGTTCCATAGGCGAGGAGCTGGCGTCCATCACCGCGCAGGACGTGTCCTCAAGCGGCGGCAGCGGCCAGCAGGGCGGCCAGCAGGGCGGGCAGGGGGCCGGCCAGCAGAGCGGCGGAGAAAAGGAAAGTCCCATCTCCATAGTAAATATCGTGCACAGCGTGCTCTCCAAGAAGAACGGGAAGCTCGCCGTGGACCCGCGCACCAACACGCTTATCATAACGGACGTGCCCGAGGTCTTCCCCCAGGTCGAGCAGATAATAGCGGAGCTGGATAAAAAGGCTCCCCAGATACTGATAGAGGCCCAGATAGTGGAGATAAACACCGACCGCATGAACGAGCTGGGGATTGAATGGGGCGGCGCCAAAGGCGAGATGGCTTATTTCGCCGGGCCGGCGCGGCTTACCGACTACGGCCTGCGCCCCGGCTTCTTCTCCGGGGACCAATGGAAGCAATTCTTCCCGAAGACAACCGACATAGGCGCGGCCACGGCCAGCGGCGGCAGCGGCGGCGGAACTATAGATCCCATCTTCTCCTCCGGTCAGCAGAGCTCCAAAGGCGTTTACTACGGCATCTTCAGCCTGGCCCAGCTGCAGGCTATTTTCCGCGCCCTGATCTCCAAGGGCGAGGGGCGCTATCTTGGAAAGCCCAAGATAGTGGCTATGAACAACAAGACGGCCCTTATAGCCATTTCAAAGGACGCGGCGATGGGCACGCAGAGCACTGTCGCCTCCTCCGGAGGGGCGTCCGGCTCCTCCTCCACCGGCGTTGAGCGGCGGCGCATAGGCCTTGTGCTCAAGGTAACTCCCCAGGTGAACAAGGAAGGCTATATAACCATGATAGTGCAGCCGTCCTACTCCGACGCGATCGCCTCCGCTATAACCGTACAGGGGCAGGCCGTCTTCGACCCCGTCAGCCGCGGCGCTTCCACTATGGTGCGAGTGAAGAACGGGCAGACCGTGGTAATAGGCGGAATGCTGGCCTCCACCGAGAGCAAGACCGTCAAGAAAGTGCCGCTCCTCGGCTATATACCCATACTCGGCTGGCTGTTTACCAGCGTAAGCTCCCGGCGCACCAATACCGACCTGGTGATCTTTATAACGCCGACGATATTGGTGGACTAAAGAAAGTGACCAGCGGCCCTGTTTTCAGCGGCCAATGGTAACTGGTAACTGCTTATAACCTATGGCACATAAACTTCTCGGCGAAATAATGATCCAGGCTAAATGGATCGACGAAGAAAAGCTTAATAAGGCCCTGAAATTCCAGCAGCAGCAGGGCTGTCTTATAGGCGAAGCGCTGGTGAAGCTGCATTACGCCACCGAAGAGCAGGTGGCGCAGGCGCTGGGCAAGCAGCTGGGCATCCCTTACGCCTCCAAAGAGAACCAGATCCTCAACCCGGAGAAAGGCCAGGGGCTGGAAAAGATCATCCCTGAAAAATTTGCCCGCGACAATGCCATAATACCGCTGTTTATCGAAAATAACGTGCTGGCGACGGCCGTGACAGATCCCACCAATATAATGATGCTGGATAATATTAAGCTGGTCTCCGGCATGGAGATAATGCTTTTTATTTCCACCAAGGCCCAGATCCTGAAAGTGATAGACGTTTTCTACCAGGGCCAGTCTAACATGATAGACACGGTGCTGGACAAGGCCCTGGATGGCACCAAGGGGGGGGAAACCTCCGACAACGACGTCATCACGGCCGACGGCAAACTGGACCTGGATAAAGTTATTATCGGCGAGTCGAAGGGCGCCCAATCCATTAAACTGGTGAACGCCATCATGAAGCAGGCCATCAGCGAGCGGACCAGCGATATCCACCTGGAGAAATTCGACGAGAAAGTGTCGCTGCGCCTGCGCATAGACGGCGTGCTTTACGAGCGCAGCGCCCCGCCCAAGGACCTGGTGGACGCGATGATCTCGCGCGTCAAGATACTTTCGAAGCTGGATATCTCCGAGCGGCGCCTGCCCCAGGACGGCAGCTTTTCCATAAAGTACCAGAACCGGATCATCGAGATCCGCGTAAGCGTCTGCCCCACGGTGTTCGGCGAAAAGCTGGTCATGCGTATCCTGGACAGGGGCTCCGTCGAGCTCAATGTTTCGATCATCGGATTCGAACCCCGCCAGAAAGAAGACTTTATTAAGGCCGCCGGGGCGCCTAACGGGCTGATCTTCCTCACCGGGCCCACCGGCTCCGGTAAAACCACCACGCTAAACGCGGTGCTTAACACCATTAAATCCCCCGAGCTCAATATCATGACGCTGGAAGATCCCGTCGAAATCAAGATGGAAGGCATCAGCCAGGTTCAGATAAAGCCGCAGATCGGCCTTACCTTCGCCTCCGGCCTGCGCTCGTTCCTCCGCCAGGACCCCGACGTCATACTGGTCGGAGAGGTCCGCGACAATGAAACCGCCGAGGCCTGCCTGAAAGCCGCCATGACGGGCCATTTGGTGCTTTCCACGCTTCACACCAACAGCGCGCTTGAAGCCGTGCCCCGCCT
The DNA here is from genome assembly GCA_903873295.1 of uncultured Elusimicrobia bacterium. Taxonomy (GTDB): domain Bacteria; phylum Elusimicrobiota; class Elusimicrobia; order Elusimicrobiales; family UBA9959; genus UBA9959. The sequence goes on from CAIQNV010000025.1 coordinate 16,177, forward strand.
GCTGGATATGGGGATAGAGAAATACCTCCTTGCCAGCACGCTGCTCTGCCTGGCCGCGCAGCGCCTGGTGCGCCAACTCTGCCCCGATTGCAAGGTCCCTTACCGTCCGCCCCAAAGCGAGATCGACCAGTTCATGGCCGAGTCCATGATAACGCCCCTCCCGGATCCCTCCAAGCTGACTTTCTACAAGGCCAAAGGCTGCCCCAAGTGCAATAATATGGGCTACAAGGGCCGGAAGGCTATTTACGAGGTTTATTTTAACACCGAGGAAATGAAGCAGATAATCTATAAAGACGCGGACGTGCAAAAACTGGAAGTGGCCGCGGCGAAAGGCGGCGCCTGGAATCTGCGGGCGAGCGGTTGGCACAAGGTGCAGGCCGGCGTGACCTCGGTGGACGATATGCTGTCGGTGACGGTCAGCGAGCGGTAAAGAGGAGCAGGCAGAGGTAAAGATAAAGAAACTTCACTGATCTGCGCCTTGAAACGGCGGCGGAAATATAGTTAGATTCTAACAGGGAACTATGGGACGATTCATTTATACGGTTCAGGACGCGCAGGGCACGGTGACCACCGGCGCCCTTGACGCCGAAGACGAGGACGGCGCGGTACAATCGCTGCAGACCAAGGGCCTGTTCATTTTGTCCATACAGTCCGAGGACACCAAGTCCAAGGGCATAATGAGCCTCAAGAAGTTCAGGGGCGGCAGCGTCTCGGGCCGCGAGATGGTTTTCTTCGGCGAGCAGATGGCCACCCTCATCGGCGGCGGCATTCCGCTGGTGCGCGCCCTTTCGCTGTTGAGCGAACACGCCGAAAACAAGAATCTGGGCGCGGTGCTCTCCGCGATAACCAAGGAAGTGTCGGCCGGCGGAGCTTTCCACAAAGCGCTGGAAAAGCATCCTAAAGTTTTTAACGAGATCTGGGTTTCCCTGGTGCAGGCTGGGGAGGTCTCGGGCCAGCTGCCGGCCGTGCTGCGCCAGATCACCGCCTACAGCGAGTCGCAGGAAAATGTCAAATCCAAGATCATAACCGCCGTTTCCTATCCGGCCGTGCTGATGACCATGTCGGTGGGCGTGCTGACTTATTTCATAATGTACATCGTGCCGGTGTTCGCCGATATTTTCCGCGACTTCAATCTGCAGCTGCCGCTTCTTACCCGGATGATAGTACTTTTTTCGGCCGCGGTGTCTAAATACCTCGTACTTATCCTGGTGACCATCATAGGCGGCGCTTTCTCTTTCAAGGCTTATATCGCCACCCCGCCGGGCAGGCTCACCTGGAACCATATTCAGCTGAATATCCCGATCTTCGGCACGCTTATCAACGCCATGCAGATAGAGCGCATGCTCACTACCATGGCCACGCTGATACGCTCCGGCGTCAGCATCCTCAACGCCGTTTCGGTGCTGGAGGGGGCCTTCAAGAAGAACCTCATCTTCCAGAACGCGCTCAAGAAGGCGAAGAACGACATCGCCAGCGGCCGCTCCATCTCGGAATCCTTCAAAAAGACCGGTATTTTCCCGGCGATGGTCACGGAGATGATGTGGATGGGCGAGGAATCCGGCAAGCTGCCGGATATTATCGTGGTGCTCTCGAAGTATTATCAGGAGCAGATAGACCAATTCCTGCGGCGCTTTTCCTCCATGATAGACCCGATACTGGTGGTCGGCGTCGGCGGGCTGGTGGGGGTGATAGTGATGAGCATCTTCATGCCTATCTTCCAGCTGTCGCAGATAGGCGCCGGCTAGCGGAGACCCGGGAAACCAAAAGACGCAAAGAGGAACAATGAAGAACAAGAAAAAAGGTTTTACGCTGATAGAGCTCATGGTAGTGGTACTTATAATCGGCATACTCGCCTCCATGGGCGTGCCGTACTATTACAAGACCGTGGAAACTTCAAGGGCCACGGATTCGATGGCGCTGGGTCATCTGCTCGGCTCCGCCTACCGCATGTTCGCTATAGACAATCCGGGCGCCAGTTTGAGCGGGACGATAGATAATAACTGCAACTCCGGCAGCTGCAACAACAGTGACTACAGCGGCTGCCGTCTGGTACGCTGCAGCTACGTGGCCCCGCAGGACTGGACGAACGCCTCTTACAGCTATAAGGTCGGCCCCGGCTCCTGCGGAGGCGGGGTAGCCGCCTGCGTGAAGAGGGTCGGCGGAAGCGCTCCTTATGACTCCTGGGGTTATAATTTTACCACCCTCGGCACCTGTACGCCTGTGGGCAGCGGTACGCCGCCGTGCCCCAAGTTCTAAGTTATGAAAACAAGGAAAAGGCCCGGCCAGACTTTGATGGAGGTGACGATGGCCACTATGATAGCGGCTATAACCACCACGGCCGTCTTTTCCGTGATACTGTCCAGCTTTGTCTCGGATGCCAAGGCCGATAAAAGGGATGCCGCAGCCATGGCGCTGCGGCGCGCGCAGGATACTCTTAAAAGCTATGTCAGCGCGCAGCCCGGTGATTCCTCTTATGTGCCCACTTCCGGTCTTGGCGCGGGCCGCTGGGCGGCGGATAATTCAGGCAGCTGGGCGTTGCGCGACGGGTCGCACAACATCTCCTCGCTGGTTTCCGGGCCGCCGCTGAGCATAACCGGGGCGGCCGCGTTCACTTATACCGTTTCCAGTTACGACTGCGGCTTCGGCCTCGGCTCCGCGCCCAACTACGAGCGCGCCTGCAAGCGGGTGGTTTTCAACCTCAGCTATACGGATTAACCTTAATGACAAAACGCGCAGGCTTTACACTGGCGGAACTGATACTCTCCGTGTTTATCTTCGGCTTTATCTCGGCTTCGCTGGCTACGATCGTTTCCACAACCAACCGCCAGATGTTCCAGAACTACAGGCGCAACATAATCAAGACCAATATACTGCTCTCCATGCGGGCTATCCAGAACAATCTTTCAGTCGCCACCCGCGTGGACTTGCCGGCGATAGGGGCGCAGGGCAATGTGCTGGCTTTTGCCGTGAATGTGGACCAGATGGACGGCTGTTATCCCGTAAGCGCGGGCGACACCGCATCCTGGCATTATTTCTGCCTGGCCGGCACCAGCCTTTACTACTATTCCGGCACGATCAACACCGGCGGCGCCAGCCCCTGCGGCAACCCGTACCCTTCGCTCTGGAACGCCAATACCGGCTACGCCGTGCCCGGCTGCGGGGGGAATGGCGGGACGCTGATGATGGAAAACGTTTCGCCGCCGCCGAGCGTCGGCACTCTTTTTTCCCGCCGCCCCGCGGACGGGGTAAATGAGGCTGATACCGTGCGGGTGGCGCTCCGCACTTTCTGGTCCGCGGCGGGGCGCGGCTTCGGGTCAAGCCAGCGGGACGTTGATTCCACTCTGGACAGCGTAATCAAGTTCAACCGCTCCCGGCCGTAACGGGCTTATAGCCTTCCGCTCCTCCATTGAATATAGTGGTTTTCTCTGCTAGACTATTAAGATGAAACCCCGCTGGAAAAAAGGCATGATCCTGATGCAGACGCTGGTCATGTCCGTGCTTCTTTCCATGATAGCCGTCATGGTCATGAAGTGGGTGCTCGGGCGCTACATGATGGCCGCGCGCAATTACCGCTCCACCGTCACTACCGCCCGCGCAGTCGGCTATTCCCAGCAGATCTTCTCCGCCTGGAATTTTGGCGCCGCTCCCGCCTGCGGCGCCATTATCGACGGTCAGACTCTCTCCTGCAGCATCTCGGGCTCGGGCATGAAAACCGTGGTCGTGACCGTTGATGAGGACCAGTAGCGGCCCTCGACTTACCGCATGCATCGCATACCCGCCTTATTCTGCATGTTCATCGCCGCCGGCGCCTTCGGGGCCGATGTTCCTTCCGTCCCTTCCGTTCCCGGCTGGCATGTTAAAACCTCTCCGCACTTTGAGATCCTGCATGAATCGGTCTGGTCTCCCGCCTCCATTTCGCTGGAGATGGAAAAGATCTACGCCTCCATGCGGCTTACGATGGCCATGTTCGCCCCCTGGATGGTGAAGGAAAAGACCAAGGTTTATATTTACTCCTCCCAGGAGTCCTATCTCAACGGGGAATTCCGCCCTCCGCGCTGGTCCAAGGGGCTGGCTTATTTTTCAAAGAAGACCGTGGTCGTTTACGATACCGGGGATATTGTGAAACTGAAGGCGGTTATCGCCCACGAGCTCAGCCATCTTTATTTCGAGGATTACTTCGGCGAAAAGCTTAAGTACCCGCCGCAATGGCTTAACGAGGGGCTGGCGGTGTACATGGAGGAATCCGTGTTCCCCGGCGGCGGGCCCTGGGGCAGCGCGCTGGCGTTCTTTCCGCCGGAGCGGCAGACGGCTTTCCCTGATTTCTTTTCCCTGAAAATAGACGAGCTCAAGTCGGAAACCAAGATCTCCGACTGGTACCTGCAGGCCTACGGCACGGTGCTTTATCTTTACAGGCCGCATACCCGCGTTCAGTTCAAGGCTTTCTGCGAGGCTGTGCGCGCGGGCGGGAAGATAGAAGACGCGCTTTGGAAAGGCTACCGAGTCAGAGAGGGAGGCGACTTCGGGCGCAAATGGTCGGCCTGGCTGGACGGCTACTCGCGGCAGGCCCGCAGCGGCCTGCCTTCGGGCCGGCCCTCGGCCAGCTTCGATTTCAAGCCGGTGCAGTTCTCCTCTTTCCCCTTCACCAACTTCGGCTCCAAAAAATAAATGCCGCCTCAGGGTTTAGCACGAGTAAATGCCCGGAAGTCCGACGTAATTGCCTGCTGGAGGTAAAAACAGCCGAGGGCCGGGCATGGGGTTGCTCTGGAGCCGCTTTGGGGAGGGGGGCCCCGCTTCGGGGGGAACCGCGCTGGGCTATGCCCGTGCCGTATCAAGAGCTATGC
>CAIQNV010000026.1 GCA_903873295.1 uncultured Elusimicrobia bacterium
CCTGCAATTGCCGCTTTTTGCCTGCGCCTTTGCGCCGCTCAACTTACAGGTTCATTGGAGCCTGCTCGTTTCGCGTCGCTTCGGCTCGGCCTCAAAACCGTCAATTTCGCTTTAAAAACCTTATGTCGGACAGGCTCCTAGCCCAGGCGGGTGAGCAGGGCGGAGGAGGCGGCGAGGCAGGCCGTCTCAGCCCTTAAAGTATAAAGCCCGAGACTCATGAACGACGCGCCCTTTGAAACCGCGAATTCAAGTTCGCCCTTCGTGAAACCGCCCTCCGGGCCCACGAACAGCTTCAAATCCGTTTTCCCCGCGAGCCCCTTAACCGCCTCGTCCGGTGACGGCCCTGAGGCTAAGGCAAAAACGGAGGCCCCGCCCGCCAGCAGGAGATCGTCGAATTTCTCGGGCCTGCGTACCGCCGGCAGGGCGCAGCGGCCGCATTGCTTGGCGGCCGCCGTCACTATCTGACCCAGCCGGCCCGCGCGTCTGTCCCAGTCGCTGAAGAGGTCGAACTGCACCCGCGAAGCCATCACCGGCTGAAAAACGTCCACGCCCGCCTCGGTACAGTGCTCGAGAATGCTCTCTAGGGCCGGCCGCGCCACCGCGGCGAAGCAGAGCGTAAGCTTTGTTTTGTATTCGGGGCTGGGAAGTTTTTCCCCCACCGAGCCGCTGACCAGGCCGCCCGCAATGGCCTTGATAACCGCCCGGTATCGGCTCCCCTTCCCGTCGAAGATCTCTATCTCGTCGCCCACGCGGCCGCGGGCCGCCCTGGCTATATGGCCGGATTCGTCCGGCCCGGCGAAGAATTCGCCGCCGCGCATATTTTCAGGGGGGATCAAATATTGTGGCATAGAAGCGTTAGCGCGCGACGGCGGAGCGTCCCGCTACGGCGGTATTAATAATTCTTAGGTCCGCACGAATTTACCCGAGTATTTTTTTAAAAAAACCCTTCTCTTTGTCTTCGGCCGGCGACTCGTGGCCGGCTATTCTGGCGAGCTCCTCAAAAAGCTCGCGCTGCCGCGGGGTAAGATCATGCGGCACCTCCAGCTTAACCTTGACCAGCAGATCGCCGCGGTCTTTGCCGTTCGTGGAAGACATGCCCTGGCCGTGCACGCGGAAGATCTTGCCGTGCTGCGTGCCCTGCGGTATCCTGATCTTGATCCGGCCGCCCTCTATGACCGGGACATCCGTCTCGCCGCCGAGCGCGGCCTGCCACACGGCCACCGGGCACTCGTAGGCCAGATCGCGCCCCTGCCGCTCGAAGTGCGGATGGTGCTTCAAACTTACCTGTATATAGAGGTCCCCGGAATCCCCGCCGCGCAGCCCCGCGTCGCCGCCGCCGGAGACGCGCAGCACCGCGCCCTCCTCCACGCCCGCCGGGATCTTGATATTTATGGAGGTGCTCTTCTTCTGCCGCCCCGCGCCGGAACAAGCCTTGCACGGGGTTGAAATGACCTCTCCCTGGCCGCCGCAGTCGGGACAGGCCTGGCTGAAGGAAAAAAAGCCCTGCGAATACTGCACCCGGCCCGCTCCGTGGCAGGCCGGACATTTGCGTATGCCTGTCTTGCCGCGCGCGCCGGTACCGTCGCACTCCTGACAGACTTCGGTGCGCTCAAAATTAACCGGGACCTTGACCCCGCAGAACGCTTCTTCAAGGGTTATGGAAGCCCCGTATTTAAGGTCCGCTCCGCGCCTGGTGCGGGGCTTGCCGCGGCCGCCGCCCTGCCCCTGCGTGAACAGGTTCTCGAAAAGGTCCCCGAACATGTCGCCGAGGTCCGCGCCCTGGAAGCCGCCGAAGCCGCCGCGCCCGCCGCCGGCGCCGGCCTTCAGGCCTTCCGCGCCGTACTGATCGTAGATCTGCCGCTTCTCCTGCGTGGAAAGCACCTCGTAGGCCTCGTTTATTTCTTTAAAAGTCGATTCCGATTCTTTATTGCCGGGATTTCTGTCCGGATGGTACTTCATCGCCAGCTTTCTGTACGCGGTTTTTATCTCGTCGTCTCCGGCGTTGCGGGCCACGCCCAGTGTGCGGTAATAATCGTTTGAAGCCATAAAATAAATCTGAGAGTCGCGGGTCGGGAGTCAGGCGTCGGGAGCCAAAAACCTGAGAGCCGAAAACCAAAGCCGGGATCCGGGCCGGGGGGCCGCTAAGCGCGGTATTCCGCGACTCCCGGCTCCCGAACCCGGACTCCCTGCTTCGGCTATTTCTTTTCGTCTACGACTTCCGCGTCAACCACGTCGTCCTTGCCGCCCGCCTGCGCCTTGGCGCCCTCGGGAGCGGGAGCGGGTCCGGCTCCGCCGGCTCCGGGCTCGGCCTTGGCCTGGGCGGCTTTATAAACCGCTTCGCCGAGTTTCTGGGACACCTGTATCAGGGCGTCCTTCGCTTTCTTCACCTTCTCGATGTCGTCGCCTTTCAGCGCGTCCTTCATCTCGGCGATGGAGCGGTCAACGGCCAGGCGCTCTTCGGGCGAGATCTTGTCGCCGTGGTCGCGCAGTGCCTTCTCGGTGGTATAAAGGACGGTGTCGGCCTCGTTCTTTGCCTCCACTTTTTCTTTATATTGCTTGTCGGCGTCGGCGAACTGCTCCGCCTGCTTTACGAATTTATCGATATCGTCCTTGGACAGTTTATTGGGCGCGCTGATAGTTATGTGCTGCGCCTTGCCGGTACCGAGGTCCTTAGCGTGCACCTGCAGGATGCCGTTGGCGTCGATGTCGAAGGACACCTCTATCTGCGGTATCCCGCGCGGCGCGGGCGGTATGCCGTCCAGGTCGAACTTGCCCAGCGACACGTTGCCCTCGCCCATGGCCATGGCGCGCTCGCCCTGGATCACGTGGATGGTGACCGCGGGCTGGCTGTCGGACGCGGTGGAGAAGATCTGCGACTTCTTGGCCGGGATGGTGGTGTTCTTGTCGATGAGCGGGGTGCGCACGCCGCCCAGGGTCTCTATGCCCAGCGTAAGAGGCGTGACGTCGAGCAGCAGCACGTCCTTCACGTCGCCGGTCAGCACCGCGGCCTGCACGGCGGCGCCGGTGGCGACGCATTCCATGGGGTCGATACCGTGCTCGATCTTCTTGCCCGCGTAGTCCTCGATGAACTTCTGCACGATGGGCATCCGGGTGGGGCCGCCCACCAGGATTATCTTGCTGATATCGGAGCTCTTGATCTTGGCATCGGCGAGGGCGGTATCTATTGATTTCTGGCAGCGCTTCACGATGCTTTCCACGAGCGAGTCCAGGCGCGCGCGGGAAAGTTTCAGCGCCATGTGCTTGGGGCCGGTGGCGTCGGCCGAGATGAACGGGAGGTTGATCTCCGTTTCCATCACGGTCGAAAGCTCGATCTTGGCTTTCTCGGCGGCTTCCTTGATGCGCTGCGTGGAAGTGGCGTCCTTGGTGAGGTCAATGCCGGTATCCTTGCGGAATTCCCCCGCGAGGAAGTCGACCAGGGCGCGGTCCATGTCGGTGCCGCCCAGCTGGGTGTCGCCCGAGGTGGAGATTACGTCGAAGGTGCCTTCTTTGCCCATCTCCATTATGGTAACGTCGAGCGTGCCGCCGCCCAGGTCGAACACCATTATCTTCTGGTCGCGGCCTTCCTTGTCTATGCCGTAGGCCAGCGCCGCGGCGGTGGGCTCGTTCACCAGGCGGACGACCTCAAGGCCGGCTATGGTGCCGGCGTCTTTGGTGGCCTGGCGCTGGTTGTCGTTGAAGTAGGCCGGCACGGTTATGACGGCTTTTTCTATTTTGACCCCCAGGAAAGCTTCCGCGTCGCGCTTCACTTTCTGCAGCAGGAAAGCCGACAGCTGCTGGGGCGTGAACTCTTTGCCTACGATGTGGTATTTATGGTCCGTGCCCATTTTCCGCTTGAAGGCGGAGATGGTGCCTTCGGGGTTCGCCACCGCCTGCCTGCGGGCGGGCTCTCCCACCAGCATCTGGCCGTCTTTGGCGAAAGCCACATAGGACGGGAAAGCCTTCCCGCCGAGCGTGGTGCCCTCTGCCGACGGGATGATGGTGACTTTTCCGCCCTCCATCACCGCCGCGGCCGTGTTTGAAGTTCCAAGGTCTATGCCGATTATTTTTGCCATTTTAGTATCCTCCGATATTTGAAATACGCTTAAAACAATTTCAGGTTTTAAAACCCGCCGGCTATTCTTTTTCTTCAGCTTCTTCAGCCGGTTTTTCTTCCGCGGGCGGCTCCGGCTCCGCCTTTTTCTTCGCGATCTTCACCCGGGCGGGGCGCAGTATCTTTTCGCCGTAGTAGAAGCCTTTCTGCAGCTCCTCCACCACCAGCCCGTCGGTCTCGTCCGTCCCCTCCACCACGCCCAGTATCTCCGAGGCCATGGGATCGTAAGGCTTCCCTACCGGCTCCATGGCGCGCAGGCCCTCCGCCTCGAACACCTTTGAGAACTCTTTAAAGATCATCTCCAGGCCCTTGAGCGTTTCGTCGCCTCCGCCGTTCCCCTTCGCGGTGCTGATATGCGCGTGGGCCGCGAGCAGCAGGTCGTAAAGCGGCAGAAGCTTGAGCAGTATTTCCGCCTTGCCCCAGCGGACGAGCTCCGGCTTCTCCTTGTCCAGGCGCTTGCGGTAATTTTCAAAATCGGCCTGCAGTCGCAGCAGTTGGTTGTAATAGTCGGCGGCCTGGGCCGTCTGCTTCTCCAGCTCCCCGCCCGCGGCTTCCGCCGCCGGCGCCCCGGCGCCGAAGGAGCAGTCCGGCTCCTCCGCCCTGATCTTTTTCTCGTCAGCCTTATGGTTTTTCATAATGCCTTATTCTTCAAAATCCACTTTTTCCCACTCGCCCAGCATATCCTCCATCATTGAGCTGACGGTATCCACCAGCGAGATCATGCGCGGGTACTCCATGCGCTTATAGCCCAGGATGCCCACCAGTCCGACGGCCTTATCGTTGATGCAGTAGGAGCTGGAAACCAGGCTGAAATTCCTGAATTCCTTTATACTGTTTTCGGAACCGATGGTCACGTCCACGATATGCCGCTTGCCCGGCGCCGACAGGGCCTTCGTCTTGATGGCGCAGTCGCGCAGCCGCTCCCTGAGCAGGCCGGAGAAGCGGTCCTTTTCCTCCAGCAGCCGGGAGATATTGCGCATATCTTCCAGATTCCCGTCTTCAAGGTTGGAATAGATCCGGCTCAGCCCTTCGAGATAAAGCGCTTCATCGCTCTTCGAAAGCCCCCGGAAGTATTCCATCAGCTTTTTCAACAGCTCTTCCAGGCCCTTATCTTTTTCCTTGGCAAGAAATTCCTTAAAGATGATCTGCGGCAGATCCGAAATAGGAAGGTCTTTAAGGCGGCGGTTCAGGCGCACGGAGAGAGTTTTAACCGCGCTCTTGGCGGCATTATGGTCCAGGGTGAAAGCGGCGTGCTTTATGAGGCCGGAATGAGCGAACATCACCGAAAGAACGTTCCCGGGGCCCATACTCAGCAGGTCCAGGCGCTTAACGCTGTCCAGGTCCATATCGGCGCTCATCACGAACCCGGCCCATTTGGACGTATCGGACAACATCCTGGAAGTGTGCTTGAGGAACCCGTCCAACTGCTCGACGCGGCGGTCGTACTCGCTCTCGAGGCGGTTTTTTTCAGAGGCGGCCATGTGCTGCAGCCTGAAAATATTATCGACGTAGGAGCGGTAGCCTTTGTCGGAAGGGATGCGGCCTCCGGAGGTATGGGCCTGATAGAGATAGCCGCCCTCCTCCAGCTCTTTTAAAATATTCCTTATAGTGGCGCTGGAGACGCTGAACTTGCCCTCTTCGGCTATCACCTCGGAGCTGACAGGGCGGCCGGTGCTGACATAGTTGTAGACCACCCAGTTAAGGATCTTCTCTTTCCTGTCCTGCGCCACTTCCGGTTTAAGAACTCTCATAGTCCCGTCTCACCCTTATTGCCAGCCCGGCGCCTTATCGGAGGCGATGCCTCTCGAATGGCCTTAATTAGCACTCGCGACACCGGTTTGCCAGAAATATTATACACCTTGAACCCATAATTGTCAACCCCCTCCCCCGACTGCTAAAAATAGGGCGCCGCCAGGGGCATGACTTTCGTCAAAGCAGCGATCGGGAGATGTGTGATAGACTATACATGTCAGGGAAAGACACTACTCGGAGGTTTGGCTCAAGATGAAAATATCAGCGGCAATAATAGCGTCAGCTTTAGCGGCTGCCCCCGCCTTCGCGGCGAACTGGACTCCCGAAGTGAACACCCAAAAACTAGCGGCCATCGAGACTCCCGCGCCGCCGGTTCCGTCCCGAGCCGGGCCCCGCGACGGCCAGAATTATTCCGCCGCCGAGGAAATGCTGATAAAAGAATTCGACATAACCGGGATAACCGTGGACATACCGGAGTCCGAAGTCATACGCCAGGACCGGGTTTACAACAACACTTTCGGTTTCGAGCACGCTTTCCGCCTGGCCCTGACCAGTTTCCTCGAGGACTACAAGAACCCTGACAGCGCGCTTTCCAACACCCTGAGGAATATCGGCGCCCCCGGCTCTCCGTCCAAGAGCGATCTGAAGAAGGCCCGCCAGCTTATGCTGGACACAATGAACCGCCCCGACTCCAGAATAGCCCTCGTCAGCCCCTATCGCCTTTACCAGCCGGAGAACGGCGAAGCGGTAGCCGCCAACTGGGTCTTCTACCTGCGCCTGGGCGACAAATCCTACTGGGCCATAGTCGACCGCACCGGAGAAAACCCCGCCTACAACTACGGCGCGAAATAAGTTTTCCCCCAATAAAAATAAAACCCCGGCCCAAACCGGGGTTTTTTATTTCCCTCCCCCATTTTAAGTAAAGCGGCGGATTTCTTCGAAGGGGTGGCGAGGGGTTGCCCTGGAGCCGCTTTGGGGAGGGGGGCCCCAGCCTTATTATCCCGGCTGGGGGGAACCGCGCAACGGTTCCTGCGCGGCGGAATGGGCAACCCCTCGCCAGGACCCCGACTACACATCTTTGAAAATCCGCCGTTTCTCTATCCCTTCAGCATCCGCAGTATCGCCCAGTCCAGAACAAAATCAGGCAGGAGCCGTTTAAGAAAAATTATCCCCGAAGCCGAGAAAGGCACCGGGTAACGCGCCGCCGGGCTATTGGCCCGCAGCGCCTTCAGGATAACCTCCGCCACCACCTCCGGCCCCGGAGCCCCCTCTCTGTAACCGGCCCTGAATTTTTCCGTGAGCCGCCGCACCATAGGCGCGTAAGCCCCCGCGCCGGAATATTTCTCCAGGTTAACCAAAGCCGTATTGTCCCATTCGGTTTTTATCGGGCCCGGCTCGATAAGCACCACTTTAATGCCGAACTGCGCCACCTCGAGCCGCAGCGCGTCGGAGTAGGCCTCCACCGCGTGCTTGCTGGCGTGATACCAGCCCCCGGCAGGCATGGTTATCTTGCCGGCGATGGAAGAAATATTTATTATAGTCCCCCCGCCCGCCGCGCGCATATGCGGCAAGACCAGCTGCGTAAGCCGCGCCAGCCCGAACACGTTCACCTCGAATTGCCGCCGCGCCTCCGCCATAGGAACGTCTTCCACCGCCCCGTGCGCCCCGTAGCCCGCGTTATTGATAAGGATATCCAGCCGCCCCCCGTTCTTAAAGACCTCGTCGGCGGCGCTTTGGACCGAAGCCTCCTCCGTCACGTCCAGCGCCAGGATCCTCGCTCCCAGCGCCTCCAGGTCCTTCATTTTCCCGACGCGGCGCGCGCCGGCGTAAACCGTATAGCCGTTCTTCAGCAGCAGTTCGGCCGCGGCGCGGCCTATGCCGGCCGAAGCTCCCGTGATCAAAGCGGTTCTTGTCATATATCCCTTGGCTGAAACCTGCGCGGAAAGCCGCGCCTTTTTTGATAAGATACTTTACATGAGCGACTCAGAGCTTCTTCTCCCGCCCGGCTCCTTCGAAGAGAAATTTATCAGGAGCGGCGGCCACGGCGGACAGAACGTGAACAAGGTGGCCACCACCGTGCAGCTGCGTTTTTTTCCGCGCCTGTCCGGGCTGTCTTACGCCGTGCAGGAGCGGCTCGAGGCATTGGCCGGATCGAAACTTACCGCGGAAGGCGACATCCTGATCATCGCCAGCGAATACCGCACCCAGGAGCAGAACCGCCAGGCCGCCAGGGCGCGGCTCAAAGAGCTGCTGGCCCGCGCCGCCCGCCCCCCAAAACACAGACGCCCCACCAAACCCTCCTACGGCTCAAAGCAGCGCCGCCTCGAAGGCAAAAAGATCCGCTCCGACATAAAACAATCCCGCCGCAGCGCCGCGGATTAAACTCTTTGGGGCTTCTGGGTTTAGCCTGGGTACGGGCCGGTCATGGGTTGCCCATTCAGCCGCGCAGGAACCGTTGCGCGGTTCCCCCCGAAGCGGGGCCCCCCTCCCCAAAGCGGCTTAAGAGCAACCCATGACC
>CAIQNV010000027.1 GCA_903873295.1 uncultured Elusimicrobia bacterium
AGCGGCTCCAGAGCAACCCCCTGCCAGGCCCCCCCGGTCCTATTGCTGACAGCCGCGGTATTTCATAGTATTATTTTATGCTTGAAACCATCCCCCCTCAGTACGTCTGGATACTCGTCGGTATAGCGATAATGTGCATGGAGCTCTTCCTGCCCGGCTTCATCCTTTGCTTCTTCGGCCTGGGCGCCGTGCTCACCGGCCTGCTGAAGATCTTCCTCCCCATAGGGATCAATACCCAACTGGTCCTGTTCGCCGTCCTCTCGATAGTGCTGCTGGTTTCCTTCAGGCGCTATGCCCAGGGCTATTTTACCGGACGGGTCTCCAACACGAACCCGTCGGGCGCGCCCATGGAGACCCACACGGGCGAGACCGCCATAGTTGTGGAGGACATCATTCCCGATTCTCCGCGGGGCAAAGTGGAGTTCAACGGCACTTTCTGGAACGCCGACGCCGAGATGGAAATAAAGAAGGGGACGAAAGTCACTATAGTGGAGCGCCACGACCTTACGCTGAAAGTAAAGCCTTACAATTAAAAGGGAGATAAAATGATCGCCACCTACGTAATCGTAATCGGGATATTCTTCATCATGATAGTCCTGGCCAATACCGCCAGGATAGTTCCTCAGAAGACCGTCTTTATAATTGAGCGGCTCGGCAAGTATTACGCCACGCTGGAAGCCGGCTTCCACATACTCATCCCGTTCGTCGACAAAGTGGCCTACAGGCACAGCATGAAAGAAATGGTGATGGACGTGCCGCCCCAGGTCTGCATCACGAAGGACAACATCTCCGTGGAAGTGGACGGGATCCTCTACATACAGATAGTAGACCCGTCAAAGGCCTCCTACGGCGTGACCAACTACGAGTTCGCCACCACCCAGCTGGCGCAGACCACGATGAGAAGCGAGATAGGCAAGATAGAGCTGGACCGCACTTTCGAAGAGCGGGAAAAGATCAACATGGAGATAGTCGCCGCCGTGGACAAAGCTTCCCTCCCCTGGGGCATCAAGGTGACGCGCCACGAGATAAAGAACATCACTCCGCCGGAGAGCATAAAGGGCGCGATGGAAAAGCAGATGCGGGCCGAGCGCGAGAAGCGCGCCCTGATAGCGGAATCCGAAGGCGACAAGCAGGCCAAGATCAACCGCGCCGACGGCGACAAGCAGCAGGCCATAGCGCTCTCCGAGGGCGAAAAGATGAAGCGCATTAACGAGGCCGAAGGCCGCGGCCAGGAGATCGAGCGCATCGCCATGGGCACCGCCAAGGGCATACGCGAGATCGCCAACGCCATCAGCGAAAAAGGCGGGTCCGACGCCGTGAACCTAAGGATCGCCGAGCAGTACCTGCAGGAGTTCGGCAAGCTGGCCAGGCTGAACAACACTATGATAATCCCGTCCAACCTGGGCGACGTCGCCGGCATGGTGGCCTCGATAGGCAAAGTCCTCACCGCCACCCGCGCGCCGGCCGCGCAGGAGTCCGCGGTCGCGGCCTCCGGTCCTAAGCCCGCCGCCCAGCAGTTCCCCCCTCCTCAGCGCCCCGCCTGACAGGCTTACTGGGCCGTCGGGTAATAAAAGAACCGGGAGACATCTCCCGGTTCTTTTATTTTAAAGATTAGGAATGAACACACTATGAGAGTTAACACACGTTCAGGCGGCATACCGTGTGGGCCGGAACGCAAAAACAGCGTCGCGCACACCGTGCGCGCGCTTCCCTGCCTCGCCCTCCGCGCTTACGTAAGCGTCGGGCTCCGGCGGGGTTTTGCTAACCCGGCCCACGCGGTAGACCCCGACCGGGCATCACGCGATTCCTCTCTGAAACAACCTTTATTTGCTTTCCGGGGCTTCGCCCAGTTCTTTCAGTGCCTGCTTCAGCTCGGCTTCCCGGCGGCTGCTTTCCAGCGGCGACAGCAGGCTGTAGGCGCACGGAACCACCAGCAGGGTTAGGAAAGTGGAGAACAGGACGCCGCCTATTACCACCAGCGCCATGGGGATGCGCGTTTCGGCGCCGGGGCCTATTCCCAGCGCCGGCGGAATGGCGGCCGCGATGGTGGCGAAGGAGGTCATCAGGATAGGCCGCAGCCTGATCGGACAGGCCTCAAGCAGCGCATCGTGCACGTTCATCCCTTTTTCGCGCCGCCGGTTGTTGGTGAACTCTACCAGCAGAATGGAATTCTTCTTCACGATCCCCATCAGCAGTATCATACCTATCATGCTGTAGATGTTCAGCGACTGATGTCCCACCAGCAGCGCTATAAACGCGCCGGTTATGCTGAAGGGCAGGGCCATCAGAACGGTTACCGGGTGTATGAAGCTGTTGAACTGCGACGCCAGCACCATGTAGGCTACGAAGATGCCGAACACCATGGCCGTCATAAGGCTGCCAAAGGAGTCGGTGAAAGTCTGGGAGCTGCCTGACAGCACTATCCGGTATCCGTCAGGCAGCAGTTCCTTGGCCAGCTTCTGCACCTCCGCCAGCGCCGCGCCCTGCGAAACGCCCGGGGCCGGATTGGCGAAAACGCCGATGGCGCGTTCCCTGTTGCGCCGCGAGATGGAAAGCAGTGTGGTTTTTTCCACTATCTTCATGACCTCGGAAAGACGTATCAGCTCGCCGCGGTTATTGCGCACCCAGATCTTGCCGATGTCAGACGGCGTCTTGCGGTCGTGGTCCACCAGGCGGATGCGGATGTCGTAGCGCTTTCCGTTCTTGGTGAATTTCCCTACGCGCACGCCGCCGATCATCGAGTTGACGGCGTCGCCGATAGAGGCGATATTGACTCCCCGCGCGGCGGCCTTTTCCCTGTCCGGGATCACCTGCACCTCGGGCATGCCGGACTGGTAATCGGTGTCCACATCCACCATTTTACCCGAGTCCGTCATCCGCTTCATCAGCGCCTGGTCCAACTCCGCCAGCTTGTCCCAGTCCGGGCCGCGCAGGCTTATCTCGACCGGATAGCCGCGCTTGGCGGTGAAGCCTGATTGCGACGGATCCTGGATAGAAACACGGTCCAGCTCTTTTATCTGCTTAAGGGCTTTGCGCGTGTAATTCATCAACTCCTGCTGCGTCGGTTTTTTCTCCCCCTTCTTGAGGGGCACGCGGTCCTTAGGCTGTTTCAGCGTTACAAAGAGCATCCCGCCGTTCACGTTCCCGCCCCCTACCGAGCCGAAATAGCGCTCTATATTCGGCTCTTTCATCGCCCAGGCTTCCACTTTGGCGAACACGCCGTTGGTATAGTCGAAAGATGAGCCGATAGGGGTCTGCAGGCGCACCATGAACTGGCTCTGGTCCTGCGAAGGCGTGAATTCCATCGGCAGCTTAAGAGCTATCAGGAGAGAAGCGACAAATACCAGCACCGCGGCCCCGACGGTCTTCCAGCGGTGCCGCAGGATGCGCGCGAGGGTGCTCCGGTACAGCGCGGCGACGCGGATAAAAGCCCTGTCCATCCAGATCCCCATGGCGGTGGTGCGCCCCGCGTCCACGAACTGGGAGCAGCGCATCGGCGACAGCGTCAGCGCCTCGAGCAGGGACAACAGCACGGCGGCGGACATGGTTACGCCGAATTGGAAAAAGAACTTGCCGATGATGCCTTTCATGAAGATGACCGGCACGAATATCGCGAGTATCGCGATAGAGGCGGCCATGGCCGGAAAAGTTATTTCCCTCGCTCCGACAAGCGCGGCTTTAACGCGGCTGTAGCCCATCTCGTTATAGCGCACGATGTTCTCGAGCACCATTATGGCGTCGTCCACGACTATGCCTATGGCGAGCGACAGTCCGAGCAGGGTAAAGGTGTTCAGCGTGAAGCCCATGAAGTACAGGATGAGGAACGCGCCGATAATGGACGTCGGGATAGCCAGCAGGACGTTAAGCGTGGAGGACCACGACCCCAGGAACAGCCAGCAGACTATGCCGGTCAAAATGGCGGAAAGCACCAGGGTGAAGTTAAGCTCGCGGGTAGAATCTTCTATGAACCGCGTGGAGTCGTTGACCACCGCAAGGTACATGCCGGCCGGAAGGCTTTTCTGGAGCTCGGCCACCTTCGCGCGCACCGCCTTGGCCACGGCCACGGCGTTGGAGCCGCGCTGTTTCATTATGCCGAGCCCCACCGAAAGCTTGCCGTTGGTGCGCGCTATGCGCCGGATATCGTTAAGCCCGTCCTCCACTTCCGCCACGTCCTTTATGCGGAAAGTTTTCCAGATGGCGGCCCCGCCGCGTCCGGTTATGACCAGATTCTCGAACTGCTGCGGAGTGGTCGCCTCTCCCATCACGCGCACGTTCATTTCTTTGCTGCCGGAACTTATATAGCCGGCGGGCATCTCGGTGTGCTGGTTGCTTACCGTGCTCATTACGTCCTCGACGGTGAGCTGCTTCGCGTTGAGCTGCTCGGTGTTCACCCAGATGCGCAGATTGGGGTCCACAAAACCGCCCATGTCGACGTCGCCCACCCCGGCTATTGTGGTGAATTTATCCTTAAGGAAATCGTTGGCGAAGGCCATCAGGTCTTTCAGCGGCCGGTCGCCGTTAAGGGCCACGCGTATGATGGGCTGGTCTTCCGGGTTGGTCTTGCTTACCGTCGGCGGGTCTATGTCGCGGGGCAGGTTGTTAGCCGCCTGAGAGATCTTGGCCTGCACTTCCTGCATGGCCACGTCGATGTCGCGGCCCAGGTCGAACTCGATGGTTATATTGCATTGCCCGCGCTTCGAGGAAGAAGAGACGTCCTTGATCCCCTGTATGCTCATTACCACGCCCTCCAGCACGTCGGCCACCTGTGTCTCCATAACTTCGGGAGCGGCCCCTTCGAGGCTGACGGAAACGTTGACCACCGGGTAGTCCACGTCGGGCATCTGACTGATGCCCATGCTGCTGAAGCCTATCCACCCGAACACTATCAGGCCCAGCATCAGCATCCAGGCGAAAACTGGGTTCTTGATGGAAAAATCGGAGAGAGTCATTTTTTTACCTCGGCGCCGGCCGCGATCTCAAGATTTACCAGGGTGAGTTTTTCCTGCACTTTGGCCGCTGAAAGAGCGAGGCGCGCCTGCTGTACCGTGTTCAGGGCGCTGAGCACGTCCAGGTTGGTGACCAGTCCGAGCTTATAGTCTTCCTGCTGGTAGCGCGCGTTCTCGGTGGCCAGCGCCAGCGCCTCCACAAGACTGGCGGCCTGGAGCGCCGAATACTTAAATTCTTCGTAGGCCGACCTGACTTCGGTAAGGGCCTGCCGCTCAGCCAGCTGCAGGGCCAATTCGGCCGCGCGCTTGGCCGAATAAGCGGATTGCCGCCCGGCCTGGGCCGCCCCCCCGTTGTACAGCGGGATATTTATCGCCAGGGTTCCGTCCCAGCGGTTAACGGGCGCCGGCATCGGAGCGCGCACGACATAATAATCGGCTGAAACCGTAACCGTGGGCCAGAGGTTGCGGTCCTGCACTTCGAGCAGGTAACCGGAAGCGTCGAGCGCTTTGCGCCTGGCGGCCAGGTCCGGGCGCAAAAGAGCGGCTTTAAGGTAGGCCTCAAGACCGGCCGTCCGGTGCTGCGGCAGCAGGTCGGGTACCAGGTCCGTATCGAGGCCCGTCAGGAACATGAGCGTTTGCTGGGCCAGGCGTTCGGCTGCCTCGGCGTTCAGACAGCTTGCTTTGTCCTGCGCCAGCTGTGTTTGGACGGCCACGACTTCGCTTTTGCGGGACCGGCCTATCTCCACCCGGGACTCGAGCTCGGTTATGCGCTTTTTGGTCACTTCCAACTGCTCCTGACGGATGAACACCTGCCTCTGGAAGGCGTGCAGATTCAAATACGAACGGGTGACATCGAGGTAAAGCTGCTGCCGGGCGCGGCTGAGGTCGAGCCTTGCCGCGCCGGTCCTGGCGGCGGCCGCTTTTTGTGAAATATAATCGCGCATGCCGGAGAAAACGGAATAACTGCCGGACAGATAGCCCTTCGTGGAGGACGCGGTGTTCTGCTGTTTGGACTGACTGGCGTTTACGTCGAAGGAGGGACGGAAAGCGGCGTCGAGCAGGCGTTCCGCCGCCTCCAGCTGCTTTATGCCTTCCCCCTGCTGGGCCAGCTGCTCGCTTTTGGCCAGGGAGAGCGTATAGGCTTCGTCAAGCGTTATCGGCCGCATGGTGGCCGTAGAGAATTCCTGCGCCGGAAGTTCGCGGGGAAACAGCGCCAGGAGGGCCGTTATCAGAATTGTTTTCATTTGTTTTTCCTTGTCCCGTCCAGAAAGATGGAACTTCTGGAATTACAGTGCACGAACGTCGAGAAAACAGTGCTTCAATCCTGTTTAAATGAGTCATTTTTCAGTTTGCCGCACGTACGAAGTATTTTGAGTCGAAAATACTGCCAATCATGAAAACCGTAAGCCTTC
>CAIQNV010000028.1 GCA_903873295.1 uncultured Elusimicrobia bacterium
GCTCGGCCACACCGTGGCCTCGCTCCGTGTTCGCCCGCCGGGCTATGCAACCGGCGGGCTCTCCGAGGGTTTTGCTAACCCGGCCCGCACGGTCTCCGCCCGAGTTGCTCGGTTTAGCGGAAACGGCGCTGACTGAAAAAGTGAACGGAGGGGGAGACCGCAGGGGCCAGGTTAGCAAAAGCCCGTCGGAGGACGAGGCTTGCGTAAGCGCCGAGTCCGAGACAGGCAGGCGCGCGCACGGTGTGCGCGACGCCGGTTTTGCGTTCTGGCCCCTGTGGTAGGCCCCTGACTTCGCATCTCGCGGTCCTCTGTTGTCTTCTAACATATAAACATCGAATCGCCGTAGGAGTAGAAGCGGTATTTTTCTTTTACGGCTTCGGTGTAAGCTTTAAAGAGCAGGTCGCGGCCGGCGAAGGCGGCGGTCATATAGAGGGGGGCGGATTCGGGCACGTGCAGGTTGGTTATGAAGGCGCCGGCCACCTTGAACCTGTAGCCCGGGCGGATGAAAAGGCCGGCTTTGCCGGAGCCGGAAGCGACTACGCCGTCCTCGTCGGAGAAAGTTTCCAGGGTGCGCATGGAGGAGGTGCCTACCGCGACTATCCTGCCCCCGGCGGCCCGGTGCGCGTTGATCGCCGCGGCGGCGGCGGCCGGCACGGAGCAGGCCTCTTCCATCATCACGTGGGCCGCGGGGTCTTCGGAGCGGACGGGGCGGAAAGTGCCCCAGCCGATGTGCAGGGTCACGAAAGCGGTCTTCACTCCCGCGGTTTCGAGGCGGGCGAGCAGGTCCGGCGTGAAATGAAAGCCCGCGGTATGGGCCGCTATCGAGCCGGCCTCGGCCGCGTAGACGGTCTGGTAATTCGGCTCGTCGGGCGGGGCTTCCACGCCCCTGCGGCGGCGGGCCTTGATGATGTACTGGGGCAGCGGTACGGCGCCGTTGGCGGCCAGGTACGGTTCGTCTACCGGAACAGAAAATCTGAAAGAGTAGCTCCCGTCGGGGTTGCGGGCCAGGCATTCCGCCCGGCTGCCGCCCAGGCAGGTAAGGACCTGGCCCGGGAGTATTTTCCTGCACAGCCCGTTCCAGATCAGCCCGTCGCCGCTTACGGAGTCCGTCAGGAGTATTTCCGATCTGCCGCCCGTGGATCTTACCGCCTCGAGACGGGCTTTCCAGACCCTGCTGCGGTTGAGCACCAGCATATCGCGCGGGCCGAGGAGCTCCGGCAGGTCGCGGAAATTCCGGTGCAGCAGCGTTCCGTCGTCCCGCCTTACGGCCAGCAGGCGCGAAGAGTCGCGGGGCTCGGCCGGACGGTCCGCTATCAGAGGCTCGATCTCAAGGCCGGAAAACTCGGTAAGGGATTCTTCACTCATAATCGATTATGGCCGCTCCCGGGTAATAGTGGCGGAGTATTTTTTTGTAAGGCTTGCCTTTCTGCGCCATGTACTTTGCGCCTTCCTGGCACATGCCCACGCCGTGGCCCCAGCCGCGCCCGGTCAGTTCATAGCCGCCTTTAACGGAGGCTATACGGGTAATGTAGGTGCTGCGGAATTCATACGTGCCGAAACGTTTGCGCAGGTCCGTCGTCTGCACCACCTTGGGGCCGGCGTCGGTGGTAAACCTGAAAGAGGCGGCGCGGCCGGAGCGGTCTTTCTGGTTGATCTTCATGCTTTTGATCTTCAGGGCGGTAGAGCCCTGGGACTGTATAAATTTGAGCAGGTCGACGGAGGAAAGGAAATATTCCCAGCGGTAGTGGCTGGAAGCGGAGCAGAACGGGTCCGGCACTCCGTAAAGCGGCTTTATCACGTCCTCGCCCCAGGCGGACTTAACGCTGGCGGTGTGCCCGCCGCAGCACGCGTGAAAGAAAGCGGTGATAAGCTTGCCCTTGTATTTAAGCACCTCGCCGCGGGTGGAGTTTACGGCCTCTATTATCCGGGAATTTATTTTATTCGTGCCGTTATACACCTGCATCTCGGCGCCGTTGGTAATGTCGTAATCGCGCGCGGGATTAATGAACTTCATCGCGTAGGTGCGCGAGGCCACAGCCTGGGCCTTAAGCGCCTCCAGCGGCCAGTCGGAGCTCATTTCGGAAGGCAGCACCCCGTAGAGATAATCTTCCAGCGAAAGGTATTCTATTATGTCCAGTCTGCCCTCGGGCGTGGCTTTGATGAGAATGTCGCCCTTATAAAGATTGCCGCCAAGGCGTATGCGCTCCTCTCCGTCCGAAGCCAGCAGCTTGATGGGGGAGGAAAGTTCCTGGCCGGCCACCGCGATGCCTTTGCCGGCGGCGCGCACTTCGTAGGCGGCGTTCTCCAGCAGCAGGTATTTCTGCCCGGTTTTTACCTCTTGGGCGTAGATCCTTGCGGAGGTCTTAAGATTAAGGGAGGGCGCGCTGAGCGAAATGGCCACCCTTATGCGCGGGCCGTTTTCCTCCGCGCCGTCGGCGCAGCGGCCGGGAGCGGAACAGATGAAAAGAAGGGCCAGAGCCAGAATGCGTTTCATTTGAGGGGTGGGACTAGAGAAGTTCTACCTGGCGCGGCAGCTTCAGTCCGAGGTGGGCGGCGGCCTTCGCGGTTATCACGCGTCCGCGCGTGGTCCGCTTAAGGAAGCCCGCCTGCATAAGGAAAGGCTCTATAACGTCGGTCAGCGTGTCGGGCTCCTCGGAAACCGCCACGGCCAGGGTTTCTATGCCCACCGGGCCGCCGCCGAATTTCTCGGAGATGGCCAAAAGTATGCGGCGATCCAGGTTATCCAGCCCCTCGGGGTCTATTTCCAGCGAGGTCATGGCGGCTTCGGTGACGTCGGAGGTTATGATCCCCTTAGCCCTGACGTCGGCAAAATCGCGCACGCGCTTCAGCAGGCGGTTGGCTATGCGCGGCGTGCCACGCGAGCGGCGGGCGATAAGCCGCAGCGCCGCTTTTTCGGCCTTGCTGCCCAGTATGCCGGCGGAGCGGGCCAGGATCTGCGCTATTTCGTCTTCGACGTAGAAGCCCAGGTTGAAAACGATGCCGAAGCGGTCCCGGAGCGGGCCGGTGAGCAGGCCGCTGCGGGTGGTGGCGCCGACCAGCGTAAAGCGCGGCACGGCCAGTTTAAGAGTGGTGGAGCCGGGGCCCTGGCCGGTATTTATAAAGAACACAAAGTCTTCCATTACCGGATAAAGGGCTTCTTCCACCGCGGCGTTGAGGCGGTGGATTTCGTCTATGAAAAGTATGTCGCCCTCGGCCAGTTCCGTGGTGAGCATCGCGGCCAGGTCACCGGGCTTTGAAAGCACCGGGCCGGAGGTCACCTTTATATTGACGCCCATTTCGCGGGCCAGAATATACGCTAGCGTGGTTTTGCCGAGGCCCGGGGGGGAATAAAAAAGACTATGGTCCAGGGGTTCCTTTCTCTGGCGGGCGGCCTGTATGAAAACCTTAAGGTTATCCTTAAGCCTCTCCTGGCCCACGAACTCGTCGAGAGAATTCGGGCGCAGGGCCGATTCCATTCGCGCGGTTTCGTCGGAGGCGGGGCGGGCTGAAAGGATTTCGTCGTCTTTAGGCATAGATGAGCGGGATTAGCGCAAGTAATAAGGATCAGATCTTACTTCGGGGAGAGACGCCGGAGGGCCAGCCTTATTATTGATTCAGCTGAAGCTCCCGGGCCTGCTTCCGCCGCCGCTTCTTCAAGGGCCGACCTTGCTTCGCCGGCCCTGAAGCCCAGCGCGGTAAGGGCGTTCATGGCCTGCATATATGCGCCGGAGGCGGCGCCGGGCCCGGGCCCGGCGGGGCCGGCCGCCGGCAGTTTGTCTTTAAGCGCGGAGATAAGCTTGTCCGAGGTTTTGGCCGTAAAGCCGAAGATAGCGGTAAGCCGCTTCGAATCTTTGGCTGCCACCGCCCCGGCAAAGTCGGGCATCGATTTTACCGCCTTGCCCAGATAATCCAGCGCTTTCTTGGCTCCGGTATTCGGCACGGCGTCCCGAAAAAGATCAAAGAGGTTTTTCTCCTCTTTGGAGCGGAAGCCATAAAGGGCGGTCCCTCCGTACATGCTTATCGATTCAGCGATAAAAAGTTCCGCCGCTCCGCCCTCAGGGCCGAGGGCTTCAAGCGAGGGTTCGCAGAGGAAAACCTCATAGCCGACGCCGCCGGTCTCTATTATGGCGCTCCCGTAGTTCTTCTGCACTATGCGGCCGCGCAGATAGGCTAGCATGCTATGCCCGCTTTCGCTTTGGCTTTGGCCAGTGCCCTGGCCAGGGGGGCCAGGCGGAGATGGCAAAGCGCGGCGGCCATCGCGTCGGCTACGTCGTCCGGCTCCGGGACGGAAGCGAGGTTGAGCGTGAGCTGCACCATGCGCTGCATCTGCCGCTTCTCGGCCGCGCCGCTGCCCGAGACGGTTTTTTTTATGATCTTGGGATTATAGGAGCTTATGGGCACGCCGCCCTTTTCGCAGGCCAGCAGTATAACTCCCCGCGCGTGGGTGGTGTTGGCCTGGGTGTCGGCCCGCTTCGAGAAGAAAACCTCCTCGATAGCGGCTTCGTCGGGAGCATGGGCTCTGACCAGGGCGGAGAGCATGTCGAAGATAGTGGCCAGGCGTTTTTCCAGCGGGGTGTTCTTAGGGGTGTGGATAAGGCCGGAGGCAATCAGCCGCGGGGGGGCGGCGCCATCCTTCTGAAGTACGGCCCAGCCGGTCCTGTCCAGCCCGGGGTCTATGCCTAATATTTTCATTTAAAGTGAAGCAGGGCCGGGGCCGCGAAAAAAGGCAGCCCCGGCCCCGCGTTTCAGCCGGCAGATCCCATCTTGGCCATTACCGAGTCGGAGATATTGAAATTGGAATACACTTTCTGGACATCTTCGTGGTCTTCCAGTTCGTCCATCAGCTTGAGCACCTGCTCCGCCTTGTCTTCGCCGATGTCCACCACGTTCTTGGGGAGCATGGTGATCTCGGCGAGGACGATCGGCACCTTCTTCTCTTCCAGCTTGGTTTTAACGGTGTAAAATTCCTGCGGGGAAGTTATGATCTCGTATTCGTCGGAGTCGGGGGGGGAGCGGAAATCGTCGGCGCCGATCTCGAGGGCGAGGGACATCAGCTCGTCTTCCTTGGCGTCGGTTTTCTTTACCGAGATATAGCCCTTCTGCTCGAACATCCAGCCGACGGACCCGGTGGAGCCCATGTTGCCGCCGCGGACGTCCAGGAGTTTGCGGATCTCGCTGGCGGCGCGGTTCTTGTTGTCGGTCGTGACGTTTATTATTATGGCGATGCCGCCCGGGCCGTAGGCCTCGTAGGTTATCTCTTCGTACACGACGCCGGGTTCCTGACCCGTGCCGCGCTTTATCGCGCGCTTGACGTTATCCAGCGGCATGTTGCTGCCTTTCGCGTCCTGGATAGCTGAACGCAGGCGGGGATTATCGTCGGGATTTCCGCCGCCGGCCTTTGCGGCGATGGCTATTTCCTTTATGATCTTGGTCCAAACCTTGCCCCTCTTCGCGTCGGTTATGGCCTTTTTGTGCTTTATCCCGGCCCAGTGAGAATGTCCGCCCATGGTAGACTCCTTAGATCTGCTTGATGAATTTTGATCAAAATCTTCCGCGATTATGACCGCGGCTAAATAAATTCTATAATAATATGGATATTTTAACAACCCGCCCCCTTAGCTCAACTGGATAGAGCGCCTGCCTTCGAAGCAGTAGGTTGGAGGTTCGAATCCTCCAGGGGGCACGGTTTACCGTGCGCCATGAGCGAGCCATAATAATGGCTCGCGAGAGGATTCGAAAGGCGGAGCTGTGGAGCGAGCACGCGGAACAGCGAGCCGGGGTCGCGACCTTTGGCGAGCGGCGGCGAGCCAAAGAGTTGTGACCGAATCCTCCAGGGGGCACGGTTTACCGTGCGCACTAAGCGGGCCGCGATCCGGAGGCAGGAGTTTTCGTAACTATTTTGTAATTTAAACTTAACTTTACCGCAAACAGGAAAGATTAGAATTTATCTATGGTTGCCTTGCTACTGGCGATTTTAATTATTTTCCCTGCCCAGCCCGGGCAGGCCCAGGCTTTTTCCAAAAAGCAGCTGGGCCGCAGGGCTTTGCAGACTATCGTGGATAACCTGAAAAGCGACGACTCCGAGGTGCGCGCGCTGGCCGCGGAAATGCTGGGCGAGGCCGGCAACAAGGCCGCCGAGGGCATGCTTGTCACCATGCTGGAGGACCAGGATAAATACGTGCGCATCGCCGCTTCCCGCGCGCTGTGGAAAATCGGCAGCCCCGCCGGAGTGAAAGTAGTGCTGGGCATCATGAACGACGCTCCGGCCCAGGGCCCGGCCGGAGATTCCCCTCTGGCGGTGCTTAAGATGATCTCTCAGAACAAGGTGCGCGAGAAGGCTATAGAGATCTACGCCTGGATGAAAGGGGAGAAAGGCGCTGAGCTGCTTTACAAGCTGAAAAAAGACAGCTACGGGCCGATACGGGATGCCGCCGCCAGGGAACTCGCCCGCCTGGGCCATGACGAGGAGCTCGTTCAGTTCACGGAAGCCCTCGGCGCGGAAGATGAGGCCATCCGCTATGAAAGCGCCTCTATCCTGTCCAAGATCTGCCATCCCGCCGCGGCTGAGCCGCTGGCTAAACTGCTGGCCGCCGAACAATCCGTCAGGGTGCGCATGGCCGCGCTTGACGCGCTTAAGTGCACGCCCTCAAAAAATGACACCGCTCCCGAACTTATCAAGCTGGCGGACGACCCGAACCCGACCATTAAATATAAAGCTGTCGCCGCGCTGAGCGGAATAAAAGATGACAAGGTGAAGGAGAAACTTGCCGCTCTGGCCTCAGGGACCACAGATATAAGGATAAAGATCACCGCCCAGAAAGGCCTGATGCTGTCCGGGGCCCCGGCCGATCTTAAGACCGCGCAGGACGCTATGAGCGCGGCAAGTCCCGAGATAAGGATAGAGGCGATAGATGTGGCGGCCGCGTTCAGAGACGCCGACGCCCTCCCGCTGCTGGCGCAGGCGCTGGACGATCCGGATATCAGGGTCAAGCTGGCCGGCGCCCTGCAGACGCTCAAGAGGGCGGCTAAGAAATAATATGGTAAACAGGAAATTCGTCTTGGCGGCTTGCGTCCTCCTTCTTTCAACCGGAGCGGGGCGGCTTTCCGCCGCCCCTAAAACACGCGACCGCCGTCCCTCCCCGCTGTCGGACTCGCTGCGCCTGGTGCGCAAAACGCCCTCCCCGGCAGCGAGAGAGGCTTTCCGCAAATTTTATCAGAAGCAGGGCAAGGGCTGGAAAGTGCGCTATAATCCCCGCACCGCCCTGCCGGAGGCTCTGACCGGAGGGCGCACGGCGCGTTACCCGGGCACGCCTGAGGCCGCCGCGGCCGCTTTCTTTGAAGATAATAAGGAACTGCTTAAAGTGGAGCCTTCCGCGCTGCGGCTGACCCTGAAAAAAGAATTCCTGGGGATCACCCACCTGCAGTACCAGCAGTATAAGGACGGCATTCCGGTGGAATTCTCCTACGCCCGCGTGCATGTTTCCGCAAGCGGGGAGGTCTCGGGCTACCAGGGCAAGTTCGAGCCCGAGATCCTTATAAACACGGTCCCCGGTATTTCCGGCGAGGCCGCCGCGATTGCCGCCAACGCGGATGCGGGCCGTCAGCTCAGCGTCTCCGGGACCGAGCTGGTCATCTTCCCCGACGAGAACGCGGGCGCGCTTAAGCTGGCCTGGAAAATACGCGGCCGCGGCGCCGGGCTCTGGGTTTATTATATAAGCGCCGCCGACGGGACGGTGCTCCTGAAGTATGACGACCTCCGCTATGCCTGTACCGGGATCACCTATGGCACTTCTGTCGGCACGGTTTACGCCGTTTCGCCCCTGTCTTCCTATACGAATACGGTAAAAGGCAGCCTGGATGTCAGCGAGGATTTATGGGAGCAGCCCGAAGCGGTGCAGCTGCGCGATCAGTACTTCTGGGCAGGCGGCTACTCGAGCATGACCGTCACCAACGCCTCCGGGTGCTATTCCACCAATCAGCCCGGAAAGGTTTTCTCCTCGCTTAAAGGGCCCTATTTCGCGGTCACTAACTTCAGAGGCGCCAGCGCCCATTACGATAACGGCAGCGGCGAGTGGCGCACCGTAGCCACGCCAGTGCAGACCCCTCACCCGTATGTCGATTCGCATACCTATACCTACCAGGTAAACGTCGTTCCGTCGCCGCCGCTCGCGTCCAACGAGATTTTCGCCAAGGCTATGCCCCAGTTCACCAAATTCCAGGCCGGGTCGCTCGACGGCGACGGCAATGTCAACGACGCGGACCAGGTTTATATAAAGAGCGGAAGTTCCGTCATGGGCGCCTATATTGGCCAGCGTACCGCGCCCTTTTTAGGCGCCGCCGTGGAAAATCCGTCCTATACTATCTCTCTGGAGTCCGACGCCTCCGGAGTCTCTGACGGTTTTGCCGTTGACGTCTCCAGTTACCTGGTGCTGAAAAATTATACGACTTCATCCAACTCGTCGGGGTCGGTGGTCTGGTCCACCTCTACCGCGGGGGTATACCTGGACCGCAGTCTCGGCGACGCCAACGCGCTGTCGGAAGTGAACGCGTTCTACCATCTGAACGCGATCCACCGCTATTTCGACGGGATAAACAGGAATCCCAACAAAGGCGACGCCCCTGCCGCCGACCTCTCCAGACAGGTAGCGGTCATGGTGCATGCCTCAGGCGAACCAGATACACTGCCGGGCGTAAACGGCATGAAGAACGCGTATTACGATCTTGAAAAAGATTACATCGTGATAGGCGACGGACAGCGGGACAATTCCGGCAAATATCGCTCCTTCGCCCTGGACGGAACCATTGTGCGGCACGAATACATCCACCTGGTGGTTAACCGTATCTACCCCATAATAAATTTCGGCGAATTCGGGGCCATCAGCGAGGCCATGGCCGACTATTTTTCCCTGACTTCCTTCTGGCGGGAGGGCCGCACCGATAAGGTCACTTTAGGCAATTTTGTCGGCGCCGGCGAAGGCGCCGCGCGCGATATTTCCGCCTCCGGGAAACCGACCAATATTAAAAAGATGCCGGGCGACTGGGCCGGCGAAGTGCATGACGACAGCCTGATACTTTCACAGGCGCTTTACAGGCTTGGGAATCTTAATAGCGGCTCCAATTACCTCGGCACTTTCGGCGCCGGCTCTTTCAGCGGCCAGTACAAGGCGGATGCTCTGGTCTACGCCGCGCTGTTCTATTTCCCTGACAATTTTTCCAATTTCCGCGACGCCATGCTGGATGCCTGTGACCAGTTCAATATATTGTGGGGCGGGGAATGCAACGGCACTGTGAAGGCTAAGATTTCCGCCGCGTTCTTAGCCCAGGGCATAGCAAGCGCGGCGTCAGGAGACAGCTACGAGACCGGCACCTCCGGGCTGTGCGAGAACAACAACGGGCCGGAATGCGCCTCTGACATCAGCAGCCTTTCCTCGCTTTCCGCTACGGTATATCCGCTGGGCGACGTGGATTATTACTCCCTGCCGCTCTCCGCCGGGGATTTCAGCGCCAGGCTCGACCTGCCGGTCACCGGCACCGAGAATGTTTATCACGCCTATTCAATGTTCATTTTTGATTCGAACCGGCAATACGTAACCGAGGCCTCCCCCGTGATCTACGGCACCGGCTCCGACGCCTGTGACGACAGCGGGTCCTGCTCCACCCTTGCACCCTCCGTGACCCTGAATTATAACGTGCCTTACGGCGGCGGCCGCTATTATCTGGTCGTCTCCGCCGCGCCTAACCAGTATTACGGCAACTCGGAAGACTATTCCTCTTCGCCTTATATTCTTACATTGTCGCGCGCGCCGCAGGGCAGCGCCAACGCGCGTCTTAACGCCGCGGTTTTCGATAATGACGAGATAGCGTTCGACGTGCCTTATCCGGACTTCGCGATGCTCGGCTCTCCGTCCTCCGCTACCCTTACCGGGGCCGAGCTTGGTTTTGAATACGCCCAGCTGCGGGACCATAACTATGAGCCGATAAGCCTGACCCGCTCCAACCTTTCACCTACTTACCTCCTGAACGTCGCCAGCTCTTTGAGCTACAGCAATACTGACTCCCTGGGCCGGCACCTTATCTCCGGCCGCGTGCAGCTGCAGCCGGGCTTCGCCACCCGCTATCCCGGAGTAGGCACCGTTTATCTTGAGATCTTCGGCAGGAACCATATGGGTCAGGTGCTTTCCCTGGGCGTCTCCAATCCGCTTAACCTTTCGGCCGCGGGCAGCGGGGCACGGGCTTACAATAATTTAATAACTGGCAGCGGCGGCAAAGCTTTAATTAAATATTCCGTGACCGGCACGGGCACCGTTTCTATTAAGATCTATACGCCGGTGGGGGCGCTGGTAAAAACCATCACCGACTCTCCCAACTGCGGGAACGCCGCCTGCACGGGCAGCAAGGACTGGGACGGCACGAATTCGAACGGGGCCAAAGTGGCCAGCGGGATATATTTCGTGAAAGTAAAAGGACCCGGGCTGGATAAAATAGTGAAGATAGCGGTGATAAGATAGCCGGCGGCAGCGGTCCGGAAAGTTATAGAGTTCTGATTTATGAAGCTTCTTAAGCCTGAGAAAATGACCTTGAAACACCGGCAGCGGCTGTTGCAGACGCTGCGCCGCGCTGTTTTCCCGGCGGCCCTGCTGACCTTCGCGCAGGCGCCCGTTCTCGCGGGCGGTCCGGGCTCGGCCGGTGTGCAGATACTTAAAACCGATATGAGCCCGCGCGCGGCCGGCATGGGAGGGGCTTTTGTAGCGGTGGCTGACGATGTCTATTCCGCCAATTATAACCCGGCCGGCCTGGGCCAGCTTTATTTCCCTGAAGCTTCGGCGATGTATCTTTCCGGATTCGACGATTCCAAGCTGCAGTTCCTGGCCTTCGGCATGCCCCTTCCTATTCAGGGCTTCGCCGGCATGGACAAGCCCGGCCTGGCCATTTCCGCCATCTTCTCGGATAGCGGGAAGTTCGTTTACACCAATACTGACGACGCGAGCCACCCGCTTACCATGGACGCCGAGAGCACCCGGGTACTTTCCCTGAGCTACGCCGAAAAGGTTTACTCGAACGAGCTTAACCTGGAGGGCTATAACGCCAAGATCGAGCAGTATTTGGGCCTCTCGGTAAAGTATATAAGTTCCGAACTGCTGGAAACTTATTCAGCCTCGGCTCTTGCTTTTGACGGCGGCTGGCTGGTCCGCGATCCGAATCTCGGCCTTACTTTCGGCGCGTCAGTTTCTAATTTCGGCTCCGGCATTAAATACTTCAGGGAGATGACCCCGCTGCCTACCACTCTGCGCCTGGGCCTTTCCTACCAGCACCCCACGGTCATGTCGCAATCCGTCCTGCTCTCTTTAGAGTACGATTACTATATGAACGAAAGCCTTAAAAGCCTCCGCGCCGGCCTGGAATACCATTTCCAGGAATACTTTAATTTCCGCCTGGGCTATAAAGGGCTGGAAGACAACCGGGGGCCGACTTTCGGACTGGGCGTACACTATGAGAATTTTGCCCTCGACCTGGGAATGAGCGTGGGCGGTGAGGTATTTAACACTACGCAGGTAGCTTTCGCTTATAAATTCGCGGGCTGGCGGACGGCTGAATACAAAGTAAAGATGCATTACCGAGACCGGGAAGAGACCTCCCCGACGCCGTCCAAGGTGAAGCCCGCCGTAAAAGAACCCGTAAAACCGGCAAAATCGGTGAAGCCGGCGAAAAAAGACGCGGATTTCTTCTGGATTTACTGACCGGGAAGACGGCGGCGCTGAATAAGCAGGGAATTGTTCTTGTTCTTAGGGAGAAGTAAACAATGAAAAGGATACTTTTTATATTAGCCGCGCCGCTCCTCTTTACCCCGGCTGTCTGCGCCGAGAAAGTCACGGCGGGCATAAAAACCGGCATGAATATCACCGGTTTTATCGGGAGCGATTCCGGGGCCGGCGACGGGGCTAAGATGCAAAAGACCGGACTTGTAGCAGGGGGCTATGTAATTTTCCCGTTTATCAAACAGTTCAAGCTGCAGGTCGAGTGCCTGATTTCCGAAAAAGGCGCTATTTACAAGTATGAGGACTCCGATACTGTCTACGAACAAATAATGAAACTCACATACCTGGAAATACCGGTGCTGGCGCGGTTCGATCTGGAAAGCCGCGGGGGAGTTAAGCCCGCCGTGCTTTTCGGCCCTTCTTTCGGCATAAAAATCGGGGCCAAGGGCGAGGAGCGGACTATCGGGGTCTCGAGCAAGGGGAATATAGACAATATGAACACCCTGGACCCGGGACTTCTTCTGGGGGGAGTTCTGGACATCGAAACCGGGAAGGGGATAGTGTCGCTTGAAGCCAGATATACCATGGGTCTGCTGCCTATCTTCGAAAGCGTCGGGGGCAATATCGCCGACATCAAGAACAGCGCCGTAGCGGTCATCCTCGGCTACAGGTTCTGACCCGCCGCGTCCAGCCTCCGCATTCAAAATTGACACCGGAACCTTTTGTTTATACAATGGGACTACAGTTCCAAGGAGGGTTTATAATGAAAAATATATTTTATATTGCGGTCGCGATGCTGCTAGCCGCGGGCTGCTCTTCGTCCCAGGACAAGAGCACCGTCTCCAAGACCGGCGAGATAGAGAGAGAGTGGGTAGAGGAAGGCATAACCAAGAATTATATTTTCGCGCGCGGCATGGGCGCGGCCGACCAGACACTGGAGAATAAGACCCAGCGCATGGCCACCTCCCGCAACGCCTCTATCGTGAACGGGCAGTATAACATGCTCACCTTCGTCAAAGGCGTCAGCCTGGAGGGCGGCATAACCGTGGAGAAGGCCATTGAAACCGACTCCGTGCTTGCCACGAAGATAAACGCGGTCATAAAAGGCGCGCAGGTGGTGCGCACGGAGTGGACCGCCGACGACGGCTGCGTGATCGTGCTGCGCCTTCCCAAGAAAGTTCTTAAAGAGGCCGGCGTAAAGCTGGCGGAATAAGAATACCCGGGATGACCAACCGCCTGACCCGAATGCTCCTGGCGGCGGCGCTGTGCGCCGCCGCGGGCTGCGGGGGAACCCGCAAGAGCGCCCTGAATCCCGCCTACGACACCGAGGTGGTGGAGGCGGAAGGCATGGCGCCGGTGATTGACGGGAACCTCGAGGGGGCTCGCAAGACCGCGCTGGGCGAGGCGATGAAAAACGCCCTCGGCCTGGTGGTCGGGGTCTACGTCTCCCAGGACGCGCTGGTATCGAAGTCCGTGCTGATAGACGAAAGCATCACCTCCCAGAGCGAAGGCTACATAGAGAAATACGAGACGCTTAAGGAATGGCGCGACGGGGAGTTTTATAAGACCCGCATACGCGCCCATGTGCGCAAGGAGGACCTTTCCGCCAAGCTGCGCAGCCTGGAGACCGAGCCGCAGAAACTGGGCAATCCGGTCATCGGCTTTGACATAACGGAATCAGCCGACTCCAAGCCGCAGCAGACGAACTACGCCGAACTGGAGCTTAAGAACAGGTTTTCCGAGGCGGGCTTCATAACCGGGGAGAAGGACAAGGCGGATATCGTCATAAAAGGCGAGGCTCAGACTTCGTTCAATACCCGGGAGGGGCTTGGCGGCTTTGTCTCCTACCGCGCCGGCATCTCGGTCTCGGCCGTCAAACAGGGTTCGCAGGAAACCCTGGCCTCGACGCAGGAGTCGGCCGGCGGCATCGACCTCAACGACACAGCGGCCGCCCGCGCGTCGATCATAAACGCGGCCAAGAAAGCCGCCGAACCCTTTAAGGAGAAGATCCTTACGGCCTTGAGGGAGAAGTCGATAGTCAGGCTGAATCTGGCCAATGTGGCGACCATGAACGACCTGAGCGATTTTACCAAGGCGCTGCGCAATATTCCGGCGGTCCGCGCCTCGTGGGTGCGCGGCTACAGCGGCGGCCTGGCCGTGATAGACGTGAGCATGCATAAGGGCGGCGCGGCGGACCTGTCGCAGCTGCTGATGAAAAATTCCAAGCGGCCGGTAAAAATAAACCGCACCTCTTCCTACGACCTGGACGCCGAGCTGCAGTAGGATAAGGAAAGAGGGGCTGGCAAAGAGGCTGAGAGATTATTCTCTCAGCCTCTTTTAATTTAAGGCGCTTCCGGGTGTAGCCTGGGCGGGTCGGTCATGGGGTTGCCCATTCCGCCGCGCAGGAACCGTTGCGCGGTTCCCCCCGAAGCGGGGCCCCCCTCCCCAAAGCGGCTCCAGAGCAACCCCATGACC
>CAIQNV010000029.1 GCA_903873295.1 uncultured Elusimicrobia bacterium
ACCCCAGGAAACAGCTTTCGACCAGGTGCAGAAGTTCTACCAGTTCATGAACTCCAACAAGCTTGAGGTCATAGAATTCTCCAAGGACAGCACTTATATAAAACTGGTGCGCAAACACAATAACGCCGTGCACCAGATCCCCGTTTTCGCACCGTCGGCCCACGCCCCGGCCGGCAGGCCCGCTCCCTCAACGAAGCTGCTGCCCGCGGAGGGAGGGGAAACGATAAAGGCCCCCATGTCCGGGATCTTCTACCGCGCGCCCAGCCCGTCCAGCCCGCCCTATGTACGCGAGGGCGACACCGTAAAGGAAGGCCAGGTGATCTGCGTGATAGAGGCCATGAAAGTTTTCAACGAGATCAAGGCCGAATTCACCTGCGTCATCGAGAAAGTAGTGCAGGAAAACGGCAAGCCCGTGGAACCCAACGGCGACCTGTTCCAGGTGAAAAAGTAATATGCAGGACGCGGCCAAATTCACCGATACGCTGGCGCAGACCGCCGGTAACCTCCTTGAGACCCTCAAGGCCTCCGGCGGCGACGCGTCTTCCTGGGACCTTAAGTTCAAGCTGCACCTCTCCAGCTCCTCGCTCTACCTGGCTCTCGGGTGGCTGGCGGCCCAGGGCAAGATCGCCCTCTACCCCAAGGAGCTGAACTTCAGGGTCGTCCTTACCGACAAGAACTAGAAGACAATCCATCCGCCACAGTGCCATGCGTGAACCAGTAAAGAACAGAGCCTCCGCCCAAGGGAAGAAAAAAACTTCGGCCCTCGCCTACGTATTATATTGGGCCGGGGCTTTCGCCCTCAACATCTGGCTGATCTGGGTATTATTAAGCTCCGGCGCCCACGGCGTGGTTGGCGACACCGTAGCCAGGGCGATGACGGATTTCCTCGGCTATACCGCATATCTCTTTCCCTTTATATTCCTTTACGGGCTGGTGGCTATACTCCTAAACCTTAACAAGCCGCACAAGGGCACGATAACGCTCACCGTCGGCATACTTATGATACTGGGCTCCCTGGCCACCATGCTGAGACTGATCGGCAACCGCCATGAGGGCGAAGCTTTCTGGGAGGCCGCCGGCGGCTGGTTCGGAGGGTTCCTCGACCAGCTCATCGACAGCATGTTCGGCGGAGTCGGCGTAGCCCTGGTCTCGCTGGTAGTTTTCTTCGCGGGCGTTCAGCTCCTGTTCAAAATTTCCTGGCGGAAGGTCCTCAAGCTAGTCTCGGACGATTGCCGCAACTGGCTCGCGGCCCGCCGCGAATTAAACACAAGGCTTAAGCAGATCTCGGAAAAAGAACAGGCGGAAGGCCAGATTTACGACGTAAAACCCATCTCCGAACCGCCGCCCGTGATAAGGGCGCAGGAAAAACCCGTAGAGAAGCCCGAGCCGCAGATAGTGCGCGCCCAGGCCGATCCCGCGACTGGCGTCCCGGCAAAACCCGCCAAGCAGGCCGCCGAAAAGAAAACCGCTTCCGACAAGCCGAAGCTGGCCGACCCCTATTACAAGGATTTCAAGCTGCCCGGCGCGGACCTGCTGGAGCCCCCGGCGAAGCAGGGGGCCATAGGCCCGGATGACGACGAGATCCGCGGCGCCCGCCTGCAGCTGGAAACCACTTTCAAAAGCTTCAATATCGACGTGCAAGTCTCAGGCGTGTACCCGGGCCCGGTCATAACCCGCTACGAGGTAACGCCCGGCCACGGGGTGAAGATCAACTCCATCGTTTCCCTTTCCAACGACGTGGCGCTGAGGATGAAGTCGGCAGGCGCCATCCGGGTCATCGCCCCCATCCCCGGCAAGGACGCTATCGGCTTCGAGATCCCGAACAACACTAGGGCCAAGGTCTGCCTGCGGGAGCTGTTCGAGGACCCGGCCTTCAACGGCGCGCGCTCCCCGCTGACGTTCGCCCTCGGGCGCTACGCCGAGGGCAAGGTGGCCACAGCGAACCTGGAGGGGATGCCCCACCTGCTGGTGGCCGGGGCCACCGCCAGCGGAAAGAGCGTGTTCATGCAGTCGCTCATCCTTTCCCTGATGTTCCGCAACAAACCTGACGAAGTTAAATTCCTATTCATAGATCCGAAGCGCCTTGAGCTGACCTTTTACGAGGATATCCCGTACCTCTACGACCCCAAGGAAACCCCTGACAGAGTGTCCGTTATAACCGACCCCAAGGACGCCGCCAAGTCGCTCGTGGCCCTCACCCGCGTGATGGAGAAGCGCTACAAGAAATTCGAGCGGGCCCGCGTGAAGAACATAGCCTCCTTCAACAAGTGGGCGCTCGAGAACGGCGAGCCGCAGGAATACTATATCGTGGTCGTTATCGACGAGCTGGCGGACCTGATGCTGCAGCAGAAGAACGTGGTGGAGGACGCCATCCAGCGCCTCGCCCAGATGGCCCGCGCCGTGGGCATCCATCTGGTGCTCGCCACGCAGCGCCCGTCGGTGGACGTCATCACGGGCGTCATAAAGGCCAACCTCCCGTCGCGCGTAGCCCTGCAGGTCACCTCCAAGACGGATTCCCGCGTGATACTGGACTGCCCCGGCGCCGAAGCGCTCATCGGCAAGGGCGACCTGCTCTACCTCGCCATCGACGCGCAGAAGCCCTCCCGCATCCAGGGCGCTTACGTCAGCGAGGACGAGATACGCCGCGTGGCGGACTTCGTGAAGGCGCAGGCCCGCCCCAACTACCAGCCGCTCAGCGAGGACGAGGAGACCGCCGGCACCGGCAAGGGCAGCTCTTCCGAAGAAATGCTGACCGCGCTGCGGCTGGTGCTGGAGCGGAAGCGCGTCTCGCAGGACCTGCTGAAAGCCCATTTCGGCTCGTCGTCCAGGGCCACCAATATTTTAAGCATCCTTGAAATGAGCGGGTTCATCCACAAGCCGGAAGGCTCGAACCGCTGGGAGATATTCTTCGACAAGATAGAAGCCCATATCAGCGCCCAGGCAGCCGCGGCGCCGCAGCTCCAGCCCCAGGCGGAAGAGCCGGCCGGGGTCACGCGGAAGGGCCCGGTCCGGGAAGAAGAGGAGTTCTCGCGAAATGAATAAAATACTGACGATCTCATTACTGCTTTCCCTGGCCCTGGGAGCTTCGGCGCAGCAGAAGCCCGCCCAGAAAAAGAAAGCCGCGCAGCCGGCAAAGAAAGAAGCGGCCGCCGTGGCCGTTTCAACCAGGCCCGCCGCCGCCGCGCCGGCGGAGGAAGCGCGGACGGCGGACCCCGCCGCGGAAATAATCGAAAAGCTCAAGGCCTGGGACTCGAAGCTGGAAACGCTCAAGGCCGATTTCAAACAGGAAGTGAACTTCACCGAGGCCGGCCTGAAGCAGTCGATAGCGGGGAACCTGCGCTACGTTAAACCGAACCTGCTGCGCATAGAGCACACCAGCCCCTCCAGCCAGATCGTGCTGACCGACAAAACCGACATCTGGATCTACAAGCCCGCCGACAACCAGGCCGTCCGCACCTCCTGGGACGCCTGGCGCCGTACCCAGGACCAGAATTTCTCCGGCATACTCGACTTCGGAAATTACTCCGCGCTTACGGCAAAGAACAGCGCGCTCGTGACTCCGTCAAAGGACGGCGGACCGGTGACTATCGTGTTCACTCCGCGCTCCGGGGCCGGCTATACCCTTACGCTGAAGCTTTCGCCCCGGGATTATTTCCCGGTGGAGGCCGAGCTTTCCGTGGACGGCACGATAATAAATACCCGGCTGGCCTCGGTCGAGAAGAACGCCGCCATAGACAAGGAGATCTTTAAATTCTCTCCGCCGAAAGGCGTTGAAGTACTGGAATTCAAGAACTGAAAATGACACTCGCCAACCGGATAACAATGGGCCGCATGGGCCTCAGCCTGGCCATCTTCGCCCTGATAATCACCCATACGCTGTGGGCCGAAACAGCAGCGCTGGTCCTGCTCACAATAGCTTCGATTTCCGACGGGGTGGACGGCGCCATCGCCCGCAGGACCGGGACTACCACGCCCTTCGGCGCCATCGCCGACCCCTTCGCCGACAAGCTGCTGATAATGTCGGTTTTTCTGTCCTACGCCTCCCTGAAGGAGCTGGAAATTCCGATCTGGGCTATATTCCTTATTTTGCTGAGAGAACTTACGATCTCGACCCTGCGCGTACTGGCGGCCCTCAACGGGGAAATAATGAAGGCCGAGCGGGCGGGCAAGATCAAAACCACGATACAGCTCACCTCCGCTTTTATCATCCTGGTGCTGCTTATCCTTAACATGTGGTCGGCGACGCGGCCCCTGCCGGGATTCCTGGAATACGCGGGCACGCTGGCCAGGCCGGCCGCCTGGTGGCTTACGGTGGTGACGGCCTTCTTCACCGTTATCAGCGGCGTCATCTACCTTTACAACCACCGGGAACTGATCTGTAAATCCTGGAGCGAGCGCGGAGCGACACCACACTAGGGCTCAAAAGGCCGATAAAAACCTACCGATGACAGCCAAGATTTTCCTGATCAGGTTCCTGGCGAGCGGCGGCTTCATCAGCTATCTGCCGGCCCGCCTTACCGGTTTTAAAAAGTTCACCGGCTCCGGCCTGGCCGGCACGCTGCTCGCGCTGGCGCTGCTCCCTTTCCTCCCGGAGGACAAAACCGCCTTCGCGCTGTTCTGCCTGGCCTTCCTGCCTTTTTCGGTATGGATCGCGGACCTGGCCTCAAAAAGCTACGGCACGCACGACGATCCCCGCATAGTCATAGACGAAATGATAGGCTACTGGGCGGCCCTGCTTTTCATGGACCGCACTCCTTTCAACCTGGCGGCCGCCTTTGTTATTTTTCGCGCGTTGGACACGCTGAAGCCCTGGCCCATAAAGAAACTGGAAACCGGAGTCCGCGGGGGTTTTGGTATAATTATTGACGATGTGCTGGCCGGAGCGGAGGCGAACCTCCTGACCCGCCTGGCCGCGGCAATATTCCTATGAAATTATTTTTGTCAGTTTTCTTTCTGCTGCTTTTCCATCTGCCTGCCAGCGCGCAGCTCATCGGAGTGATCCCGGTGCCGGGCTCGACCACCACGGCCGCCGCGCTCCTGCAGGAAAAGGCCGGCCCCTCGAAGCCGGCCGCTTATGACTCCGGAAAAGTATCCCTCAGCGGCCTGGTCCTGATGCCCACCGCCTACAGGGGAAAGGGAAAGAACGCCATAGGGCTGGGGTTGGATTTCAACGCCGCCTACTACATCGGCCGACTTTACGGGAAGAACACCTACGACTGGACCGTGGAGAAAACCAATTACCTCGACCGCGTCGGGCTCTGGCTGCTCTCGGCCGATTCCAAAATGCAGGTGCAGACCGAGGGCAAGTGGCGGCCGGCCATGGCGGCGGGCGTGCAGGGCATTTTTATGTTCCGCGACGCGCCTCAGCCCCCGATAAACGGGACGTTCAGCCTTACGGTCAAAGCGACCGGCAAAAAAACCGACACCTACGCCAACGCCTACCTGGTTCTGACCAAGCGCCTGCACCCTAAATTTATTTTGAACGCCGGCTATTCCGACGGAGATATGCCCAAGGTTATCTACGGCCTTTCGGAATTCCTTTCGCAAAGAGCCATCAATGCCAACTATCCCAACCGCTCCGCCGACACCCCCGTACAGATCCCGACGGGGATGCTTTTCGGCGGCATGATGTGGCTCCCCAAAAAAGATTCGCCCATCGGCCTCGAGATAATGGTGCCGCAGGGCGCGCCGCAGCAGCCCAGGCTTTTTAATCTGCACCTGGGCACGCTGCTCAAACTTAATTTCGAGATCTCGTACCTTAAGTTCAAAGGCGGCTGGGATATGCTGGGCATGTTCCAGTTCCGCTACAACTACCTGCCGAAGTAAATTAAGGTAGACCGCCGAGGGCCGGCCCACGCTAAACCCGGAAGCTCCTAAATTAATTATTACTGGCGATTCTTTAGTTGTTCCAGATACTTCGCGGCCTGGGGGTGGCCGGGGTTCAGCCGCACGGTTTCCGACAATTCCGCGCGCACTTTTTCCCAGTCCCGGTTCCAGTAGAGGATGGCCAGATTATAATGAGCTTCGGCCAGGCCGGGGTTGCGCTTAAGCGAAACAGCGTAAGCCTCGCCGGCGGCCGCCCTGTCGCCGGTTTTCTCCAGCGCCACCCCGTAATTAAGCCAGGCGTAAGCGCTCGAGGAAGCGAGACTCTCCTTCAGGGAGGGAAGAGAATAATATTTCAAACTCAGCAGGAGCAGCCTTTCGTAGATATCGGCGGAGGCTCTGAAGCTGTCCCTGGCCGCAGGCCAATCGCCGCGGGAGGAATAATATAAACCTTCATACAGCGGGGCGTCCGGCAGGTCGCCGTCAAGAAGAGCGGCAAGCCGCAGGTCGCTGAGCGACTCCGCGTCCAGCCCCGGCCCGGCGCCGCGGCCGACGGCACCGGAGACGAAGGCCTGCGCGTATGAAGTCCCGATATCCCTGTCGAAAAAATCCCGGTAATCCCTGTCCAGCCTTGAGAAAGAATAAAAGAGCCAGGGCCGGCCCTCCCGAGCGCGCGCCGCCGGATACAGCAGATTGAGCGCTCCGTAAGGCCTGGAGGGGACCGCGCGGGGGAGGTCGGCGTCCATCGTGGCATAAACCCCGGCGGGGCTGGCGGCCGCGAATTTACGCCACTCGGCCTCGGCGCCTGAATTAAGATTGAAGAGCGCCGGTCCCGGGCGGTAGCGCCTCTTCGAGGCGGCGTACCACGGCGAGCCGCTCAGGCCCTGGGCCACCAGGTTCAGGTCGGGCCGGCGCCCCCGCACCGCCTGCAGGTACCAGAGCGAAAAGAGCTGCACGTCTTTTTTTGCGATAACCGCGGCGCCGGGCGGCGCTCCGCGCATCACGTCCGTGGCGTAATCTTCGGCCGCGAAAAGCCAGCGCCGGGCCGAGCCGTGCGCCCCGTTATAAAATACAAGCGCGGAGGCGGCCGCCGCGGCTACGACAAGCCCGGGCAGCGCGCGCGGGAGCCGCCCGGCCAGATAAAAAAAACCCGCAGCCGCCCAGAAAGCCGCCGCCAGATCGGGCAGCAGATAATAAGGCTCCACTATCGCGAGCGCGTGCGGGTTGGGCGGCATGTTGGCCAGGAAAATAAAGACCGGGCCGGCAAAGATAAAGAGCGCGGCGAAAGCCGGCAGCCGGCCGCGGTTCAGCTTCCATTCCGCCCAGATCCCGACGGCGGCAAAGGCCAGCGCGAGGCTGAAATTCTTCCAAAGATGCAGCGCGTAATATTTAAGGCCCGGCAGAAAAAGTTCTCCGGGCGCGTAGTTCAGCGAGATAAGGTCCAGCGTCGAGCCGTAGCTCTTGCGGGTGATGACCGCCAGGAAAGTTTTCAGGTCGGCCGGATGGCTCCAGTCGAAAAGCGGCCAGCCCGACGAGCGGAAAGGCAGGTAGAGGTAAAGCGAAAAGCCCAGGAAGAAAAAGCAGGCGGCTTTAAGCAAAGCCTTCCAGCCGTCCTTCTTAAGCGAGGGGAGGAGCAGGACAAGCAGAGCGGGCGCGGCCAGCACCAGGTCCATGCGGTTGGCCATGCCGAGGCCCAGCAGAAAGGCCGTCAGGAAAACGGCGCGCGCGCCCGCGAGCGAGGCGGAGGAAAGAAGCAGGGCGGCGAAAAAGAAATTAAGGGCGTACATCTCCGGCACGCTGGAAACAGTGCGCAGCGTAAAATTGAACCCCAGCAACAGCGCGGCGAAGAAAGCGGCGAGGGGGGAAAAAGCGGACGCGGCCAGCCGCCAGAAAACAAAGACGCCTGCGAGCCCCGCCAGCGCGGAATAAAGGTTGAGCCGCCACGCCGGGTTGCCGAGCGGGATAAGGGAGAAAAGTTTCGCGGAAATTATATAAAGCGGGTAGCCCGGCTGATGCGCCACGCCCAGCGTCCACGCCGCGCAGGCCATCTCCCCCGAGTCGCGGTAAGGCGGCAGCACCGGCGGAAGGCAGTAGATGTATAAGGGGACGAGTATGAAAGCCAGCAGCGCCCCAAAAATAAATTCCGGCGTAAACAATTTTTCCCTGCCCGGCTCAGTTTCATCCATACGGGATTTATTTTATAACTTATTAAGCACTAAAGGGAAAACGATGAAAGAGGAGGAATAACTTACTTTGCTACGGCGGCATACCGTGGGGACCGGAACGCAAATTTAGTCGAGGAATGGGGAGGCAAGGGCCCGGCGGGCACCGGGTCGGCCACACCGTGGCCGCCCTCCTCACTCGGCCTCGTCGCTTACGCAAGCCTCGGCCTCCGTGAGGGCCCCCCGAACCCTTGCCTCCCCATTCCTCTCCCGGAGGGGAAACCGCGGGGGCAGGATAAGAAAAACCGTCGTTGAGCCCGCCGG
>CAIQNV010000030.1 GCA_903873295.1 uncultured Elusimicrobia bacterium
CACACCGCCAACTCGAGCGTGGCGGCCCGCTACGGCAACTACGCCGTTACGGCGAACGTGCCCGACGTTCCGCAGGTGAAGATGGCCGCCCCGTCGGCGATCCTGAACGAGCTGATAGACTAAGAAGATACAGCGGCAGCGGTAAAAGCTAATAAAAAGCCCCCGGAATCCGGGGGCTTTTTATTTATAACTCCTTAAGTCTTACCCATCGCCGGGCTCCGCTGCTTTCAGCCGCCTTCCGCCGCCGCGGTTATTCTTTAACCAGTTCCCCGCTGCCGGCCTCCGCAATAACCCCCAGGCCGTCCCTTGCCAGCCATAGCCGCCCTTCGCGCCAGGCGAAGGCCGAAAGAGGAAAGCCCGGTCTTGCGGTCTTAAGCGTGAATACGCCGTCCGGAGTAAAACTGTTGTCCAGCTTGTGCCGGTAGATCTTTCCCGCGGAGGAAACCGCCGTCCACAGATAGTTGCCGTCCTTAAAGATCTGGTCGGGCTTCTCCTGAAGCCTGAAGGAAACCGACGGGGTCAGCTCCGAACCCGGCCGGCGCAGCGCCGCGTTACCCTCGCTGTCGCAGGTCCACAGATACTCGCCGTCATAGAACAGGGCTCTCACATTTCCGGAGGCCGGAAAACTTTTAATAAGCGGCAGCGCGGGAGCGAGACGCCTGGCGTCAATAGTTTTCCGAAGCGGATCCGCCACGTAAAGAGTATCTCCGGCGACGGCTATGCCCCCGATCTGTATTTTTCCGAGCGGGTAGGTCTCCACCAGCCGCAGCCCGTCCTTCTCCGCCGCGTAGCGGTAAACGGTCTGCGTAAGCCGGTCGCCGGCAAAAAGTTTTCCGTCGGCCCAGGCCAGGGCGGAGATGTTGGCGGCGGCCACGGAGTATTCCCTGTAGTAGCCGGCGGAGCTCCCAAGAACCTGCCGGTAGACGGCTGCTCCGGCAAGAACAAGGGCCAGCGAGGCGGCCAGGAAGTAGCGGAGGTTAATGCGGCGCCCGGCCGGCGGGATGCCGCTTTTTTCAGTAAAATCGAGCTGTTTTTCCCCGTCCGCTCTCGCCTGAGGGCTCTCTGCTAATCTTTTCACCGTCGCAGCCAGTTGCGCGTTTTCGAAAGGCTTCTGCAGGTATTCGCTCGCGCCCAGCTTCAGCACGTCCGCCGCCGACTGCGAATGACCACAGCCCATAAGCATAACCACCGGGACGGACTTATCTATATATTTAAGACCCGCCAGCACCTCGACACCGTCCATCCCGGGCAGGCGCATGTCCAGCAGCACGAGGTCGGGACGGTTTTCCCCGGCTATCTCAAGGGCGGAGTCCCCGTCTCCGGCCTCGAAAATTTCATGCCCGCGCAGCTCAAGGACATTCCTCATCGCCAGGCGCATATCGGGTTCCTCGTCCACTATAAGGATTCGTGCCATATTAGATCTCCGGTAATTCAAGTATCGCCCTGGCGCCCTTGCCAGGTTCGCTTACCAGCTCCAGCGTGCCGCCGTGGGCCAAGGCTACGCCGCGAGCAAAAGCAAGACCAAGCCCCGTCTTGCCGGGACGCGTGGTAAAGAAAGGACGGAAAACAGCGCCCAGTTTTTTATTATCAACTCCGGGGCCGGTATCTTCAACTTCAAGGCGCTGCCTGCCCCCGCCTCCGGAAAGCGACACGCTTAGCCCGCCTCCGCCCGGCATGGCTTCAACGGCGTTAAGGAGCAGCTGCTCCGCTGCGGAGGCAAAGAGCACCGGGTCCAGACTGACCGGCCCGAGGTTTTCTCCGCCCTTCAGACTCACTTTAACGTTCTCGAGGCGGCCGGATGAGCGGAGCCCGGCCAGCACCTCCGAAAGCACCGCCGACAGCTGCGCGGCGGAGCGCCGAGGGATGACCGGCTTGGAGAAATTAATTATTGCCGCTATCTTCTTCTGCAGGTCCCCGATATTGCGGACTATCACGTTCAGCGACTCTTTGGCGCTCTCCGTCCCGGGAGCTTCGGCGCAGAATTCCGCGTGGCTGCGGATGATGCTGACCGTTTTACCCACCTGATGCGCTACCCCGGCGGCCAGTTCGTCAAAATCCGCAATATAGCGGGGGGCCGCGGCGGGGCGGCCGCCGGCCCCCAGTCCGTCCAGGTCTCTGCCGATCTTCTTCGGGCGCGAATTCATTTCAGCCAGCATTTTCTCTTTGACCAGCAGTTTATCCTCCGCCTCGCGCAGCATTGCGCGGCAGGGCCCGGCCAGCATTTTTTCTTTTCTCCCGGCCTCCTCAAGGTCATGGTCAAGCCTGGACTCGGCCGCGGCCAGCTTCAGCTCCAGCTCTTTGGTGTGCCTGCTATGCTCGCTCAGCTCTTTCTTTATCAGCTCTATCTTAAGGAGGTAACCCTCTTCGGACCGGGAGTTTTCCTGCGCTGCCTGCTCCAGGCTGCGCTCAAATCCTTCCTTCTGTTTTGAAATTTCCCGCAGCCGGGCTTCGCTGTCGTTCGCGTTCCCGCGCTCCAGCGCGAGGCCGGCCTTCAGTTCCCCCGCTTCCCGCCGCAGCCTGTCGATTTCCCCGTCCTTATTCTTAAAGCCGGAAAGTTCCTCCCTCATCCGCCGTTCGTTTTCCGTGAATTTGACCTTCTCGCGCTCAAAGCTCAGCGCTTCCGCCTCAAGGGCTTTTACG
Source organism: uncultured Elusimicrobia bacterium (assembly GCA_903873295.1). Lineage (GTDB taxonomy): Bacteria > Elusimicrobiota > Elusimicrobia > Elusimicrobiales > UBA9959 > UBA9959. The sequence goes on from CAIQNV010000030.1 coordinate 2,641, forward strand.
CGCGCGCACAGGGCTTCCTCCCGGGCGTGCCGCTCGGAGAGGAAACCGTCAAGTTCTGAATTGAGGCTTTCGAGGCCGTTTATGCGGCTTGCTTGCTCTTCCATAGCCGGAGTTTATCCCTGAGCTGTTCCACAAGTTTCTGGGCGTGCATAAAGTCCTCCTGCTTGGCGCGCAGGAGCGCGTGAACGTTTTCCGCCCGGAGTTCCCCCTCCGCCTTTTCCGTCCGCTCTTGCTCGACGGCGCGCTTCAGGCGCTCTATTAAAGCGTCTTTTTCAGAGAATGCCGCTCTCTCCTCCTCAAGCAGGGAGGCGGAGTCCCTAAGCTGCCCGAGCAGCCCGTCCCGCTCCGAGCTTACGGCTGAAACTTTCGCTCTCTCTTCTCTCAGCAAGGCGCGGAGGTCTTCAAGCACCGAGAAAAAGGAAGTTTCCTTCTCCGCTATGCAGCTCACGGCGGAAGAAGCGGCAGCGCGGGCCTCCGACAGCTCCTCCTCCAGGATCTTTACGCGCGCGGACAAGGCTTCCTCCCGGCCGTGCAGGTCGGAGAGCAGCCCGTCGAGCTCTGAGTTCAGCCCTTCCAGGTCGATTATCTGGTTTACGGATTCTTCCATAGCCGGAGTTTATCCCTTAGCTGCGCCATCAACTTCTGGGTTTGAACTAATTCCTCCTGCTTCTCGCGCAGGGCCGCTTGCGCGCTTGTAGCCAGGAGCTCGCTCTCCTCCCTCTTCACGCGCTCTTCCTCGACGGAGGCCTTAAGACGCTCGAGGCCGTGCTTAAGGGCTTCTATCTCAAGGCGCTGCGCCAGAGACTCCTCGGCTTTTCCGCGCTGATCAAGGGCGGCCTGTTCGGCGGCCTCCTCGGCGGCCTCGCGCTTTTTGCGCTCGTCGTCAAAGGAGACCTTGAAGCGCTCTACTGCACGGATAACTTTTTCGAGCTCGGAGCGCTGCCCCGCGAACTCCCCGATCTTTTCGCGCAGAGAGGACTCGGCCTCCTGCGCGGCGGCCTCGGCCGCCGCCCGTTTTCTCCGCTCTCCCTCGAAAGCGTCCTTTGCATAGTCGAGCGCGGTGCGCCGGGAGGCTTCGCTCTCGGCCTGTCTGGAGCGCTCCTCTTCAAGCATGTCCTTAAGGCGCTTGCGGGCTTCCTCGAACTGAACCTTCTGCTTCTCCAGCAGCTGGTCTTTTGAATTTACGATATCCCGCTGCGAGGCGGCCTCGGCCTGAAGCGCTTTTTCCTTCTGCTCGTATTCCTGGACACGGCGCTCGAAGGAGGCCTGCAGCTCGCGGCGCTCATTTTCAAGCTGCCTGGCGGCGGCGATTTTCAGCTCGGCCGCCTCCTGCTCCCGGATCAGGTTCTCGGAGCGCAGCAGCTCGATTTCGCGCTTCAGCGCCTCGAACTGCTTCTCCCGGACGGCTTTCTGTTCTTCGGCGTCGCCCAGCCTGGACAGCGCGTCGTTATATTTTTTTTCTCCGCTTTTCACCTCCGTTTCAAAAGTCTCCTTGAAGTCTTCGTATTCCGCGCGGAGGTCGCGGTAAAGTTTTTCCCTCTCCGAAAGTTTCGCGGAAACAATACCGGCCTGTTCCAGCGCCTGCCTCTTTTCGTGCGCCAATTCGGCCTGCAGCGCCGTAAGCTGCTCCTGGCGCGTCTCGGCGGTCTTTTTAAAGATCTCAAGTTTTTCCAGCGAGTCGGCGAGGTTGGCGCGAAAATCCTCAAGAGTTTTCCGGTAAGCGGCGTCCTGGGACTGGCGCACCTGCGAGGCGGATTCCAGCTCGCGGTTCTTGCGCTCGATTATCTCACCGGAACGCTCCGCTTCGCGGCGCAGCGAGGACTCCAGCTTCACCCCGGCGGCGGTTTCCACTTCCGACAGGTGCACGGTAAGCGCCGTTATTTTTTCCTCCAGGATGCGCTTCTCGGTCAGGGAAAGGCTCTCCTTTTCGGCGATAGTCTTGGCCAGGGTTTCCCGGGCGCGCAGCAGCTCGGCGTCGCGGACCGCCAGCTCTTCGTCTATTGCCTTCTCTTTTTCGGTGTAGAGGCGCTGCAGACGCTCGCGCTCCAGCAGCACCAGTTCCTCCTGCTCGACCTTCAGGGAGTCCATGGCCCGGGACAGCTCGGCGATCTTCTCGTCGCGAAGCTTTAGGCTGGCGGCCAGGCGGGAAGATCTCTCCTCGAGCACCTCGGCGCCGCGGGCGCGCTCTTTCGCCACGGCCTCGGTCAAGTCCTCCCCCGCTCTCTGTTTCTGCATGCGCAGCTCTTCGCCGGCCGTCTGTACTGCCAGGCGCAGCGCGTTTATTTCCCCGTCCTTGCGGCCCACCTCGGCCTGAAACTCCGAGTTGCGGCCTTCCTGCTTATCGACGAACATCTGCTTTTCTATGGAGTGCCGCTTTTCGGCGTTGACGGCCTCGTCGGCCAGCCTCTGGTCTAATTCAGCCTTAAACCTGGCGCGCAGAGCGGACTGTTCGGAGGCGGCTCGTTCGTTGACGGCCTCCAGCTCGCGGCGGAGAGCGCCCAACTGCTCCTTGCCGGAGACCCTTTCCCTGGAGAGTTCGTCGACATCTTTGCGCAGGTGCGAGATCTCCTCCACCTTAAGGCGCAGGTTGTCCTCGTAGATGCGGCCCGCGGCCTCGAATTCGGCGCGCCGGGCCGCGGCCTGTTTCTCCAGCTCCACTTTGAGTCGCACGTCGTATTCCGACTGCAGCTGCTTCTCGCGGAAAACAAATTCCTCCAGCTTAACGCTGGACTGGAGCTGCATCTGCTCCATTTTCTGCGAGTAGGACTCGCGCTCTACCTGCAGCGTCTTTATGGCATCCTCAAAAGTGCGCAGGTTACGCTGGAGGTATTCTATCTCGTCCTGGCGCTTGCCCAGGTCTTCGCGGTAGCCGCGCTCCACCTCCTGCATCTTCTCGGCGATACGGTTGCGCTCGTGCTCAATGGCCAGCTTTAGCCGCTTGGGGATCTCGGACTCTATTTCGCGGTAGCGGCCGCGCTCGGTCTCCACGGCGTCGCCGGCTTTGGAGAGGCGGTGCTCATAGTCCGCCTGCTGGTTCTTCTTCTCAGTTTCAAGCGTGCGGATGACGCTCTCCAGGCTGCCGATGGCGTCCTTGTAGCGGTTGAGGTCCTCATCGCGGTGCTTCATCAGCTCCGGAAATTCATTAAGCTGCTTCTCGAGCAGGGAGATCTTTACCTTATAATCGTCCACTTCCTGGTTCTTGCCCAGGATCTTCTTGTCTATCTCAAGGTCCTTCTGCTTCAGGGCGCGCTCGCGCTCGTCGGTCTCTTTCTGCCAGCTGTCCTTGGCCCACTTAAGCACGACCTCGTGTTTTTTAAACTCCTCGGAGGCCAGGTGCTCGCGCTTCTCAAGCTCCTCGGCGCGGTTGCGGTAGGAGGCCTCGAGGTTATTCCTCTGAACGGCGGCCTCCTCGGATAATCTTTTCTTTTCCTCTTCAAGGCGGGCGCCATAGACGCGCTCGGATTCCTGCTGCTTGGCCAGCTGCTCCTGGCGCAGCTGCCAGAGTTCCCCCTCCACCTGCGCCCAGCGGCCGCGCAGCTCTTCCGACTTCTTCTGGTACTCGTCCTGCAGGCGGACTTCTTTCTGTCTGAGGTTCTCCTCGCTTTTGGAAATTTTATCTTCAAGCTCCTTCTCGCGCTCGGTCAGGCGCTCGAGCCGGGAGTGGAACTGGTACTCGAGGGAATTCTGCCGCGACTTTATCTCCTCCTCGTGCGCGCGGGCGGAGCGGTCTATTTCGGCGTTCCTGGTCTTAAGCTGGTTCTCAAGGAAGGAGACCTGGCTGGATTTTTCCTGCAGGTTCTGCCGGGTTTTCAGATCTTCCTCGTGCAGCCCGCGGATCTTGCCCAGCGCCCAGCGCAGGGCCAGGCGGGCGGTTTCCACGTCGTTTATAGTCTGCTCGTCAAGGGAGGCTTCGTCAAAATTATCATTCATAAGTTCAGCTCCATCATACATTGTGCAATTTGAGGCTCACGTCTTTCAACAGCCCCGCGCCGTTTGTATGACTTTTCCGACTTCCCAATTATATCCTTCGGAGCGTCAAGGAAAGGTTACGTTTTAGTTAAATATTTGTTTTCCATCCGACTAAAGCGCTCCGGCCGCATCTCCCCTACCATCCACCCTTCCGGCTTTGCTATTATATAATTATGAAACGCGGTATTTTTATAGTTCTGGAAGGTCCGGACAGGTCGGGAAAATCCACCCAGGCCGCCCTTTTGAAGACCTGGCTTGAAGGTCTTGGCCATGAAGTCATGGTCACGCGCGAGCCGGGAGGAACTTATCTGTCCGAGAAAATACGCAGGATACTCCTGGACCCCAAAAGCCGTATCGAGCCGATGACGGAGCTTTTCCTCTACGAAACCTCAAGGATAAAGCACACTCTTGAGAAAATAATACCGGCGCTTGACGCCGGCAAGGTCATAATTTCAGACCGCTACACGCTGTCCACCACCGCCTACCAGGGCTATGGCCGCGGGCTTGACCTGAAAACCGTCGAGACCCTCAACCGGATAGCCACGCTTAACCTCAAGCCGGACGTCACCATAGTCTTCGACATCCCGGACAAAGTTTTCGCGCAGCGCGAGCGGCTGGCGCAGAAAGTTTCCGGCCCGGACCGCATAGAGCGCGAGCCGTCTTCTTTCAGGAGGAGGGTCAACAAGGCCTATAAGGTCCTGTCGCGCAAACCCGGCATGACGCGCGTGGACGGCGGCCGCCCGGTGGAAGAGATACAGGCCGATATCCGCGCCTGCGTAAAAAATATACTGAAAACATACCCGGCGGCGGGAAAACCACGGAGACAAGAAGGTCACAGAGGAGCATAGACAGTAAAGAGCTATTACTATCGTTCATCACAGCATAGTTCGCAAAGTTCCCAAAAACTGATCTCCGTGGCACTCTGTGGTGAACAGCAATAAAATATGTCATTTTCATCCATACTCGGCCAGGATAAGACGGTAAAACGCCTGCGCGCCCTTCTTGAATCGGGCCGGGTGCCTCCGGCCATGATCTTTCACGGCGCGCCCGGCACCGGCAAATTCCTGACGGCGGCGGAATTCGCGAAAGCGCTTAACTGCTCGCACCTCGCGCACAGGGAAAGACCGGCCGCGCCGCCGCTCCCCGATGAGAACGACCTGTTCGCGGCGGCCGCGCCGGCGCCGGCGGCCGACCCGGAGCCGGGGCCTGCAATACTTCATTCCGACCCGTCCGATTCCTGCGGGGCCTGCCTGTCCTGCCTGCAGGCGCAAAGCGGCGCGCACCCGGATATCCGCGTAGTGGATACCGTCTTCCAGGCCGCCTTCCTCGACGAGCCCGAAAGCGCGAACCTGAAGATCGACACTATGCGCGAGCTGACCCGCTGGGCGCAGCAGAAGCCCATGCTTTCCCGTTGGAAGGTCTTCATCGTGCGCGACGCGGAAGCGCTTGTGCCTCAGGCGCAGAACGCCCTGCTTAAGACCCTGGAGGAGCCGCCGCCGGGCACGCTGGTGATACTCACGGTTTCAAAAAAGACCTCGCTGCTGGCGACCATCCTCTCGCGCTCCTGCATCATAGAGTTCGGCCGCCTGCCGGACGCCTCCGTTAAAACCATTCTCGAGGCGCAGGGAACCGAACCCGCCCGGGCCGCCGCCCTGGCCGCCCTGGCCACAGGTTCACTTGAAAAGGCGGCCGAGGCGGGGGCTTTCCTTAAGCAGATCTCGGCGCTGCGCCCGGGCGATCCGTCGAAGATCTTCAAATTCTCGGCGGGCCTGCCGCGCGACAGCCACAAGGCCCGCGAAGAGGTAAAAACGCTGCTGGACCTGCTGCTGGCGAAGACCCGCGCGGCCTGGCGCGCGGCCGACGGCTCCCTAAAAACAAAATTCACGGCGCTGCTGCGCCGCACGCTGGACCTGCGCCGCATGGCGGACCGCAACGTTTCCTACCAGCTGCTGCTGGAAACCGCCCTGCTCGAAAGCGAGCGGGCCGGCATTAAGATAGAGGACCTGGTTAAGCCGGCCTGACGATCGACCCTTGAGAGAGCGCTAAAATGAAAACAAAAAAATACTACATAACCACTCCGCTTTACTATGTGAACGATAAGCCGCACATCGGTCACGCCTACACCACCCTGGCCGCGGACATACTGGCCCGCCATCTGCGCTCAAAAGAGATCCCGGTACATTTCCAGACCGGCACCGACGAACACGGCTCCAACATAGAGAAGGTAGCCAGGGAAAAAGGCGTGGAGCCCAAGGCCTGGTGCGACGCGATCTCCGCCGATTTCCGTGAGCTTTGGAAAACCCTTAACATAAAATACGACCATTTCATACGCACCACCGACCCCGCGCACGAGGCGGGCGTGCAGGCGGTATTCGAGAAGCTGATAAAGAGCGGCGACATCTATCGGGGCTCTTACTCGGGGCTCTACTGCAGTTCCTGCGAGGCCTTTTACGACGAGAGCGAGCTGAAGGAGAAGAACTGTCCCATCCACGCGCGCCCGGTCGAGCGCGTCAGCGAGGAGACTTATTTTTTTAAACTGTCCAAATACGAGCCGGCGCTGTTGAAGCATTACGAGCAGCATCCGGATTTTCTCTCCCCCCGCTACCGCGCGCAGGAGCTGATCAACTTCGCCAAGTCGGGACTTAAGGACATCTCCGTCTCCCGCACCAAGGTGTCCTGGGGCGTGCCGGTGAGGTCCGACCCGAAACACACCGTGTACGTGTGGTTCGACGCGCTGCTCAATTACGCCACCGGGGCGGGCTACAACCCGGAAAACATCTCTCCGGATTTTCCCGTTCTCTGGCCGGCCGACGTCCACCTGGTGGGCAAAGAGATCTTCCGCTTTCACGGAGTGATCTGGCCCGCCATGCTGATGGCGCTGGGCGTGGAGCTGCCGCGCAAGGTTTACGCGCACGGCTGGTGGACCATAAACGGCGACAAGATGTCCAAGTCGCGCGGCAACTTTATCAAGGCCGAGGACGTGGTGAAGGACTACGGCGTGGACGCCCTGCGCTTTTTCATCTTCCGCGAAGTCACCTTCGGACAGGACGGGGACTTCTCGATGGAGGCTTTCCGCCGCCGCTACAATTCGGACCTGGCCAATGACCTCGGGAACCTCTTTTCCCGCGTGATGAACATGGCCGCCAAGTATCTGGACAACCGCCTGCCGGTGAAACCGGAGGCCTCCGAGACCTTCAGGGAACTCTCATCGTGGACGCCGGCCATACACCGCAGTATGGAAGCCCTGCAGTTCAGCGAGGCGCTGGAAAAGGTCTGGCAGGGCGTGGGAACCCTGAACCGGCTGGTGGACACGAAGAAGCCCTGGGAGATGGCCAAGAGCAGCCCGGAGGCGCTGAAGCCGTTCCTGCACGAGATGATCTGGTGCCTGCGCCTGATCGCCGGCTGGATCGACCCCTTTATGCCCGACACGGCCAGCCGCATGCACCTGCAGCTGGGAGTAGGGAAGACCTCGCCCGACGGCGCGGAGCCCCAGAAAGTGCCGCCCCTGTTCCCGCGGAAGCAGGACGAAAAACCCGGGGACGCCAGGCGTAACTGACCGCCCCCGGCGGCAAAAATAAAAGCCCGGGAGAATTTCCCGGGCTTTTATTTTTAAGGAAGGGGCGGCTCAGGCCGGCCTGGAGTCCGGCTTCCCTTTCACGGCGTTATAAACCCCGCCGATCACCCCGGACAGGGCGTATATAGAGAAGAACACGAACATCGCGTCCTGCGGGTAAGCCACCACCAGCGACAGCACCGCGGTGATGAGCAGTATCCCCTTTATCGAGTTGGGCTTAACCATATCGCCCTTGAAGGCGGCGTAGGGGGCGTTGGAAACCATCAGCAGCGCCAGCGCGACCACGATGAACGGGAGGCCGGCGTAGACGAAGGGCATAAGCGACATCACTATCGGTATATTGCGCGTGCCGCCCTCGCCCTCAAGCATGCAGTAGGCCAGGACGAAGGAGATCATCACCCCGGCGGCGCCGGGAATGGGGAGGCCCTGAAAATAGTCCTTGGAACTGCCGCCAAAATGCGACTTGACGTTGTAGCGGGCCAGGCGCAGCGCGCCGCAGAGGACGTAGAGGAAAGCCACCGGGTAGCCCCACATGCCGTAATCTTTGAGCGCCAGGTTGTAGATCATATAGGCGGGCGCTATGCCGAAGGAGATCCAGTCCGAGAGGGAATCGATCTCAACCCCGAAAGAGCTCTCGCCGTGCACCAGGCGCGCTACGCGTCCGTCGAGCATGTCCATAATGTAGGAGACCACGATAAACCAGGCCGCCTGCACGTACTTCTCCTTGGAAGCCAGCAGTATCGCGAAAAAGCCGAAGGCCATGTTGGCGATAGTGAAGATGGAGGGCAGGACGATAGCCCCGGTCTTCTTCAGCTTTACCATGTCTATTCGCTTCTTTTCCTGTATCTCTTCCATTTTCAATTCCTTTATCCCGGCCGGGGAACCGCGTTACCAGAGTGCCAGCGTGGTTTCGGCGCCGGTCACCCTGTCGCCGGGCTTTACCAGCACGCGGACGGGGTCGGGCAGGTAGACCGCCACCTGCGACCCGAAGTAGATCATGCCGATGCGCTCGCCCTGGCGGATGCCCTGGCCCTCGCTGACGTAGCAGGCTATGCGCCGGGCGATGGAGCCGGTTATCTGTTCGACTTCCACGAAGCGGCCGTACTCGCCCGCTATGCGGATAAGATTGCGCTCATTTTGGGCGGCCTCCGGCTTATAGGCTATGGCGAACTTGCCTTTGCTGTATTTTATTTTTTCGATCTTGCCCTCCATCGGCGCGCGCTGCACGTGCACGCTGAACACGGAGAGAAAGATGCGCACCACGGTGATCCCAGGAACGCCCTCGTTCTTCACCGTCATGACGGTGCCGTCGGCGGGGCAGGCCAGTTCGCCGGGGGCGAAGACCTTGTCGCGCTCCGGATCGCGGAAGAAGAACGCGGAGAAGGCCGCGAAAAGCGCGCCGAGGAACAGCACGGGCAGGCCCACCCCTTTGGACCAGACCGTCAGCATTCCGCCGAGGGCGGCCAATAAAACTCCGATAGCTATCAGTTTTGTCCCCGCAGGAGCAAATCCCATATTAACCTCCAGGAAATAATCACAATAAACTATAGAACAAAAAACCTGCCCGGGGCGGGACTCGAACCCGCACGGAGGAAACCTCCAGCTGATTTTAAGTCAGCTCTGGCTACCAGTTACAGCACCCGGGCTTTCTTAACGCTGTTGCGCCCTCTATGCGTAGGCTTCAGGCTATGGCAATTCGGGCACAAAATCCGCAGGTTCTCCAGCCTGTTATCCAGCCCGTCGCCGTTTATATGGTCCAGCTCCAGGGGCAGATATCCGTCAGGCGAGGTTTCTGCCCAGCCGCATTCTTCGCAATGCATAGGCTTTAACTTCGCGGCGAACAACCTTTTCTTCAACTTGAAACTTTGGAAAGAGCTATTTTTAACTAAAATTTTTTCTAGCGGGATACGGGGAACGCCTTTGACCGTTAAACCCCGATTCCAGGCCCTGCCCTTGAAATGGCTTATTTTAATCCCCAGCTCTGCAATATACTTTTTCACCTGCGCGTAGTTGCCGCCGGCTTCCCGCAAATTCAACTTTGAAAGAACCTGCCTGTAACTTGTTGATGCACCTGCGGCATCCCGTAACTGCGCTTCCGACCATGTGCGGCGATTCATACCTTCAATACTATCCAAATGGCACACGCAAAGTCAAATTTAATATCTCACGTCTACCAGCTACGCCTCCGGGAGCAGTCAGGCTTCAGTTATTATTTTATCTAATTATGTGGCGGCCGGTATATTCAATTGATCGTTGAATCCATGCCGGCATCGTTTCCATCATAAAAATAAAATTTAGCGGCTTTCCTTGCGCTGTTCGGCCTGGGCCAGGTGCTGGAAGGTTTCGCAGGTCATGGTTTTTACACCCTCGGCGGCGGCGCGCTCGCGCAGGCCGTTGTCCGAAGTGACTATTATGGCGCGTATCCCTTCGGTCTGCATGAAATAGCCGCGCTCGACAAGCATCTCGTCGGCCGGTTCGGAATCGCTGTAATACACCGTAACGGAGGGGCCCGCGGCGCCGGAGCTGCGGTACGGCCCGTCGAAGACCACGCGGAAGCACGACGCGCGCAGGGTTTCAGTCCGCGAGATCAGGCCCAGCCAGCTCATAAACTCGCGCTCCAGCTCCGCCGGCGAAGCGCCACCTGCCTTTTCCCAGAACCGCATCGCGAAGTTGGACCCGTCGACAAGGTAGACGGTAGCTTTTGAAGAAAGACGTTTCATGATCTATGCCGGCGCCGTATCAGGGACTGCGGCCATCGGGCGGCCATTTAGGTTTAGAGATCTCGACTACGGTTATTTTGCGCCGCAGCCGGTCCAGCCTGAGGCCGAGCTGCCTGCGCAGCTGGATGTCTATGGCCCCGGGGTCGGCGGACTCCAGCTCAAAGCTGTATTCAAAAGGCCCGGCCGCGCCGGTCTCGTCCAGCACCGGCTGGCCGAGACCCTCTTTAAGCCTGGACGCCACCGCGGCGAAAGAGCCGCCTTTCACTTCCAGCACGGTTCCGCTAAGCTCCGTCCCGCCGTAATCACGCCGCTCCTTAACATTGACCGGCCCGCCGGGAGCTTTTCTAAGCACATACACTTCGGCCTCGCGGTTCGCTTTGCTTACTTTAAGACCCAGGGCGGATTCAAGCCCTTTCAGAAAAAAATCCGTCTTCTGCGCCTCGCGCTCCGCCGGCAGGCGCAGGCGGATGTCGTAGGACGCGGCCATGGCGGGCCCGGCCCCGGGCTTTATATCAAACCGGTCTATCCTGCCGTACAGCCACTCCAGCGCGTATTCAAGCGGCAGGGCCGAAGCGTTAAGAGAGACCGGCCCGTATTGCGCGGTCCCGCCGCGCGCCTCGGTTTTTGAAATATAAAATTCCGCCAGGGCCGCGCCGGTGGACAAAGAAGACGGCGCCGCGGGCCCGGGGCCCGGCGGCCCGGCGAGCAGGCTCATCAGGCTTTCGGCGTTAAGGCCGCCGGCGGACGGGAAAGACGCCACCTCGCCCGCCATATTTATAAGCACCGTGTGCGGCCGCCCGTAAACCCTGAAGGCTTTGAAGACCTCCGCGCCGGCTTCGGGCGCCACCCAGCCGGTCACGCGCCGCGTTTTTAAAAATTCGCGCACGTCCGCCTCGCTCTCGTCCGTAATATGGATAAAAACTACCGGCTGGCCGCGGAACCGTTCGGCCAGGCTGTTAAGGGCGGGGAAAGCGTCCACGCAGGACTCGCACCAGGTGGCCCAGAAATCAAGAACCACAACTTTACCTTTAAGTTCCTCCCAGTTCTTCAATTCGGCGGCGGGCGCCCCGACAAGTTTTTTCAGGCTGATCGCCGGCGCAGGCAGACCCTTCTTTGCCAGTTTTGGCCGCTCCGCGGGCTGCCCGGAACAGGCTGCCAGGGCCAGCAGCAGAGCGGAGAGACAGAGTTTTCTCATTTTTTTATGCCGAGCGCCAGCCCCTCGCCGGTGGGAATGACCGAGGAAGAAGCGAAGCGGTCCGAGTCGAACAGGACGTGAAAGAACTCGCGCATGGAGCGCGCGGCGGCATTGCCGGCGAAGTCTCCGCCCTCGCAGCAGACCTTCCCCTGAAGAAACGCGCCGCCTGCTACCACCAGGCCGCCGGGCTTAAGGTTCGCGGAGGCCCAGCGCAGATAGGCCGGGTAATTTTCAATATCCGCGTCTATAAAACAGAAATCAAAAGGCGCCAGCTTAGCCAGAGTTTTAAGGCTTTCGAGCGCGGGCCCCTCTATAACGGTAACCTTGCGCGTAAGGCAGGAAGCCTCGATCCCGTCCTTGGCCGCGTTTACGCAGGAGGGGTCTTTCTCAAGCGAATAAAGCCTGGCGGCCTCCGGCAGGCCGCGGGCTATCCAGTGCGCCGAGTAGCCATAAAGAGACCCTATCTCGACCGCCTTCCTGACGCCGGAAAGTCTCACGAGGGATTCCAGCAGCCTGCCCTCCATCGCCGAAACGGAGGAGGCGAGCAGGCCTGCCTTCGCCATGGCCTCAAGAACGTGGGACGCGTAGCCCTCGTCGGCCGCCGTCAGCGCGGCGAAGTACGCGGCAAGCTCGGGAGTGTGGCAGAGGCCGGAAAAGATGTTCAGTTTTTCTTTCGGCATTATTTTATAAAAGCTGGCGGTGCAGAGTTAGGCCGAAGCGGCGGCCGCCGGGCAGGGTCCCGGCGCACATAAGCACCGGAAACGGGGCGAAGTCGGCGGAGTTAAGGGCGGCGGCGCAGAATGCGCCGGCCGGGCCGGAAAGAGAAACCTGTGCCTGGAAGTACCTTCCGGCGCAGTTTTCTTTGCCGCCGTAGGGGCAGACCGCGTAAAAATCCAGGTCGGCGGCCAGTTCCCCTCCCCCGGGCAGCGTCAGCTTTTCGGAAGCATGGGCCGCAGAGGCCTCTCCGGGAGCGGCGGGCATGGCCAGGCGCAGCGTGACCTGGCGGTTGCGCTCTCCGGGCTCGGGCAGCTGGCAGGCGGCTCCGGCGCAGTCCTGCGTCCAGACGGAGAGATAGCCTTTAAGTTCCAAAACCTGTGCGGGCGGCGCGTCTAATGTTTCCGCCCGGCTGACGGCCACGGTGGCGGCAAGGGACTGGGCCAGTAGCGAGGCGGCTATAAATATAGTCTTTTTCATGAAGACCTATATTTTACAAAAATATGCGTGAATTATTCTTTCCTTATAGCGCCTTTATTGTTTTCAGCAACCTCGCCCCTTTATGGGTTTTCGCAGCCTTCCGTTGCTTTCTTTTGCGCTCTTATGCTATATTTCAGTATCTATGGCAACACCTAACATCAAATTCGGCACCTCAGGCTGGAGGGCCGTCATTGGCGAAGATCTGACGCTTTCAAGTTTGCGCCGCGTAAGCCACGCGGTGGCGGAACATGTCAACGATAATAAAGAGTACGGCTACAAAGGCGAGGAATATCTGCTGAATTTGCGCAAAGCCGGCAAGCCCGCGCCCAAGACCGCCAGAATAATAATAGGCTATGACACGCGCTACCTCTCCGAGGATTTCGCCAGGAACGTGGCCGAAGCCCTGGCCGCCGAAAGCATAACCGCCGTGATCTCGAATACGGAGGCCCCCACCCCGGTAGTGGCCTGGGAAGTGATGCGCAATCACGCCTCGGGCGGCGTGATGATCACCGCCAGCCACAACCCGCCGCACTACAACGGCTTTAAATGGACGCCTTACTGGGGCGGCCCGGCGCTGTCCGAAATAACCAATGACCTGGAAGCCCGGGTGCAAAGCCTGACGATAGCCGAGGTGGAAAAGCACATCCCCTTCGAACACGGCGTTGCGGCCGGCATCATAAAAGTGGAGGATTTCCACGCTAACTATTTCAAACAGCTCGACACTCTGCTCGACCTGGGCGCGATAAAGAAGGCCGGCCTTAAGATAGCCGCCGACTCCGTGAACGGCGCGGCGCGCACCTACCTGCGCCCCGCCCTGGAGAAGGCCGGCGCCGGCGTTATAGGGCTGCGGGAGGAGCGGGACGTGCTTTTTGGCGGCCGCGCTCCGGACACCGAAGAGGAAAATCTTAAGGCGCTGCGCGAGACCGTGTTAAAGAACAAGCTGAACCTGGGCCTGGCCTGCGACGGCGACGCCGACCGCTTCGGCATAATAGATTCCGACGGGACCTGGATCTCGCCCAACCTGGTGCTGGGCCTGGTCCTGGAACACCTGGTGAAGAACCGCGGGCTGAAGGGCAAGTTCGCCCGCTCGGTGATGACCTCGCATTTCGCGGACGCCATAGCTCGGCACCACGGCCTGGAAGTCCGGGAAACCGCCGTGGGCTTCAAGCATATAGGAAATCTGCTGCGCACCGGCCAATACCTGCTCGGCGGAGAAGAGTCGGGCGGGCTCTCCATAATGAACCATGTGCCCGAGAAAGACGGCATACTGGCCTGCCTGCTTATAGCCGAGATGGTGGCCTACGAGCGCAAGCCCCTGAAAAAGATCCTGGCGGACCTGAATAAGCGCGTAGGGAATTTCATCAACTCCAGAATAGACCAGAAGGTCGACAGGAACGTCAATATGGACGTCCTGGTGGAGCGCCTGCGCGTGAACCCGCCCCTGAACCTGGCCGGGGCCTCCGTCTGGCGCATAGACCATACGGACGGTTTCAAGTTCATCATGAAGGACGGCAGCTGGCTGGGCCTGCGGCCCTCGGGCACGGAACCGCTGGTGCGCATTTACGCGGAAGCCCCCACCGCCCAGAAAACGGCCGCCCTGAACGAGGCCGGCAAAAAAATAATGACGGGTAAGTTTTAAGACCGGACGCCGCCTAAGGCGCCGGACAGGAGAATATACAATGGACGCTAAAATAAAAAAGATCACCGCGAGGGAGATCCTTGATTCGCGCGGCTTCCCCACCGTGGAAACCGACATACTGCTGACCGACGGCTCGTTCGGGCGCGCGGCGGTGCCGAGCGGCGCCTCCACCGGCACCCATGAAGCGCTGGAAATGCGCGACGGCGGCAAGCGCTACCTCGGCAAGGGCGTGGTAAAAGCCGTAGAGAACGTGAACAAAGCCATCGCCGCCGAGATCACCGGGCTGAAAGCCGATCAGATCAAGATAGACGAGATGATGATAAAGCTCGACGATACCCAGACGAAGAGCAAGCTGGGCGCCAACGCGATCCTCTCCGTCTCCATGGCGCTGGCCCGCGCGGGCGCGGCCTCGGCCAGGCTCCCGCTTTACGCCTACATCCGCAAAGCCTACGGGCTCAAGCATAAGGATTTCGTGCTCCCCGCCCCCATGATGAACATCATAAACGGCGGCAAGCACGCGGACTCCGGCATCAGCATACAGGAGTTCATGATAGTCCCCACGGGCGCGGCGCATTTCACCGACGCGATCCGCATGGGCTGCGAGATCTACCACACGCTTAAGAAGGTCCTGGCCAAGGCCGGCTACAGCACTTCCGTCGGCGACGAGGGCGGTTTCGCTCCGAAGATATTCACGCACGAGTCCGTGCTGGAAACCATCTGCAACGCTATCAAGGACGCCGGCTACACCTTCAAGGAAGTGCAGATAGCCCTGGACTCCGCCGCCAGCGAGTTCTTCCAGAACGACCGCTACGTGTTCGAAGGCTCCAACCTGACCTACCAGGAGCTGACCGCCAAATACTCGGAATGGAAAAAACATTTCCCGATAATCTCCTATGAGGACCCGCTTGCGGAGGATGACTGGGAAGGCTGGGACCACCTCACCAAGCACCTGGCAAAAAAGGCCCGCGTGGTGGGCGACGATCTGTTCGTCACCAACCCCGAACGCCTGAAGAAAGGCATTGAAGAGGGCGTCGCCAACGCCATCCTGATAAAGCTTAACCAGATAGGGTCGCTGACCGAGACCGTGCGCGTTATAGAGATGGCTCATAAGGCCGGCTACGCCACCGTGATCTCGCACCGCTCCGGCGAGACCGAGGACGCTTTTATAGCGGACCTGGCCGTCGCCACCAACGCCGGCGCCATAAAGACCGGCGCGCCGTGCCGCTCCGAGCGCCTGTGCAAGTACAACCAGCTCATCCGCATAGAGGAAGAGCTGGGCAAGAAGGCCCGCTACGCGAAGGACAGCGTTTTCAAGTTCAAGTGAGCGGCCCGCAGCAAAAACCCCGTCCGCTTTAAAGCGGACGGGATTTTTTATCTAACCCGCGATGAAACCTCTCCGCTTCAAATTCAAGCTGAAATATCTGGCCATCCTGGCTCTGGCCGCCCTTTTGCTGGGCAACCGCGGCTTCCGCAGCCTTATCAACAATTACCGGGAGTACCGCCGGCTGAAGACGGAAAAAGGGCAGTTGGAGCTGCAGCGCGGAGACCTTGAAAAAAAACTGGAAGAAATAAATAAAAAACCTGCGATAGAACAAGCGGCCCGCACAGGGCTCGGCCTGATAAAGCCGGATGAGACCGAATACCGCTTCCCTCCGCCGAAGGAGTCCGACAAATGAAAATGCGCCAGTTCAAGCTCGGGCCGATGGAGAATTTTTCCTATCTGCTTTGGAACGAGGAGACGAAGGAAGCCGCCCTGATAGACCCGGCCTGGCAGCCGGAAAAGCTGGCGGAATTCATCAAGAAAGAGGGCTTGCTGTTAAAGTGCATCCTGCTGACCCACGCCCATCCCGACCATGTAAACGGCGTCGCTTTCTTCACGCTCGCCGACAACAGCTTGCCGGTATATCTCCACGAGGCTGACTACTTCATGCTGGAGGGGAAGCCACCGGCGCTCCGGCCCGCGCGCGACGGCGAGAAGATAGAGGCGGGCTCGCTTAAGATAGGCGTGCTGCACACTCCCGGCCACACCCCCGGCTCGGTCTGCTACCAGGCCGGCGGCGGGGTGTATACCGGAGACACTCTTTTTGTGGGCGAATGCGGCCGCGTCGACCTGCCCGGCTCGAGCGCGGAAGCCCTGTACGACAGCTTCGTCAGGCTTTCCGCGCTGCCCGACGGCGCGGCTGTTTACCCCGGCCATTCCTATAACGGCGATAAATCCACTTTCGGCGCACAGAAGGAGTACAACCTGTACCTTAAGCTGGCCAGGGCCGGCCGCAGGGCGGATTTTTTAAAGGCCGTAGTATGAACCGGGAACCTGCCGGCAGGGCAAAGACGCGCGAACTAAAGGGCTGGGCGGCCGTTTCAGACTTCGACGGGACGATAACGCTGCGCGACGTCGGCGACCATTTGCTGCTGCATTACGGCTTCTCCGACAGAAAAACCATAGAGGCTTCCCACTCGCTTAAAATGCGCGTGGAAGATTTCATGAAAAGCGCTTTCGCCGGGGCCAGACTTACGGAAGAAATGATAGCCGGCTTCGTGCGTAAAAAAGTGCGCGCCAGGCCGGGGTTCCGGGAACTTATCCTTTTCTGTAAGTCCCGCGGCATTCCTCTTGAAATAGTCAGCGGCGGCGTAGACCTGTACGCGGACCCTTTTTTTAAAAAGCACGGCGTAAAAGTAAAATCATTTTTCGGCAAAGCGAGAGTGGTGAAGGGCGGACTTAGGATCACCTATCCCTTTCTGAAGCGCATGGACCTGAGCGCCTTCAAGGCCTCGAGGGTCGCCGGGATGAAGCGGGCCGGCTATAAAGTAATATTTTTCGGCGACGGCCCGAACGACCTGAAGGCGGCCGCGCTGGCGGACAAAGTCTACGCCGCCGGCCGCCTCCTTAAACTTTGCCGGGAGCGGGGCGTCGCGGCTTCCCCTTTGACGGATTTCGGCAAAGCAGTAACCTTTATAAGGAAAATCACAACGCTTCCGGCCCCCCGCGCCTGACTCCCGGCTTCCCCTAATGCACCCTATAATTTTCCAGCTGGGTTCCTTCAAACTTCCCGCCTACGGCCTGCTGGTGGCCTGCGGCTATCTTGCGGCGATCTTTTATGTTTCCCGCAAGGCGGCGGCCGCCGGCTTGACGAAAGAAGCCCTCTCCGACCTTATCTTCTATTCAGTGCTATGCGGCATGCTGGGAGCTAAGTTTTTTTACGCCGCGACCTACTGGGGGGATTTCGGGCCGGATTTTTTATCCAGGGCAGCGTACCTGCTGAAGAGCTTTCAGTACGGTTTTGTTTTTTACGGCGGGCTGCTGTTCGGAGCCGCCGCTTTTTATATTTTATCGCGCCGCAGGAAGCTGAACGTTTTAAGGACGGCCGACCTGTTCGCCCCGGCGCTGGCGCTGGGGCACGCCTTCGGCCGGGTCGGATGTTTCCTGGCCGGCTGCTGCCACGGCGGTCCGACTGCCTGCCCGGTAAGCGTCACCTTCACGAGTCCTGCCTCCGAGGTCAGTTCCGCTTACCTTGGCGTCCCGCTTCATCCGGTCCAGCTCTATGAAGCAGCCGGCAACCTGGTTATCTTTTTCCTGCTCAACGCCGCGCTGCGCCGCTCCCTCCGCGGAAAAGCGCCTGCCGGAGCTGTAGCGGCGCTTTATGCGGCGCTCTATGCCGCGCTGCGCTTCTCCCTGGAATTTTTGCGCGGCGACGACCGCGGCGCTCTGCGGCTGGGCCTTTCCCCGGCGCAGCTGATTTCGACGGCGGTCTTCGCCGCCGCGGCGGCGGCATTTTTGGTACTAAAGGCAAAATATGAAAAAAAATAAGATCATCTATTCCGGAGAGCCCATACGGCTGGACGTCTTCCTGAGCGAGACAGGCGAAAACTTTTCACGCTCCTTCGCGCGGCGCCTGGCGGAGGAGGGCCTGGCCACCGTGAACGGCACAAAGAAAAAACCCTCTTACATGCTGACTGACGGGAGCGTGGTTGAATTTTCTACGCCCGACCCCGATCAAACCCAGGAAGGTTTTGAAGACCTGGTCCTGTTCGAGGACAAGGCGCTGATGGCTGTGAGCAAGCCGGCGGGACTGGCGGTTCACCCTAACGCCGCCAATTGGGAGATCAACCCGCGGGCCGCTTTGCTGGGCGAACCTACGCTGGTTTCCATGATCTTTTCGTCCAGGCCTGAGATGGCAAAAGGCGGGCTGGAACGCCTTGGCCTGGTACACCGCCTGGACCGCGATACCAGCGGCCTGATGCTGCTGGCGAAAACGGCGGAGGCCCAGAAGGCGCTGTCGGACGGTTTCAGGGAGCGCCTGATGCGGAAGACTTATATAGGCGTCGTCGCGGGCATACCAGCGCAGAGGAAAGGTTCCATCGACGCGCCCATTGGCCGCGCCAGCGGCTTCAAAAAAATAAAAGTATGGGAGTACGGCCGGGAGGCCCTGACGGAATATACAGTTAAAGAGAAGGGCAAAAGCTGCGCGCTCCTTGAGATACACCCCCAGACCGGCCGCACAAACCAGATAAGGATACACCTCGCCCACATAGGCCATCCGATAATGGGCGACAAGCTTTACGGCGGGCCGGCCGCGCCGCGTATGCTGCTTCACTCTCTCAGCCTGGGCTTCGAACACCCTTCCACCGGCAAAAAGACGATGCTCGAAGCCAAATTACCCGAGGACTTCAAGAAAGCCTGGAAGACCTTAAAAACCAGATAGACAGCGAAAAAACCGCGGAGACACGAAGAGCACAGAGGGAAAACTCCGTGGCACTCCGTGGTCTCCGTGCCTCTATGGCGCGACCTTTCTTTTAGAATTTTGAGACGGAAGCGAAAACCCGGAAATCCAGCCTGGGGAACACGCTGTTCTGCTGCTCAAGGGCCGCCAGAGCCTGCTCGTCCACTTTCTTCTCGATAACCTCCCCCAGCAGCTTTATGGCGTTAGCGGCGTGCGCCTCAAGACGCCCCTTCGCGTACTCCGCATGCGAGCCGATATAAAGCAGAAAAGCCCAGTCGGAGGACTGCGCCAGCAGGGTCTCGCGCGCCGCCTGGTTAAGCGCCCTGGAGTTAAGCATCGACAGGTCCTGATTGCGGAACCGGTTGGCCGTCTCTATCATCTTGTCGGTGGCCGCGTAGACGGCCGGGTAGATAAAATCGTTGGTCTCATTGACCCAGGGATCGAAGTAACCGTTCTCCCCCCACGAGGAACTGCCGGGCGTAATTTCCGGCGGCTCCTGGCAGGAGTTGAGGTATTCGGACGGCAGTATGAATTGCAGGGGCAGGCGCTCCGCCCTTATTTTCCTTATCACCGCCTCCAGGAAAGCCGGCCCCTCGAACCACCAGTGCCCGAACAGCTCCGCGTCGTAGCAGCTCACTATAAGCGGCCTTGAGCCGCGGGAGGCGTAAAAATCATCGGTCTGCTTCATGCGCTTTGCCAGAAAGTCGGAAGCATGGGCCTCAACCCTTAACAGGGCAGCTTCGGGATCGTAATACTCCTTGGCGGACAGGTCCGCGCCGGGGCCGGTAATGCGGTAGTACTTAAGGCCCAGCGGCCGCCTGATCCCGTCCGACCCCAGGTAGGGGCGCACATACTCATAATCCCCGTCGTAGCCGAGGTCGCGGTAGAATTCCCGGTAGGCGGGGTCGCCCGGGTAGCCGAACTTTGCGCTCCAGACCTCGCGCGAGCTGGCCGCGTCGCGCGCAAAAAGCCCAAGCCCGTTGGAAGTGCGATAGGGCGAATAGACACCGCCGGGGGCCTGCGGCTCGGCGGAGTCCAGCGAGTGGGATTCGGTAAAGATGTAATTGAAGCCGGACAGTTTGATATAGGAATTAAGGCGCGGCTCATAGGCGCATTCAGGCAGCCAGAACCCGGAAGGCTTCCTGTTGAAGCGTTCCTCATAGTCCTCCGCGGCGGCGGCCAGTTGGGCGCGCACGGCCTCGGGCCTGGCCAGCAGCGGCAGCACGGCGTGCGTGGCCGAGGTGGTGATTATTTCTATCTGCCCGGCGTACTGCAGGGCTTTAAGCGGGGTGATCAGGTCGCCGCTGTACTTGTGCATCAGCGCGGCGGCGTCCTCGTAGAGCTTCTGGTAGAACTTCACCGTTTTAAGCAGGGCGGGGTCGTCCTGCGCGCGTTCAAGTTCCTTCTCGATAAGCTCAAGGCGGGACTCCACGTAGAGCACCAACTTGTCTTCGAGGGCCTCATTTTCAAGCATCGCCCCCAGCGTGGGAGAAATAGAGACGGCCACCCCGGGCCTTATCCCTTCCGAGGCCAGGCGCTCCAGCACGGAAATTATAGGGACATAGGTTTCAACCACCGCTTCAAAGAACCAGTTCTCCTCAAGAAAGGCGGAATCCTCGGGATGGTTCACGTACGGCAGATGCGCGTGAAGCACGAACATCAGGGAGCCGCGCGAGCTCATGAAAGCACCTTCTTATGAAATTCCAGACTGGCGCAGGCCCGCTCGTCGGCCATCCCGGCCGCCGCCGGGGCCGCCGCCTGGTTGGATTCCAGCAGCCTTTCCCAGACGCCGTTGCGCAGCGCGTAAAGGGCCGCCTCGCAGTTCCCCCCCCGCTCCGGCACCGGCAGGTAGGCGCGGCCGGCCAGCCATTGCGCCTTGTGCGCGGCGGCGGCCGTTTTATCCTCGGCATAGCGGACGCGCAGCTCTATCTCCGGAGAAAAGGACGCCGTACGGAAGGCATCGGCGCGGCTCTCGGAAAACTGCCAGAAGATAAAAAATAAACCCGGGTTCTTCGGGAGAAGCACCAGGCGGTCTTCGGGAGGCAGCGGCTTCGCAAGTTGCGGCATAAGTATAATCTACTAAATTTCACCGCAATTAAAAATATTTTTTTCGCGGCCTTTTTTTTATATCATAATATCAGGCGGACAGAGCGTCAGATTAAGCCGTCTCAAGGAGCCACACATGAAAGCTATAGTGAAAATCTCCCGCACCCGCGGCGCCAGCTACCGCGACGTCGAAGTCCCGGAGATCAAGAAGGACGAACTGCTTATCCGCGTCACCGCGGCCTCTATAGGCCCGGGAGACCTGGCTATTCACAATTCAGCCGGCCCGGACTGCGCCGCCCCCGCGCTGCCCTTCATCTTCGGCCAGGAGTTCTGCGGCGAGGTGGTGGAGATAGGCTCGCTGGCCAAAGGGTTCGAAAAAGGCGACTTCATATCCGTGGAGTCCCACATTTTCTGCGGCGTCTGCGGCCAGTGCCGCAACGACCAGCGGCACATCTGCCAGAACCTGCGGGTGATCGGGCGCGACGTCCCGGGCGGGCTTGCCGAATATGCCGCCGTCCCCGCGCGCTGCTCGTGGAAACACACCGACGATTCGCTGAAGGACATCGGGGCGATAATGGAACCCTTCGGCAGCTCGGTACACGCCGTATTGGCTGATGACCTGGTAGGGCGGACCGTGCTGATCTCAGGCTGCGCGCCGCAGGGCCTTTTTGCCGCCGCCATAGCCAAAGCCGGCGGGGCCAAGCGCGTGATCGCGCTTGACCCCTCGGATTACCGCCGGAGGCTGGCCGTTAAAATGGGGGCCTGCACCGCCATCGACCCCTCCGCCGGGAACTGCCTGGCGAAGATAACCAAGGTCTGCGGCCCCGAAGGCGTTGACGCCGTGATAGAGATGAGCGGCGGCGCGAGAGCCGTGGAGCTGGGCCTGAAGGCCCTGCGGCCCGGCGGGCGCTTTGTGGCTTTCGGGCTGCCCGTCACGAACCTCAGCCTGGACTATGCCGGCGATATAGTGAAGCGCGGCATACGCCTGGAGGGCGTCGCCGGAAGGGAGATCTTCCGCAGCTGGTACAAGATGGAGAGCCTGCTGAAATCCGGGGCGGTGAATCCAAGGCCGGCCCTCACACACCGGTTCAGCTTCAAGGATTTTTCTAAAGCCTTCGCGCTCATAAACTCAAAGGAACAGAAGTGCGGGAAGATTATTCTGACGCCGTAAAGGACAGGTCGTAATTTAAGGCGCCCGGCTTTACTAAAAAGCCGGGCGCCTTTTTAACAACACCGCTTCAGGAGCGTTACAGTCCGTACATGGCGACAATTTCCTCTTTGGTCTTCCCCAATATCCCATACTTCTTCCCCACCTTGATGAAAGCGGCCAGGGCTTTGTCCAGGTGGTGCGTCTCATGCGCGGCCGAGAGCTGCGTGCGGATACGGGCCTGGCCCTTCGGGACGACCGGGAAGAAGAAGCCGATGGCGTAAATCCCCTCGTCAAAAAGATCGCGGGAAAAGTCCTGGGCGAGCTTAGCGTTGAACAGCATGACCGGCACGATCGGGGTGTCGCCGTTTTTAAGGACGAAGCCGGCCTCGGTTAATCCTTTGCGCCAGTAGGCCGCATTTTTCTCCAGCTTATCCCTGAGCTCGGTGCTTTTAGAGAGAAGATCAAGAACCCGGAGCACCCCCGAGACCACTACGGGCGCTATCGTATTCGAGAAGAGGTAGGGACGGGCCTTCTGCCGGCACAGCTCCACGATTTCCTTTCTGCCCGAGACGCACCCGCCTGAGGCGCCGCCAAGCGCCTTGCCGAAGGTGGTGGTAATAATGTCTATTTTCCCCACGACCCCGTATTTCTCGTGCGTTCCCCGCCCGGTCTTGCCGATAAAACCGCTTGAGTGGGATTCGTCCACAAAGAGCATGGCGCCGTACTTCTCGCACAGGGCGGCCATCGTGTCAAGCGGGGGCGTGTCGCCGTCCATCGAAAAAACTCCGTCCGTAATAACTACCATCAGGCGCTTGTCGGAGTGAAGCTTAAGCTTCTCCTCCAGATGCTCCATGTTGGCGTGCTTAAAGGTATCCCGCTGGGCCTTGCAGAGCCTGATGCCGTCTACGATGGAGGCGTGGACCAGGCGGTCGGAGATCATCACGTCGGAGTCGTCCAAGATCGCCTCAAAAACCCCGGCATTGGCGTCCATGCAGGAGGGGAACAGGATCGTATCTTCAGTGCCGAGGAACTCGGTCATGCGCCGCTCAAGCTCCCTGTGGATATCCTGCGTGCCGCAGATGAAGCGCACCGAGGACATCCCGTAGCCGCGGGTGTCCAGGCCCGTGCGCGCGGCCTGGATCACGTCGGGGTGGCTGGAGAGGCCGAGATAGTTATTGGCGCACATATTTATTACTTTTTTATGCGCCGCGCCGGCCGGGAACTCGACCTCTATGTCCGCGCCCTGCGCGGAGTGGATGTAGCGCTCAACCTTAAAAATGCCGGCGCTGCGGAGCGCGTCGAGGTCCTTCTGGTAGTGTTCGCGAACAGGATTGGTAAAGGCCATATCAGACCTTCCCCGCCACGAACGTTTCTACCAGCGAGGTTATCTTATTAACGCTGTCGAAAGCCTCCGGGGTAGCTTTATCGTCGGGGATCTGGATCTTGTACCTATTCTCCAAAAAGCGCTTCAAAGACACCATAGAAAATGAATCCACGATCCCGCCGGATATCAGCGCGGTATCGCAATCGATCTCCTGGTCGTCGTCCTCAAGATATTCGGCTTTAACGTACTTCAAAACTGCCGCTCTAACTTCTTCAGTCGTTTCCATTTTTTTCTCCTTAAACCCTATCAATCGTTCTCCAGCGTGGAGATATCGCCGATCTCCTGCCCCCATTCCTTTGCCTTAAGGACGCGGCGCATGATCTTGCCGCTGCGTGTTTTAGGCAGCAGGGGCGTGAACTCTATCTCCTGCGGCATGGCCAGCGGCGAAAGCTTCTTACGGATGAAGTTCATGATCTCAAGGACCAGGTCGTCGCTCCCGGTGAAGCCGGGCTTGAGCGTCACGAAGGCTTTGACCACTTCCATATTTATCTCATCCGGTTTTGAAACCACGGCTGATTCCGCTACCGCCGGGTGCTCCAGCAGCGCCGACTCCACCTCGAAGGGGCTTACCAAGTGCCCGGCCGTGTTGATTATATCGTCATCGCGCCCTACGAACCAGTAGTAACCGTCCATGTCGCGGGTAGCCCGGTCGCCGGTAAGGTACCAGCCGTTCCTGAACTTTTTCTTATAAGCCTCGTCGTTGTTCCAGTAGCTGCGCATCATGGCCGGCCAGCCGGGCTTTACTGCGATCAGGCCGATCTTCCCGGTTTCAGTGAAGGGCTCGAAGGTCTGCATGTCCAGCAGCGTCGCCGTTATGCCGGGGAAAGGCTTGCCCATGGACCCCGGCTTTATTTTCAAGCCGGGGTAATTGGAGATCATTATGGAGCCGGTTTCCGTCTGCCAGTAGCTGTCGTGGAACGGCAGGCCGTACACCCGCTCGGACCACACCACGGCCTCGGAGTTCAAAGGTTCTCCGACGCTGGCCAGATGCCTGAGGCTGGAAAGGTCGTGCTTCTTTACTATTTCATCCCCGGCCTTCATCAGCGCCCGTATCGCCGTCGGCGCGGAATACCACATCGTGACGCGGTGTTTCTGGATGAACTGGTACCAGCTCTCCGCCGTGAACCCCACGTCGAGCACGCACGAGGTCACGCCCAGGCTCCACGGGCCGATTATGCCGTAAGAAGTTCCGGTCACCCAGCCGGGGTCGGCCGTGCACCAGTAAATATCGTCGTCATGCAGGTCAAGCACCCACTTGGTGGTCAGGTACTGGGAGATAAGCGAATAGTGAACGTGGTGGGCGCCCTTGGGCATCCCCGTGGTGCCCGAGGTATAGTGAAGCACCGAGGGCGACTCCGCCTTGGTCGCGGCGCACTTAAAATCCTCCACTGGGGCCGCGCTCGCCAGCGAGAACGCGACCTCGCGCTCCTGAAGCGGCTTTCTGCCGTCGTCGTCCACTACGATGATATGTTTCAGGCAGGGAAGCTTCTCGCGCAGCTTACGCACCTTGCCGACATGCTTGCGCTGGGTGATGATGGCCGTAGTCTGCGCGTTCTCAAGCCTCACCAGCAGCGATTCGTCGCCGAAGGCCGAGAACAGGGGCTGGGCGACGGCGCCGGTCTTCAGGACGCCCAGGAAACCGAGGTACAATTCGGGGATCCGGTCAAGGAACAAACAGACCCTTTCCTCTTGTTTAATGCCCAGGCCCGTAAGGAAGGCCGCGATGGTATTTGACGCCAGGCGGAGGTCATTAAAGGTATAGCGCCTCTCCACGCCGCCCATCCCTTCCCAGATAAACGCCGTCTTGCCGGCCTTGCCCATATTACAGATCCGGTCCGTGCAGAACCAGGCGATATTAATATCGCCGCCCGGTTTATAGCCCAGTTCCACTTCGGCAAGAGCCCAGGGGGAACCCTTCACCCGCTCGTCGTAAGACCCTATATTCGGTTTGGTTATTGTTTCCATCTTATCCCTCCAGGATAACTACGGCGCTTGAATAGTCTTTAATGTGCGTCAGCGAAACATGAATGCCGCGGATCTTGTACTTCCGGCAAAGGGCCTTCGTCCTGCCCCGCAGGACGATCCCGGGCTTTCCCAGGACGTTATTGAGAATCTCAACTTCATGGAAAGCAAGACCACCGCGATAACCGGTCCCCAGGGCTTTAAAGAACGCCTCCTTGGCCGCGAACCGGGCCGCGTAATTTCTGGCTCTGCCGCGTTTAGGCTCGCAGTACGCGATTTCCCCGGCCGAAAAATATCTCTCTTTGAACCCTTTGGACCCGGCTATTTCTTTGGCCACGCGGGAAACTTCGATCGTGTCAATTCCTATGCCTGAAATCATACAGCATAAAATATACACTATTTAACAAAAGACTGGCAAGACGGGGTAACTACGCTGAAAACACGCGGCCTCTACTGCGTCAGAAAAAGGTCTTTGGTAACGGTGTAGCGCCCGGAAAGCCAGTCTATCACTTCGCGCGCGGCCTGGGCGGTATCGTTCTCATGCGACTCAAGGAAAGAGGCGTAGTCGTCCTTCAAAGCCCCTTTCTCCTCGTCGGTAAGCGCGTCCAGCCCCTTATCGGCGAAGGCCGGAAGGTCCCTTTCCAGCAGCAGTGCCATATCATGGCAGGTGACCATGCCGGCGGCCTTTTTAAAGGCCTTGTCGGGATTATAGGCGGGGCCCTTCTCGAAGCCCGCCTTGAGGGTAAGCAGGACTATCTTTGAGAGGGCGGCTTGGTTCATCGGGTTCACGGCGTGGGCCGACAGACAGCTCCCCATCCCGGCGGGGCGGCCGGCGGCAGGCCGCAGGTGCAGGAACTTGCACATGCGCGGCCCGTCGTTAACCGGGTAATTGTCCCACAGGAACGGCTTGCGGCCCAGCTTTTCGGCTGTCGCGTTCAGGTGCTCGGGCGTGTAAGACTTCGAGCAGACCAGTTCGCCGGTCCAGAACATGCTCACTTTTTTATCCAGCTCTTTGCCGAGCTTTTCGAAATAGCCCGCAGGCATTTTACCGAAAAGTTTTTCCAGCACCGGGTCCAGGGAATAGTAGGTGGGGCAGAAGACGAACTGCTTCGCGTTGGAGCGCGCGGCTATCCAGTTCACTATCTCTAGCTGCCGTCCGGCGAGGTCCGGCAGGTCGCCCTTCATATCGTCCATCAGTATGCCCAGCTTGTCCACGCCTATGCGGTTAAACACGTCCAGGCGGTGCTGCAGCAGCCTTTTCACCTCGAGGTCGAACTCGGAGAGGTAGATCTCGTAGGGGCTGAAGCCCACGCCGAATTCCAGGCCCGCGGAATGGCACTGCCCGGCAAGCTTCGCCAGCTTCTCCTCCAGGACCTTCGGGAAAGGTTCGCGCCATTTCTTGCGCAGATAACCGTCGGCCTTGGGCGCGTAGATGTAAAAAGAAAAGCCGTGTTTTTTAAGGAAGCCGGCATAGTCGGCCCGCTCGCCCCAGCTCCACGCCTCGCCGTAAAAGCCCTCTATAACTCCCAATTGAGTGTTCATCATTTTCCCCTTGTTCAGGACTTCCCGGAAACAATGGCGGACACGCGCTTCTCCGCTTTCTTAGACAGGGGGTCGTCCGGGTACTTCTCCATGACTTTCTGGTAATACTCCCTGGCTTTTTCCGTATCTTTCGCCTTGTCATAAACCTCACCGGCGGCATAGAGCGCCTTAGGGGCCTGCGGGTCAGTCTCATATTCCGCCACTATCCTGTCGTACATTTTAACTTCGTCTTCGCCGGCCTTCATGTCCTTCCTGTAGATTTCCGCCGCAAGCAGCAGGGCCGCTATCGCTCTTTCGCCTTTATATTTGTCGGCCAGCCTGTTGAGCACAGCAACGGCCTCCGGGAACTTATTGAGCTCGGAACGCAGCACGCGCGCCTCGGCTTTGTATGAATTATAGGTCTCTTCCCGGTCCGGATAAAGCTCGATTATTTTTTCATAGATCTCTACCGCGAGGTCGTACTTTTTCTGCCTTTCCGCAAGCGCGGGGAGGCGGCTGTAGGCGGTCCAGGCCTCGTCGGTACCCGGGAATGAGGCCGCGATGGCCTGATACACTTCTATAGCTTTGTCAAATTCCTTAAGGTTGTCCGCGAGCACGCCGCCCAGGGACCGCTTGGCGCGGGCCAGCAGCGGGCTTAACGGGTGGAGCTGTATCATTTTTTCATAGGCGAGCTTGGAGGAAAGATATTCGCCGTTCTTCTGGTGGAGGTCCGCCAGCGCCAGACGCAGGGAATCGTTTTTAGCGTAATTGGGGAACCTGTTGAAGAAATCGCGGAATTCCGCGGTCAGAGGGTCATAATAAGCTTCACCGGCAGAAACGGATAGTTTTTCCAGCAGGGCGGAGATATTGAAGTCAACGGCGGTCTTTCCCGGAGCCGGAGACGCCTCCTCAAGGGCCGGCCGCGTTTTTTTATCGGCCTTCTTCGCCAGCGTATCGGTGAACAGCTTCCGGGCGCCTTCCGCCGAAGCAGCCTGCGGATAGGCTTGAAAATGCTTAAGCAGATCGATCAATGCGGACTTATAATCGCCGAGTTTAAGGTGGAGATTGGCCTTGAGCAGCTGGGCTTCGCCGGAATTTGGATTTTCAGGGTTGCGGGCCAGCCAGTCTTCCAACTGCGGCAGCGCAAGTTCCAGCACGTCCTTTTCCTTATACTGCCCGGCCGCCTTAAGAAAGTCCCATTCCGCTTCTACGACCCCGCTCACGGGGGGCAGCGGCGCCGCCGCCTGGGGCGCGATGGCCTGAGGAGCGACAAGCTTTTGTGCGGCTGACGGGAGGGCGCAGGCCAGCGCCAAAATTGCCGTCAAGACCGCGGGATTCAGTTTAGTCATATCAAGTTCTCCAGTATGTTCATATTAAACCGCGCAAAACCTTTATACCGTTATAGTCCAGCCAGTCCAGCGAAAGAGGGCTAATGATAGAGTTTGCCGGAACCTGAACGGTTTTAGCGCCGGGCTTATAGATCCGGCGAAGTTCCCAGTCGCTGATGAAGACTTTTTTTTTATTTTCCGGAACCTTTTTCACAACAGGCGCCGCCCTCCCCGCTTCGCGGGAGAGGTGCTGAACAATAAGATCTTCGACGGCGCCTTTGGTAAACATATAAGAACCAGACAGCCAGGCTGCATAGCGGCTGGACAGCCTTAAGGCAGACTGCCTTAAAAAAGCTGCCTGGCGGTCCAGCTGTCCTGCAGTTTTAGCTGACCTTCACCGAGATCTTCGCCAGATATTTATCCAGATCGTCCGAGGGGCGCGGGATCACGTGCATCCCGACGAGCTCACCGGCCTTCTGGGCGGCGGCGGCTCCGGCTTCCACGGCGGCGCGCACAGCGCCGACCTCACCCGAACACAGCGTGGTAACGTAGCCCGAGCCTATCTTCTCGTAGCCGAGCAGGCGCACTTTGGCGGCCTTGCTCATGGCGTCAGAGGCCTCTATCATGCCTATGAAACCCTTTGTCTCTATCATGCCCAACGCTTCTTTTGGTTCTGACATATTCGCTCCTTAAGTTACCGCAAATTAGTACTGCCCTTTGGCGGCTTCGCCGCCGGAAACTATGGCTATGCTGGCGCTCGTCCCCAGCCTGTTCGCGCCGGCCTTTATCATCGCCGCGGCCACCTCGGCGTTCTTGATGCCGCCGGAAGCCTTCACGCCCATCTCGGGACCCACGGTCTCGCGCATCAGGGCGATATCCTCGGGGGTCGCGCCGCCGGAACCGAAGCCGGTAGAGGTCTTCACGAAGTCGGCCTGGGCCTGCTTGGCCATTTTGCAGGCGCGGATCTTCTCGTCTCTGGTCAAATACGAAGTCTCGAGTATCACCTTCAGGCATTTGCCGCGGGTAGCATCGCGCACGGCCTTTATATCGTCCTGCACCATTTGGTCGTTGCCGGATTTAAGCGCGCCGATATTGATGACCATGTCTATCTCGTCGGCGCCGTTGGCTATGGCGTCGCGGGCTTCTATGGCCTTAACCGTAGGGGTGGTAGAGCCCAGCGGGAAACCTATGACGGTGCAGACCATCACGCCCGAGCCGCGCAGCAGGCGGGCGGACATCGCAACATAGCCGGGGTTCACGCAGACCGAGGCGAAGCGGTATTTACGGGCTTCCTCGCAGAGCTTGCCTATTTCCTCCTGCGTGGCGTTAGCCTTGAGCAGGGTATGGTCTATCATGCCCGCGATAGACTTGCTGGCCTCGTTGGGATTACAAAAGGTGACGCGGTCTACGCTGGCTTTTACCTGCTGCGCGGTATAGTTGGTCAGCGGGTTGCAGCTCTGGCAGGAGGAGCTGCAGGTATTTTCCTCCAGGCGGCACTCGCCCTGGCCGGAGCAGGCCTTGGACGGAGAGGCCGGGGGCTTGTTAGTCCCGGCGGGGTTGACCAGCGGATGCTGGAAAATTTTTCCGCCGGAGCCGATGGAAACGGAATCCCCGAGCGTCTGCCTGGGGTAAGAGGGGTTTTTCTCCTTCAGGATCCTGGCCACTTCGGCGGCTATTTTCTTTATATCTTCGTCGTTCATATCTTTTCCTTTCCTGTAATGTGGACCGTGTCCACTATCCCGGCGATAACGGTACGCACCGGCGCCTTGGGATTCTTTAAAATTTTCCTGGCCGAACCGCCCTCATCCACTATCAGCACGGTGTCGCCGACCCCGGCGCCCTGGTTCCCGTCGAGGGCAAGGGTAGCCTCTCCTGCCGGTTTATTGCCGTCCATCGGGTCGACGGCTTTCACCAGCAGCATTGTCGCGCCCTTAAGGCCCGGATGCTTGCGGGTAGCCCACACATTGCCGATAACTTTAGCTATGAACATATATTTAATTAAATTTCTTTCCGTCGATGATACCTACTATCGCGGCGTCAACCGGGGGAGGGACAGCGCCGACGACCGTCTCCCCCTCCCAGCCTTCAAAGGCCAGAATAGCTTCTCTTGAGGCCACAAAAAAAACCGTCTCCCCGGCTCCGGCGCCCACGGTATCCCCGGCCACAAGCGGGTCGCCCGTCGGCTTGTCCGTCTCCCAGTCCAGAGGCTGTATCAGGAGCAGGGTCTTAGACTCCATGCCGCAGCATTGGCGTGAGCAGAAGACCCGTCCTATCACCTTTGCCTGTTTCATTTTATTTCAGCAGCAGCGCTGCTCTATCGCCGTTATTTTGTCCAGGCGCTTCTGGTACTTGCCGCCTTCAAAAGGGGTGCTAAGCCAGACCTTCACCATCTCCTGGAGGGCCAGTTCGCCGTGCGTCTTGCCGCCGAGACACAGCACATTGCAGTCCTCATGGGCCGCCGCGAAGCGGGCCGAGATAATATCGTAGGCGGCCACCGCCCGTATACCGTGCACTTTATTGGCGGCCAGCGGCATGGCGCCGTTGAACCCGTCCACCAGCACGGCGCGGTCGAACTCTTTTTTGCGCACGGCCTCGCTGACCAGCAGAGCGATATCAGGGAAGTCGACCGGCTCGGTAGAGTAGCAGCCGAAATCCATAACCTCGTGGCCGAGGCCCTGCAGGAACTTCTTCAGCTTTTCTTTCGCTTCAAAGCCCGCGTGGTCGGCGCCTATGACAAGTTTCATGAAAAGCTCCTATATCGCAGCGCCGATATGCTCGTGCGCGTTAGGTATCACTATGCGGCTCACTACGGCGTCCTCGCCTATGGCCATTACGCCCGCCGTTACGGCGGTGCGCACCGCGCCCGGCTCACCCACCACCGTGAAGTAGCCCTTTCCGCCTATGCCTTTACCCGTGTTCACTTCAGCGACGTGTACGAAGGCCGCCTTGGCGGCCGCGTCGGCGGCGAACAGCGCGGGAAGCGCTTCTTTTGTTTCCACTATGCCCACGGCCTCTATCTTGGCGGCCTTCACTTTTTTATTAAGGGCGGCCAGCGCGCCGGAATGCACGTTGCGTATTATGTGGCTGGCGACGAGAACATTGCCGGCTATCTCCCTGCCTTTGGCCAGGGAGGATTCCACCTCGCCCAGGGGCCCCGAGATCACGATGATGTATTTACCCTTGGAGATCGCCTGGTACACCTCGGGCTTTACGCCCGCGGCCTTGCACATGGCGTCCAGGGTTTCTATCCCCCTGGCTATCGACGAGAGTTCAACAAGTCCGAGCGAGATATTTGCCTGCATATAAATTCTCCTTAACTGCGCTACGCTATCCTGAGGTCTCCGACCACGCTGCACTGCAGGGGCCGCACGAAATGGCTGGTCTTGGTAATGCCGTCGCCGGTGGGCGTGCCAATGGACATGGAGGCGTAGCCTTCTCCCATGCCGAGGCCGTGCAGCGTGCAGCCGTTCTTTACAAAAATGGAGCACGCCATACGGCGGCCCATCTTGGTCATATTTTTTATGTTCGTGGAGTACATGCCGGCCGAATGATGGTTCTCTCCTTCCGCAAAGCGCGCCAGTTCTATGGCTGAGTCTATATCCTTGCAGAAAGTGACCGGCAGCACCGGCATAAGCTGCTCGCTGACCACAAAAGGGTGGTCGTTGGGCACTTCGGCCCAGAGCACACGGATCTCATCCGAAAGGTTCAGGCCTATGGACCTGGCTATCACCGACGGGTTCTTGCCGATAAAGTCGCGGTTTACCTTAGGTTCGCGGCCCGGCGTCAATATGGCCAGCTTTGAAAGCTGGTCCATCTGCGCCCCGCTGAGCTCATAAGCGCGCTGGTCGGAACGCATGGCTTCCAGGAAGCGCGCGCGCGCGGCCTCGACCACAATAACCTCTTTTTCCGCTATACACAGCACATTATTATCGAAGCCGCAGCCGTAAATTATTTCCCTGGCGCAATCCGGAAAAATTGCGGTTTCGTCCACCACTACCGGCGGGTTGCCGGGACCGGCGGCTATGGTTTTGCAGGGCTTGCCCGCGGTCATCGCAACTTTTACTATGGCCGGGCCGCCGGTGACGATATTCATATGCGTGTCCGGATGGCACAGCAACTGCCTGGTGGCTTCCTGTGTGGGTTTGGCAATAGTAGTCAGCAGGTTGGCCGGGCCGCCCGCGGCCACTATGGCTTTATCAAGCACGCGCACCGCGTCGGCCACGCACCCTTTGGCGGCCGGGTGCGGCGAGAACACGACCGCGTTCCCGGCGGATAATATCCCTATCGCATTGCTGAGAATGGTGGCCACGGCGTTAGTGGAAGGGGTTATGGCCGCCACCACTCCGAAAGGCGCGTATTCAATCAGGGTAAGCCCTTTATCCCCGGTATAAGACACGGCGCGCAGGTCTTCAACTCCGGGAGTTCCGTCGATGCAGACCATGTTCTTAATGACCTTATCTTCCACGCGGCCCATGCCGGTCTCGGCTACGGCCATTTCCGCCCAGCGCCTGGCATTCGCGCGGGAAACCCCGCGTATCGCTTCTATTATTTTTTCTCGCGCCGCCAGACCCAGCTCCTGGAAGCCCGGCTGCGCCCTGGACGCGGCGCTGACAGCCTCATCCACGGTGTCGAACACCGGTCCGCCCGACGGCGCGGCGGCAGGCCGGGCGTCGAGGTTCTTAACGACCTCGGCCACTATTTTCCGCAAATCTTCTTCGCTGAGGGACATGTGAGCTCCGCTCTACAGCATCTTGTTGACGGATTTCTTGAACACCACTTTGCCTTCTTTCTCTATGGTGTCCACTATCGCGAAAATCGTGCAGTCTACCGGCGTGTTCTCGGTCTTCGAGGTCTGGCGCGCGCTGGAGCCCTGCACCAGCAGGACCAGTTCGCCCGTACCCGCGCCGACGGCGTCTATGCCGACCAGGGTGTTGCCCCGCGGCTTGTCGTCAAGGCCCACCGGCTGCACCATCAGCAGCTTGGTGCCCACAAGTTTATCGTCCTTGCGGGTACAGACCACGTTACCCACTACTCGTGCAAAAAGCATAAAACCTCCGAAAACGGCAGGCGAGAGTCGGGAGTCATGGGTCGAGAGTCCAGTGGAACGGGGAAACTTTAATAATTCCCCCGACTCCCGACTCCCGACCCTCGACTCTTGGACTATTTCTTCTTGGCGTCGCTTATCGGCAGTTTGCCTTCAAGGTCGCCGTGGGGCTGCGGGATGACATGCACGCTCACCAGTTCGCCCACTTTCTGGGCGGCAGCGGCGCCGGCATCGCAGGCGGCACGGCAGGCGGCCACTTCGCCCCTGAAAAGAATGGTCACGAGGCCCGAGCCGATCTTTTCGTAGCCGACGATCTTTACGTTGGCGGCTTTCACGGCGGCGTCAGCCGCTTCCACGCAGGCCACGAGGCCCTTTGTTTCTATCATTCCAAGTGCGTCCATTATATCCTCCGGTAACTATTTAAGCTAAAGCAAAATCGCATCAGACTATGAACGCGGCATCGCCGTTCTTCATGCCCGCGGCGTTGGCTTCTTCCACGTCGAGATGAAGCTCCAGCGCGAACTGGTCCGAGACGCGGCACAGCACGCGCTCGTAGATGGCTTCCCGTTCGGTGCCGCGGCCGCAGAGCACCCGCACTTCCTGGCCGTCTTTCACCTTATATTGCGCGGCTTCCGTCGTCAGGAAATGTATATGGCGTTTAGACATGATAACGCCTTTATTAAGGACTACTGTCCCCCTGGGCCCTACCAGCTTTATGCCCGGAGTGTTGTCCAGCTTGCCGGAATCTCGGATCGGAGGCTCTACGCCCAGCTTGCGCGCGTCGGCGGCCGAGACTTCCACCTGGCTGTATTTTCTGTAGGGGCCGATCATCCGCACGTCTTTAATGGAACCCTTCGGGCCCTCCAGCGTGAACAGCTCCTTGCAGGCGTACTGACCGGGCTGCTTTACGGGCTTAAGCTGTGTGTCGTCGCACTCTGCGCCGAACAGGGTTTTGAAATCCTCCTTGGTCAGATGTATGTGGCGGTTGGAAATGCCCACCGGCACCGGCATAGAAGACCGCTCCTCGCGGAGCTTTATGTCTTCCACCATCTCTTTAACAATTTTTTCGTCCATTTTGTTGTATCCCTTTTGATGTTTATCTTGAAAGCACGGCCTGAAAATGTATCACGCGCAGGAACTTGTCGGCCTTGAGGCTTTCCCCGCCTACCAGCGCGCCGTCTATGTCGGGCTGTGACATAAGCTCGTCCACGTTATCGGCCTTCACCGAGCCGCCGTAAAGCACGCGCACGGACTCGGCGTAAGGCCGGCCGTAAACGCGTTCCATCTGCTTGCGCACGAAAACGTGGGCGTCCTGCGCCTGGTCGGGAGTGGCGGTCTTGCCGGTGCCGATAGCCCAGACGGGCTCGTAGGCTATTACGACTTTGGAGGCCTCGGCGGCGGTGATGCCGGCGAAGGCGCCGTTAAGCTGGGTTTCGAGGACGCGGTAGGTTCTCTGGCTCTCGCGCTCTTCAAGGGTTTCGCCTATGCACAGCACGGGCACGAGGTTCGCCTTTATGGCGGCCTTGACTTTTTTATTCACTATCTCGTCGGTCTCGAGGAAGATCTTGCGGCGCTCGGAGTGGCCGATGATGGCGTGGGTGCAGCCCGCGTCTATTATCTGCGAAGGGGACACGGCCCCGGTAAAAGCGCCTTTTTCTTCCCAGGCGACATCCTGCGAAGAAAGGAATATTTTTGAGCCGGCCAGCGCGGCCTTCGCGGCGTGCAGGCAGGTAAATCCGGGGGCGAGGAGCACTTCATGCTTAAGGTCGGGATCGAGCCCTTTCTTTATGGCGGCGGCCAGGTCGGCGGCCTCCTTGGAAGTAAGATGCATTTTCCAGTTGCCGGCGATCATGGGAATACGTTTAGTAGAAGCCATTGGGTCTCCTTATTTAGTTAATATTTATTATATAAATTTTAGCGTTCGTGAGTATCGCTTGCCTTGGGAGAGGCGGCGGAGGCCTGCATCCACGCTCCAGGGCCGGGGTCTATAATGGCGGGACTATGCGGGGGATAAATGAGAACCCGCCCCGTCCCGATTAACGTCCGAGGAATATGCCTAAAAGCGTTAAATAATCTCCCGAAGGAGTTCCTGGCGGGGTTGGGGGATGACAACTTTTTCAACCAAGAGGCCTTTTTTGGCTACGACTGCGGCGCCGGCGGCTACGGCGGTCTCCGCGGCGGCGACAGAGCCGGTCAGAGTGACGAAGGCTTTGCCTCCGAGGGCCATGGCAAGACGGATCTCGAGGAGTTTTACAGGGGCGGCTTTGACGGCGGCGTCGGCGGCCTCTACCAGCGCGGAAACGGAGAAGGCTTCTATTATACCGAGGGATTCAAGACCTTCAACTACCGTGGTTCCGGCTATGGCGGGAAAAACATCGGGGTGGATATTCGGGACGACAAAACTATCCACAAGAGCGTGCGCCGCTTTCGCCGAACCGGCTTCCACGGCGGCGTTCACGTCGCCCACGTCCCCGGCAAGAAGGATGATATATTTGCCCGGGCAAATTGAGCGCGATAACAGCAGTTTAATATTCGCCGTTTTAAGCATGGCGTCGGCCGCTTCCATGCCCTTGGCAATACTTGAAAGTTCCACCCCGCCTATTGCGTTAAGCATAAATCTCCACGTACTTCGGGTTAACTTTACCGACGGTGCCGGAGATGCTCGCGTGCACCGGGCAGCCCAGCTTGTCGGCGGGAACATCCCCCACCACCGCGCCTTTCTCCACCTTCTGCCCCTCTTTCACCGACGGGACGCAGGGCGCGCCGATATGCTGGCTCATTAAAATTTTTACGCGGGAAGGCTTATACGAAACCTCCGTCCAGGGGGCATCCTTGTTGTAATCTTCCAGGCCCAGCCGCCGGACAAGTCTGGACACAGGCACCTTGCGGAAATCCCTCACGGGATGGACCTCCGGAGCGCGCCCGGTATTTATGGCTGAATTCTTAAAGCCCATTTTTAGCTCGCGCAGGTCGGACTTAGCGGCAACGCAAGCCTCGCGGGGGTTCAGCCCCTCGGGGCAGGAATAAAGGCTGCACAGCGAACATTCGCAGCACAGCAGGCCATATTGACTGTGCAGTTTGCGTCTGTTCGCGACAACATTATCGTTGAATTGTGTCGCTTCGCTCCACCCGGGCCCGCCGGAGAAAAGCATGGTGCGCATCACGCGGTGCGGCTGCACATTGTGCCCCAGCAAATAGCGCGGGCAGAGCTCGGTGCAGAAAGAGCACTGGTCGCAAACCGAACGGCCTATGCGGGAAAATACGGGGCGGCTCTGCGCCTTCCTGACGATAAGCGGATGCGTCTTCGGCAAAACGATTATGCCCGCTGAAGCCTTAACGACCGGGGCGTCGAAATCAGTCATGACCTTGCCCATCATAGGTCCGCCGTCTATGAAAGCGGGGTCTTTTATGGTGAAGCCGCCGCACAGGTCAACAGCCTCGCGCCAGGTTATACCGACGGGAACCTTGAAAGTCGCCGGCTTTTTTACGGCGCCGTTTACGGTGATAAACGTTTCGGTGACGGGCCGGCCGGGAAAGGCGGCGTTATAAAGGGTTTCGACATTACAGACCACGCAGCCGACTTCAAGAGGAATGCCTCCGGGCGGGACGATGCGGCCGGTGGCCTCGTAGACCAGGCACTGCTCGTCGCCGGCGGGGTAATAGTCGCCCAGCTTCAGCACGGAGATGTTTTTGCGGCCCTTCGCCATTTCCTCCAGGCGCGGAATAAGCCTCTCGTGCTTCTTCTTTATGCCGAGGATCCCCCGCTTCGCGCCCACGGCCCGCATAAGCAGCTCAAGCCCGTCGAAAACCTTTTCCGGGAAATATTCCAGTATCTTCTGGTCCTTCTTGAGCAGCGGTTCGCACTCGGCCGCGTTCGCAAGCGCGTACTCGGCCTTCCCCTGCGCTTTCACATAGGAAGGAAAACCCGCGCCGCCGGCCCCTACTACTCCGGCGCTGCGCAGGTTTTCGCTGAATTCGGCTGAAAAGTCGGACATTAATGACTTAGGCGGCTACTTGACCGCGACCAGGCGCTTCTTGACGGCGGTGGCGAGGCGCTTTATTCCCTCTTCAATATCTTCGGGGGTGGGATAGGAGAAATTCAGGCGCATGGTGTTTTTGCCGGAACCGTCGCAATGGAAAGCGGAGCCTATCACATAGGCCACATTTTCTTTAAGCGCGTCGGCGAACATCTCGTCGGCGCTCATACCTTCGGGCAGGCGCACCCACAGGAAAAGGCCGCCCTCGGGTTTTGTCCAGGTGACGCCTTCGGGCATATATTTTTTAAGCGCGGCCACCATGGTGTCTTTCTTCAGCTTGTAGGTCTTCTTGATGACCTCGATGTGCGTTTCGAAGTAGCCGGTGCGCAGGAAATCCGCCGCGATAAGCTGGTTAAGGCTCGACGTGCAGAGGTCGAGAGACTGCTTCAGGATCTCCATCTTCTTGATGATCTGGGGATGGGCGAGGATGACGCCGAGGCGCAGGCCGGGCGCGAAGGTTTTCGAGAAGGTGAACAGCGAAATGATGTTATTGGTCTTGCGGGTCTGCTGGTCCATGCGGTAAAGCATGTCGGGCGCTTTGCCTTCGAAGCGTATCTGGCGGTAGGGAGAGTCCTCTATTATGGCCACGTCGTATTTCTCGGAAAGCTCTATCACTTTTTTGCGCTTCTTCGCGGAAAGCGTCACGCCGCTGGGATTCTGGAAGTCGGGCACCAGGTAGACGAATTTGTAATGTTCGTCCTGGCCTCTGAGCCAGATAAGCTTTTCTTCAAGCTCGTCGGTGCTTATCCCGTCGTCTTCCAGCTTGACCCCGATGAAGTCCGCGCCGTAGGACTTGAACACCTGCAGCCCGCCCATGTAGCTGGGCATTTCCACCAGCACGGGGTCGGAAGCGTCTATGAACAGGCGCCCCACCATGTCCAGCGCCTGCTGGGAGGCCGTGGTAATTATCAGGTTCTCCGGCTTCGCGTCTATGCCCTCGTGCTTCTTGAGGAACTTGATGAACTCCTCTTTCAACTCGGGCAGGCCGTCGGTAGGCCCGTACTGCAGCGCCACCTTGCCCTTTTTGGCCATTATTTCTTTCACCGAGTCAGCCACAAAATCATAAGGAAAATGCTCGGGGTCGGGCAGGCCGCCCGCGAAAGAGATAATGCCGGGCTTATTGGTTATTTTAAGGAGTTCACGGATCACGGAAGCTTTGGTGCGCCGGGGGGCGGTGGCGATATTCTTTGTGATGTCGATCATAAGTTCCTCCGCTTGGCTTCAGATTTTTTTGACCTAAAGATAATTTACTCAATTAAGCATGCTAATTCAAGCTAAAAAGGCGGCCCTCACTCCTGGCCGGGCCCCGCTTTGGAGGCGGCGGCGAAATAATCCAGATTTTCTTTATAGTAGTCCTTTTTGCCCGGCTCGGTTTCAGCCGCATATTTTTTCGCGTAATAAACCATGGCCTTCGGATACGTGGAATCTTTTAGTTCCGCCAGGTCCTCCGGGAAAGGGCGCCCGGTGGAGGAGCACGCTTTTTCAAGCGACTTTAAATGCTGGCTCAACACCTCTATGCCCATCTGTTTGGAATTGTCCCTCACAAAGGAGGCCGCCTCCAGTATGGCCAGCGCGCCGCTCGTTTTAAGAGAATTAAGCACTTCCGGGTCAAGCTCATAACTGGCCGAGTTTACGTCGGCCACGGCCAGACAGTCCAGCGCGAGCGGGTAATTTTTCTCCTTCAGGGCTATCGAGCCGACGAAAAGCAGCGCGTCCGCGCTGAAAGGCGGCCAGCGGGTTTTATAAAAATCAGACAGGAACCCGGCGTACTCGGCCTTTTCCTTCTGGAGCCTGGCCAGCGAAACCCCGTTCCGCACATAATTCTTCACTTCTCCGGAAGCGTAGGCGAAGATCTTCGAGTCGGCCTCCCGGTTCTTCTGTATTGTCTCGGCCTTCTCAAGGCTGAGGTAGCCGCCCAGCTGCTCCTCGTAATATTTGCGTATCTTCTCTTTGTAGCGGTCCATGTCCAGCGACAGCGTGAAATAGCTGGCGAAAACAGTTTCCGTGTAAAGGTCGGTGTAGGCGCCGCGGATAAAGCTCTTCAGCAGGGCGGGGTCGGCTTTCATGCGCTCGTGCACGTAGATATCCTCGGTAAGGTAAGCCTCGTATTCAAACTCGAGCGGATTGGCGCCGGCGTCCTGCCGATATTCCGGGTAGAGGTAGCACTGTGCGGCATGCACCAGCTCGTGGAGGTAGATCGGGTTAGAGTACTTCACCAGCTCCGCGCGGACTTTTTTATTGCTCCACAGAACCTCCACCACCCGGCCGTCCTTAAAGCCCTTGGCCTCGAACAACTTCAGAATAAATCTGGAATTAAAATAGACCGCGTTTTTTTCCGGGTCGAACCAGGCGAAGCAGGGAGAAGCGTCGCGCCGGACCAGCACGCGCAGATCGGAATAGCTTTTTATCTTTTCAAGCCTGCCGTAAAGCTCCCTGCCCGCGGGCACGGAGCGAAGCTGCGCCTCGAACTCTTTTTTCAACTTAGAGCTCAGCCGGGCGTCATACTGGTAAGCTCCGGCAAAAGCCGGCAGCAGCAGTACGGCCAGGAACGCGGGCAGACGCTTCATATGGAATATTATAGCCCAAATCCCGGGATAATCCGTAGCAGGATCTGTCCGCCTGACGGGCATGGCCCCGCCGCGGCACGAACGCATGTTTGACAAAGGCCGCGGCAATGTATAATATTATGTCAGCAGCAATTGATTTTAGCAGGAGGAACATATGTCTGAAAACAAAGGCGGAGAAATAATAGGCGCATTCCTGGTGGGCGGCCTCATTGGCGCGGCCCTCGGAATACTGTTCGCCCCCAAAGCGGGAAAAGAAACCCGGGCGGAGCTCGGCGACTGGATGGAAGTGACCAAGGAAAAGGCCAAGGAAAAACTTGAGAAACTCGAAGAGGAAATAAAGCGCCGCAAAGACCAGCTGCTGAAGCACACGAATTAAGAGCAGCGCGCTGAACGATCAAAAGCCCCGCGTCAAAACCGCGGGGCTTTCAATTTATCCCCAAACCCGGGGCCTGACGGAGGGGTGGCGAGGGTATGGGCCCGACGGGCACGGGGGCGGCCACACCGTGGCCGCCCCTCCTCTTTCGGGCTCGTCGCTTACGCAAGCCTCGCCCTCCG
>CAIQNV010000031.1 GCA_903873295.1 uncultured Elusimicrobia bacterium
AAAAACTTTGTCAATATATATTTAAACCGGCCGCCCTCCGTCGTGACCGCGGGCTTTTCTCGTCGAGACTTTTCTTTTTCACCCCCCCGCGCACCCTGCTCCGGGCTTCCGCAGCCGAAAAGCTCCGCCTCCCCCGCGCGGCAGCGCCGAAGGCCGGGGGCGCCGGTCTTCAACAGCTGTTTCGTTAGGGCTGAAATCTAAAGAAATGTGGTAAATATATATAATATAGATATCTATATTATTTAAAGCTTGTCGGAGGTTTTTTTCAAAGCGGCGTCTATGGTATCCATGCGCCTGGCGATAGCCTCAAAGGCGGCGCCTTTCCCTTCCAGCGCGCGGATCTTTCTTTCAATAACTATCTTGTACTCATCCGTCAGCCAGACCACGCTCTCCCTCAGCCTTTTTAACTGGTCGTCCAGCGACGCCAGCTCGCCGCCGGTGCTTTTCCTCACCAGGCTTTCCGCGTCGGAAAACATTTTTCTATAGACGGCTTCGCTGCCGGTGAGCCTGGCCGACATATCCGCCAGGGAAAGGCGCATGTTGTTTTCGGCTTCCGCTATCCTGGCGTTCATGCCCATTATCAGGTCGTTCCGGTATTCGGTCAGCCCGTCGGTAACTATCCTCTGTTCGGCGTTTTTATTCAGCTGCGCCTGCTGCGAAGAGACAAGGGCTTTAAGCTCGGCTATAAGATTCTCGGCGCGCTCCATGCGCACGGCGAACCCGGCCTCCGCGGAAGCGGAATGCTTCACCCCTTCGGAGGCGGCGGCCAGCTCCCGCTTAAGGTCGAGCATGGGATCGAGAGCCCGGATCGGCGGCGGAGGAGGAGGCGGCGGGGGCGGGGACGGCGGGCGCGCTGCCGCCTGCCTGAGCGCGGCGAGCTCCGCTTTCAACTCATTTAAAGAGGCTTCAAGCCTGGCGGTTCTCCCGTCTTCGGCGCGGGCCGGCGCCGCCGGCACGCTCAAGGCCGGAGGGACAAGAGGGGCCGGCTTCGGGGCAGGCGTCTTCTTAAATTTGAAGAAAAGAGAATCTTCTTCTTTTTCCCGGCTCATGAGGCGCCACCTCCGGCATCCTGCAAAGACTGTCCGAGAAAAGTATTTTCCGACCCGATAAGCCCGGCGGGCGCGGCGGGCGGCGCGGGCTTCGGGATCCGGCCGTCCTTAACCAGCTCTTCCACTATAGCTATAAACTTTCCCATGGCCCTGTTCAGGCGGCGCCGGCCGGGCGCCGCGCGATTCATCGCCTGCTCCGCCAGCTGCACGGCTTGCGCCGAAATTATTTTTTTCATCCTCTCCCGCAGGTCGCCCGGCAGGCCGGGAAACACCTCCGCCCACTGGGCGGCCGGGACGGCCGCGGCCACTACCGCCAGGTCCTTGCCCGACAGCGAGAGCAGGTCCTCGTCGAAAATAAAGGCGCTCCTTATCTCGGCGCCCAGTTCGGGGTCATAGGCCGCGGTCTGCCGGACCAGCTCCTTCTTCTCCGAATAGGGCATCGTGGCTATCACCTCTACGGCTTTTTCTACTCCGCCCTCGGCTCTGTCCAGCCTTTTTTCAAGCTCATGCTTTATCTCCACCAGCATCTCCCTGTCTATAAAGCGTACAATGGCAAGTTTCAGGATCACCTGGGCGGCCAGCTCCCTGCCCAGATTGGAAAGCAGCTCGCCGCGTATCTCGTCCGGCAGATGGCAAACCACCAGCGAAATATTTTCCGGCTCCTCTTTTCTCAGCATGCTGGCCAGCAGCGGGATCTGACCGCGCTTTACGTTGAAGATCAGCCTGTCCTCCCCCTCCTGCGCAGCTTCCGCTTCGCTTTCCCGCCTTTCTTCCACCCCGTACTCAGGAGCGGGCGCCTCCGGCTGGAGCTCTACAGCCATGGCCGGCGCGGGCTGGATTTCTACAGGCGCGGGCGGCGCGGGCTGGACTTCCACGGGGATGGCCGGCGCGGGCTGGATTTCTACAGGCGCGGGCGGCGCGGACTGGATTTCCACAGGCGCGGGAGGTGCGGGCTGGACTTCCACGGGGATGGCCGGCGCGGGTTGGACTTCAATAGGGATGAACGGCGCAGGTTGGACCTCTGCGGGTATAGCCGGCGCGGGCTGGATTTCCACAGGCGCGGGAGGTGCGGGCTTGACCTCCAAAGGGATGAACGGCGCGGGCTGGGCCTCCACGGGTCGGGCCAAAGCGGGCTGGACCTCCAAAGGGATGAACGGCGCGGGCTGGGCCTCCACAGGCCTGACCGGCATGGGCCGGGCCTCCGCGTAACTTTCAGCGGCAAAAGCTCCTGGTGAAGCTTCGGGTTTCTGAGCTTTATCAGCCTGCCTCCTGGCCCCGGCCAGCTTCAGCATGATAAAGCCCGCTATTATAAGGGATATTATTATCAACAGGCCCGCTATGCCATAGCGGACTATAACTCCGAGAGAATCCGGAGAAACCTTCCAGGCCGGCACCGGCACGCGCACCACTTCAAGGGTGTCACCGCGGCTCATGTCAAGCTCCAGCCCGCGTCCTACCAGCTCTTTCATGCTGTCGATTTGGGACTGCTCAAGCTCACCTTCAACTATTATGCTTACGCTGAGTTTGGAAACCTTGTCGCTGTATGAGCTAACCTCTCCGGAGGCGGCTAAAACATCAGCGGAGAGCTCCCTGGCTTCGGGCAGGGCCTCCGCGCTCTTCGGAATAGCGGGGATGGCCGCTGCG
Source organism: uncultured Elusimicrobia bacterium (assembly GCA_903873295.1). Lineage (GTDB taxonomy): Bacteria > Elusimicrobiota > Elusimicrobia > Elusimicrobiales > UBA9959 > UBA9959. The sequence continues at coordinate 2,694 of CAIQNV010000031.1, forward strand.
GCCTTCGGGGCTTCAGGGACGGACGCTGTAACTTTCGGGGCTTCTGGAATAGCCACTACATTCCCGGCATCCGGCATCGCCTCGATGAACCCGGGCAGGCCCGCCGTCACTTTTCTCCTTTTCCTGCCGGCGTTATGCCGGGCGACCCGGACACTTTTCACCGCCGCGGGTTTAGCGGCCTCCGCGACCTTCGGGGCCTTCCGGGCTTTAGTGTCCACCGGGGCTTCCGGAGCCTTCAGGGCTTTCGGTGCCTCCTGTGCCTTCGGGGTCTCCTGTGCCTCCTGTGCCTCCTGTGCCTCCGGGGCCTTCGGGGCCTCCTGTGCCTCGGGCGTCTCCCCCTCGAAGCCGGGCAGCAGCTCCGACATCTTCTTCTTGTTCTGAACAGCCTCAGGCTCGGCAGCCTTGGGCCCGGCGGCCTTAGGCTGGGCGCTTACAGCCTCAGCGTCGTTCTGGCCTTCGGGCTCTTCTTCCATGAAACCGGGCAGCAGACTCGGCATCTTCTTCCCGCTCTTAACAGCGCCGGCTCCGTCGGCTTCGGGCTGGGCGCTTCCGTCCTCCGTATCCTTCGGAGCGTCGCGCATATCCTCCGTAAAGCCGGGCCGCGCCCCCGATTTATTTTTTTCCGTTTTCGCGGCATCGGGCTCCGCGGCTTCGGGCGGGACGCTTTCGGCACGCCGGCCGGGACTCGCCTCCGCCTCTGTCTTCAGCGTCGCCGCCACCACTACGCGGGCCTGGCCGGGGCCGAGCAGCTTCAGCAGTATCTCGTCGCCCCTTTTCTCAAGCGCGCGCTCGTAACGGACTTTCTCGTCTAAAGGCAAATTCACCCGCGCGTAGCGGAAAAGCAACAGAGCCAGGGCGGCGCCGGCAAGCAGAAATATATAAGTTTTTCCAAGTTTCATAATCTCCGGAACCGGCTGCCCGCTCCGGGCCGCCAGCCTAATCGTATATCATATTATCCTACTTAGGCGATGTAAACGGTGTTGACGAAAAGTTAATTAAATATTAAACGCGGCGAAAAAGATCGCGGGAAAAAGGCAGCTGCACTGAACAAGGTAATAAAGTTTAATATATAATTAAAGTGTTTTAACCGGCTACAGGAGAATTTATGAGCTTACACCATAACCAGCCCAAGGGCTTATTCCTTTTATTCTTCGTGGAAATGTGGGAGCGCTTTTCTTATTACGGCATGAGGGCGCTCCTCGTGCTTTACATGGTCAAGTATCTGATGTTCTCCACCGAGAAAGCCAGCCGGATCTACGGCTGGTACACCGGCATGGTCTACCTGACGCCGCTGCTGGGCGGCTACATAGCCGACCGCTACCTGGGCCAGCGCAAGTGCATCATGATCGGCGCCATCCTGATGGCGCTGGGCCACTTCGCCATGGCCCTGCCCCCGCTGCCGTTCTTCTTCGGGGCGATGATACTGCTGATAATGGGCAACGGTTTCTTCAAGCCCAATATCTCCACGGTGGTGGGCTCCCTCTACGAGGAGAACGACCCGCGCCGCGACGGCGGCTTCACTATTTTCTACATGGGCATAAACCTTGGGGCGCTGTTCTCCCCTCTGGTCTGCAGCACGCTGGGCGAAAAGATCGGCTGGCACTGGGGCTTCGGAGCGGCGGGGGTCGGCATGGTGCTGGGCCTGGCGATGTACCTGTGGGGCCAGAAGGCCCTGCTGGGCGACAAAGGGCTGAAGCCCGCCACCGCGGGCGAAAAGCCCTATGTCCCCTTCGCGCTTATCGGGGTCGTTCTGGTCTTCCTTATAGCCAGCGCCTTTCAGTTCAGCGGCTATGACCTCAAGGGCTTGATCCCCAGCTGGGTATACGGCTTGCTGGCGACGCTTGTCGCCGTGGGACTGGCTTATACTCCTACGCCTCGAAATCGGAAAAGTCCACCCTGACCCACGTCGAGAAGCAGCGGCTGGCCGTCATCTTCATCATGGTGTTCTTCTCGATATTCTTCTGGTCCGCTTTCGAACAGGCGGGCAGTTCGCTGACCCTGTTCGCCGACCGCGAGACGAACCGGATGATAACGCTGTTCGGCTGGAACTGGCTGATGCCGGCCGGCTATTTCCAGTCCATAAACCCGCTGTTCATAATACTGCTCGCCCCTTTCTTCTCCAAGCTGTGGGTGGACCTGGGCGAGACCGGCAGAGAGCCCTCTAGCCCCATTAAGTTCGCGATCGGGCTGGGGCTGCTGGCCATCGGCTTCGTGGTAATGATAGCCGCGGCCGCCGCCTACCAGCAGTCGGGCCCGGTAAGCGTCCTTTGGCTGATCGGCGCTTATTTCTTCCACACCCTGGGAGAACTGTGCCTGTCCCCCGTCGGACTTTCGCTGGTCACCAAGCTGGCGCCGGTGCAGTTCGGCTCGCTGATGATGGGCGTCTGGTTCCTTTCCAGCGTGGCCGCGGGCTTCGTAGGCGGCTTCTTCGCCGGCAACTACGACGCGATGAACCATGTGCATTTCTACATGATCCCGACGGGCACCGCCATCGGCGCGGCCCTGCTGCTGCTCGCTATCACCCCGAAGCTCCGCAAGTGGATGCACGGGATACATTAATAATCAAGAGTCAAGGGTCGGGGGTCTAGAGTCAGGGGCGGGGAATTAATAGACCGCAAATAAAAGCACCCGGGGAAACCCGGGTGTTTTATTTTTTGGGAAACGGACTTAGAAAGTGTAGACGAAGCCGGAGGTGAGACCTATGCCGTAGAACCGGGTGCCGCCGCCGGAGAAGGACCTGTAGCCCTCGGCCAGGGAGTGAAAGCGCCAGTTGGAATTGTCAAACTGCCACTCGTAGCCAAGGCCCAGGTTCCAGGCCGGGCGCCAGCCCAGCAGGGGCGCTTTGAATTCCGATTTTTTAGCGTCGCCGGAAAAGTAATGTTCCGAAACGCCGCCGCGCAGCAGGAAATATCTGGTGTGCGGCGTGCCCAGCGGGATAAGCGCGAGCTCGAGGCCCAGCGGCACCTCTACATGCGATAAATGCGCCTTTGTGCCGTCCAGCTTCTCCTGGCCGATGCGGTTGTATTTCAGCCCGGCGTAATAGCGCACCCAGGAGAAGATGTGCCCGCCCGCGAGCAGCTTGGGGCCGAGGGTGGTAGTTTCAGTCGTGGTCCTGCCGCCGCCGGTGTCCAATATCATGGTGTCCGTCGCCAGGGCGAGCGAGGCGTAGCGCGCTTTTCTAGGCGCCTGCCGGCCGCTGTCGCCGGCCGCTATCTGCTTCACCAGGCCGGCCGGTATCGGCTGGTTTGATTTCAGGAAGCCCAGGAATTCTTTTTTTTCTTTGTCGCCCCACTCGGCCTGGTTTTTAAGGTTCGGCAGGGATTCCGCGCGCGGCAGAGAGGCGCTGAAGAGGACGAGGCAAACGGTTAACATCGCGGCTTTCATTTTATTTTTCCCTAAAACTATGTTATATAATACACTAAATGTCGCGCTTGAAAAAACTCATATTTCTCGCCCTGCTTGTCCTGCCGCCTTTTTCCGCGGCCGGGGCCAAGACCATCGCCGACGCGCGGGGCGAGGTGGTGCGCGAGACCATGACCTTCCTTAACACGCCTTATCTCTGGGGCGGCATGCACCCGGGCACCGGCATGGACTGCTCGGCTTTCGTGAAATTAGTATACGACAAGGCCGGCCTTAACCTGCCGCGCGTGTCCAAAGAACAGTTCTCGCAGACCCTCTACCTTTCCCCCTCCGGCGTGCTGCCGGGCGATCTGATATTCTTCGCAATGAAAAATCCCGGCACGGCCAGGGTGGACCATGTCGGGATCTATGTAGGCAAAGGTTTTTTCGTGCACGCCTCGTTCTCCAGCGGCGTGCACATCGACTCCGTCTCAAATCCCTACTATTACAGCCGCCTAGTAAGCCTAAGGAAATACGGCGGCTTTTAAGTTGGCGCTTTCCGGAAGTAAACCGCCGAGGGCCGGCCACGGGGTTGCTCTGGAGCCGCTTTGGGGAGGTGAGGCCCGGCTTTAAAGCGAAGCATAATTATGCTTCGCGTCCGGGCCGCAAGGGCGGAGGCGGTTTTCTGCGTAAGCAAAACCGCCGAGCCGGGACCGCGCAAAACCGCTATGCGGTTTATGCGTGGCTGGCCCCGCTTCGGGGGGAACCGCGCTGGGCTATGCCCGTGCCGTATCAAG
>CAIQNV010000032.1 GCA_903873295.1 uncultured Elusimicrobia bacterium
CTTCGCCGCGGGCCTGCAGGCGGCGGAGAAAAGCGTGGCCGTGGTGAACGGCCAGAAAATAACCTCGAACGAGCTTACGAAGAAACTCTGGTGGCAATACGGCGCGCAGGGCCTGTCCGAGCTTATTGACGAGGCGGTGCTGCTGGAGGAAGGCGGGCGCCTGGGGGTGAGGGCGGATGAAAAAGAGCTTGAGACCAGGTACGCGAATCTGGCCGCCGGCTACGCCGACAAGGCGGTTTTCGAGAAAAATCTTAAATCCGTAGGCTGGTCCTCCGTAGAGCTGCGAGAACTTATACGCCGCCAGCTTATCATACGCGGCACGGTCATCGCGGCCAGGAAGATCGCGGTTTCGGACGAAGACACGGCGGCTTTCTTCGAAAAGAACAAGGAGCGCCTGGGAACGCCGGAGTCGGTGAAGCTCAGCCAGGTCTTCGTGAATACGAAGGCCGAAGCGGACGAGGCCTACGAGCTGCTTTCCTCGGTAGGAGCCGACTTCGCTAAACTCTCCACGCTCAAGTCCGCCGACGCCAACCTGCGCAAGAACAACGGCAGCCTGGGCTATATCTCAAAAGGCATGCTGCTGCCCGAGATCGAGAAAGAGATCTTCGCCCTGAAGGACGGCCAGTACACAAAACCCCTCGCCACCGGCAACGGCTTCAGCATCTTCAAGACGGAAGAGCACAAGCCGGGTAAAGAGGCCGTCTTCGAGACCATAAAAGCCGATCTTAAGATCGCCATACTTAACCAGGCCATAACCCAGCAGCTGCCGGAGCTGGCCGCAGAACTCAGGCAGAAAGCGAAAATAGAAGTGATAAAGTAAGACACCCGCGGAAAGTGAAAAAGCGGGCGGGATATTCCTGCCCGCTTTTTTGCTGCCCGCCCGCTTCAGTGGTTTTTCCAAACCACGGGGGGACGCGGGCGGCTGACCGGTTTTTACAGCTGCCGCTTTATTCCTATGCTTAAAAAATTTTTTCTTTGCGCGGCCGTGCTGCTGGATCTATCGGCCCCGGGGCTTAGCGCGGCCGAGCAGGAATTCAACCCCGCCGGCTGGGAAACGAACAGCAATTATCCGGCGATAGGCTCTCCCGAGGCTAAAAAAGGCGGAACGTTCCGCTCTTACTGGCCCGGCTTCCCCCGGACCCTGAGAGCTTTAGGCCCTGACTCGGATCTCGCCGCTATCAGGGAAGTCCAGGGACTGGTGTATGAACCTCTCGTAAACCTTCACCCGGGAACCCTGGAGTATATGCCGGGCCTCGCCGACTATTGGAAGCTGTCCGGGGATAAACGCAAATTTTATTTTCATCTGAACCCGAAAGCCCGCTGGGCGGACGGGACTCCCGTGACGGCCGAGGATATCGTAGCCACCTGGGACTTCAGGGCGCGCGCGGACATCAAGGATCCCTCCTCCCTTTCGCTGTGGGTGGAGAATTTCGAGCGGCCGGCGGCGGAAAGCAGGGAGATAGTTTCAGTGCGGACGAAGAAACTTCATTGGCGGCTTTTTCTTGATTTCGGCGGCATGAGCATCTATCCGGCCAAGGAACTGAAGGGCCTGACCGGCGAGAAGTACCTGGAGGATTACAACTGGAAAATGCCGATGGGGTCCGGGCCCTACGAACTGAAAGCCGAAGGCATAAAAAAAGAGCGCTCCGTGACCCTCACGAGGCGCGGCGATTACTGGGCCGAAGCCGAATGGCGGAACACGGGCCTTAACAATTTCGACAGGCTCTCGTGGGAGGCGGTCCCGGACGAAAAGCCGGCTTTCGAAAAATTTAAAAAGGGCGAACTGGATTATTATCGCGTCGCCAGCGCGCGGAGCTGGTTTGAGGACTGCGATTTCGACAAAATACAAAAAGGCTGGATCCTGAAGCGCAGGATCTTCAACGAGGCGCCCCGCGACTTTTCCGGCTTCGCGCTCAACATGCGCAAGCCTCCCTTCGACGACGACAATGTCCGCAAGGCCTTCGCTTATCTCCTGGACCGCGAGAAGCTCATAGATAAATTTTTCTCCCGCGAATACGATCTCCTGGACAGCTACTTCCCGGGCGGCGGCTGGGAGAACCCCTGGAACCCTAAAATACGCTATAACCCCCTCCTGGCGCAGCGGCTCCTTGAAAGGGCCGGCTGGATCACCCGGAATAAAGACGGCTGGCTTGTAAAAAACGGGAAGATCTTCGAGCTCGCTTTCGAATACGGGGACCCGGGCATGGCCGGGATCTATAAGGTCCTGAGGGAGGATGCGGAAAAAGCGGGGATAAAGTTAAACCTTAAACAGACGGACCCCGCCGCCCTGCTGAAGAAAGTCGGCGAACGGGATTTCGCTCTTTATTTCCAGTCGCGGGAAGCCCTCTTGTTCCCGGACCCCGCGAGCGCCTGGACGGCGGAACTCGCGGACACCCTGAACACCGGCAACCTCACCGGGTTTAAAAGTCAGGAAGTGGACGCGCTATGCGAAAAATACGGCGCCGCCTTCGACCGGGAGGAGCGGAAAAGAATAATACGGGAGATAGACGGAATAATTTTCGGCGGCCATCCGTACGCGCTCGCCTGGAGCTCTAATTCCAGCCGCATACTTTACTATAACAAGTTCGGGCATCCCAAAGAATATTTTTCCAGGACCGGCGGCGACGGCGACATGAAAACCCTGTGGTGGATCGATCCGGAAGCGGAAAAGGCCCTTGAGGACGCGATGGCGGGCGATATAGGCCTGCCCGCGGGGGAAACCGTCCAAAAACCCTGGCAAAAGCGGCTTTGAACGGGGGGGGGCGCTAAGCGGCTTCCTCTCCGGAGGCGGTCTTCTTTCCGGCAAAGAACCCGTGAAGGATAAAGTATATCACCATTCCGATAAGGATGATCTGGGTTGCGTAGAAATTTTCCCTGCTGGAGAAGGCGTAGAGCTTGTCGAATCTGCCGTAAAGCAGGGAAAACCGCGCCATAACGGTATTTCCGAAGGCCGCGCCGAAGTAGATCATCAAAAAATAAATACCCACGTTCGAGGCTTTCTTTATAACGCCCGTATGCTCGAGCGAGAAGAAAAAATAAACCAGGACGCAGATAACGCCCACCGCCATCAGGACGGAATTAAAAAACGTGAAAGCCGACATCCCCGTCAGATTGGCGAAGGGCTGTATGGTTCCGCCTATCTGGTTTATAAAGTCGGTGGCAAGCCCCGCCGGGATGGCAAGCCCCGAGCCGTAGCCCATGAGGAAAGTAAAGCCATAGCGGGAGACCCATGAAATTTTCGGGATGAACTGCGTTATCAGCGAAAGTCCCAGCAGGGCGGGGATAATGACAAGCCAGTCATGGTTCATCAGCGGGAGCCAGACCTTGGGCTTCAGAACGTCGAACAGGTAGACCTGGAACCACCAGCCCATTCCGGCTCCAAGATAAAGATGCTCCGCTATCTTAAAGAAAGGGTTATCCTTGTAAAGGAAACTGAAAAGGAATATCGTCAGGCCGGCGGAGATCCAGGCTCCGGCTATAAGAAGAGTGGTATCAGGCATATATAATGTACGCTCCCGCTGAAAATTAGGGCCCCTGCCCTGTTTACAAATACTTCAGTATCACAATAGCGATATTTGAAACGATTATCAACGCCGCGACCATCACGTGCGCCAGGCTCAGCGCGTCCATCCCGGACGTCCCCTCGCCGGGGGTCTTAATAAGGTATTCATATTCCGCCGCGCCCTTCATGCCGCCCAGGAGCCCCTTGAGCTGCTTCTTCTGGAGGTACGGCCCGTAGCCGGGCTGGCTTATGGCGGTAACGCCGGCAATGACGGGCACGCCGTATTTATCGCCCGCGTAGGCCACCCAGGCGTCCGGCATCGAAGTTCCCGCTATGCAGACTACGAGCGAGACGTTCTTATAGTTCTTGATCTCCTTCATGACGGGCAGGGACCTGGCGTCCTTCCCGTCCTTATCTTTATCGTAGATCCCGTAGATATCGGAAGCCATCTGCGTAAGCGCGGCCACGGCATTGGGCTGATAAGGGAAAATAACATAATCCCTGCCGTATTCTTTTTTAAACTCGCCCGGCACTACGGAAAAGACCTTCTCTATAAGGGCGGTGGCTCCGGCGGCATAGGTTACCACGCCCACGCGCAGATCCTTGCTGAAAGCGTGCCGCGCCACCGCCATAGCCTGGGGATTAAGCTCGGGGCTTGTGGCGGGATCATAGTCCAGGGACAGGATCACGAAAGATCCGGCCGGGAGCTTGTTCATGAAATCGTAAGCGCTCTGCGTGTCCCTGGAAATTTTATTGCTTATCAGTCCGAGCGGGTGCATGATGGCGCCGAACAGCACCACGGCCAGCGCCAGGAAGATCCAGCGCCTGTCTATTTTAAGAACCGCGTTGAGTTTGTCTTTTAGCATAGAGTTCAATCCTTGCCGAGGTATTGGCGTTCAATACCGAAAATAATCTTAAGCGCCGTCACGACCGCGCCGATGGCTATGCCGATCATAATGCCGCGCTTGCCCGCCACCGCGGGCACATGCAGGATCCAGTCCACGATGTCGGAAATCGCGCAGCTCGTCCAGCCGAACAGCTTCTCCCAGATCATCTGGCCCAGCGGGACATTGCCGAGTATCAGGACCATGGCCGCCACAAAAAGGACGAAGGCCTGGAGGGATTTTATCCGGAAAGACTTGTACGCGGTTGAGACTATGTAGAACGCCAGCACCGCGAACATGGTGGCCGAAAGAGGGTTGTAGATATACTGGAAAGCCCAGCCCAGCCAGGTGAGCGACGAGCCGTTCATGTTCTTCCCGTGGCTCACATATGCCGGCACCGCTATGGCAAGAAAGCCTATGTAGACGAAGATGCTGTAGCCCCAGCCGTCCGCCTTGCGGGAGATCTTTGCATAGTGGGAGTAAAAAAGGCTTATCAGTCCCAGGAAAAACGCGAAGGCGGACACGATGTTTTCCCACTTGTTCATGGCTTCGAGGAAATTCACCGAATGCTTATGCGGCACGTAGTAGGTCAGCAGCGTAAGTATGCCGAAAACGAACACTATGGCCAAAGGTATGTATTTTTTGATTAATTTCATAAGTTATCAATATGACTTGAAGAGATTAGCGATCAGCTGCGCAAAGACGCCCCAGTGCATAAGGCTGCAGACGGACACTGTAATAGCGCCCAGAACCACCGACACCATAACGACGAGCTTGCCGAAATCCTGCGCTTTCAGCGCGCTTAAAAGCATCGGGTCTTTCGAAAGATAAGCTCCGGCGGCGTAAAGTTCCTCGCCTATAAGCGTATAGTCGCAGGAGGTGAAGAAGAAGGGAAGCTGGCCCTCGGCGTCCGTGCCCGCTATCTGTATGGCGCCGGTGGTGGCGCCGACCTCGGCGAGCAGCAGGGACTCCGCCGCGAAGTAGCCCATAAAGAAGCAGGCGGCCGGCTTCTCGCGGGAGATCATGCCGTCCACCGAGGCGGCATAGGAGAACTGGTCCTGGCTGATGAACTGGTTGATGTCCTCGCGGAATGAATCCGGGCGCCCGGCTTCAAGGAAAGCCTGTTTGACGACCTCTTTTGACACGGTCATGACGACCGGGTTGTAATGCGGAACTTTGATGGTGCTGTCGTACTGCGCCACCTTTTTCGAAACCTCGCCCAGGATAAAGGTGGAAGCGATGGTGGACACCATGGTCATGTCGCCGATGCCCGGCACGTAATAGATCGGCTTGCCCATCTCGGTGGCGCGGCCTATGGCCTCGTCTATGGCGTCAAGGCCGGCTATGCGGCGGATGAACAGGCCTTTGCGCTTGGCGTGGGAGACCGCCCAGAAGAACACAATGGTCACGAGCGCAAGCATCACGATATTGTTCAGGCGGTCCAGGCGGAACCAGTTGCCGCGCGTGGAGCCGGAAACGGCGGCGCTTTCAGCCGAAACCGCGCCGCCGACCTTTGAAATCTTGAAGTGAAACACCTGGCCGTCATTGACCTCGCCGAAAGAATTGTTAAGCTCGACCTTCACCTCGTGGACTCCGGGCCTGGTTTTCCAGGCCCAGAACGGAAGGTCAAGGCTTCCGGACATCTTTTCTCCGGAGCCGAATTCCTCGGCCTTTATCCACCCGCCGGTTTCCAGACTTGAAACAAAAACCCGGTAAACCGTCCCCGCCGGGGCCGTCGGATCGGCGTCCCAGGAAAGAAGGGTCGTTCCGCCCGAATCATAGGGCATATCCGCGGCGGAGAGGCCGCTTATAGCCGCTAAAGCAGGGGAAGGGATACTTTTTTTTGCGGCCGCTGAAGCGCCGCCCGCCGTTAACAGGGACAAAATGATGAAGAATATTAGTTTGTTTTTAGTCATAACTGTTAATAATATACACTTTCTGCGATTTTCAGGCAAGCAAAAACAGCAAAAACAGTTCCGGTGCGCGGGATCATATAAGCCGCGAGGCCCGGACTTTATTAAAGCCCGGACTTTTAAGGCCGCGAGCCGTCATTTGGCGTCTATGTTTTTCATGATCAGCTCTTTCATCACGTTGAAAGCGGGCGGCGTCCCGGGCGGGAGCCTTTCCGCTATTTCATAAACCGTCACGCGGTTAAGAAGCCTGCCGCTCTGCGCTTCGTCGCGCGAGAAAACCTCCCTGGCGTGACGCGCCCAGAACTCGTCGAAAACGCTCCTGGCCCGCGCGTCCCAATAAAACATGCGGTATCCCTGCCCCAGCTTTATGGCCTCGGCCGCGTTTATCAGCAAATGCGTTATCCCCTCCGCCCGCAGCCGGGTGTAAAGTTCCTCGCCGTTCCCGGAGGCCGCCGCGTATTCGACTATCGGCGTCTTATCGAAAACGGAGCTTACGACGAAATCCTTTTTAAAATAAAAGCTTCGGCCGTCTCCGATTATCAGCGTCTTCGCCGCGGCCGGCAGCCTCTCGTTTATGAATTCTATGGCCGCGTAGTGGCTGTAGGGGTAGGTCGGCTGCGTATTCGAAAGGTATTCCCGTTTCGAGACCAGGCCGAGCACAGGCTTCCAGCGCCCCTGGGTGTAAAAAATAAGGCCGGCCCAATACAGGCCGAAGGCGCAGGAGGCCAGCGCCGCGTAGGAGAGCGTCCTGCGAAGCGCCCGATGCCCCTTGCCCTCGAACGAAGCCGCGATCAGCAGCGCGGCGGCGGGATAGGCCGGCATCAGGAAACGCACCATGGTGGACGCGAAGGACCAGAACAGCCAGCCGGAAAGGAAATATATCCAGAACGGGACCGTGCCGGCGGCCGGCCGGAGCAGAAAGAGCAGCGGCAGCAGCGCCAGAAAGAGCGGGGTGAAATACTGGGAGTTGCCTATCTCTCCCATCGTTATTTTCCAGGGATTCAGGAGCCAGGCTTTTAATTCTACGGAGCCCATCTGTCTGGTCTCCCCCAGAAAACCCTGGATCTTACCCGCGTCCGCGGTTTCCGGCAGGCCGAAGACTGAGGTCAGGAAGGGGAAAAAAGGATTATGTCTGTAAATCTGGTTCTTAACGAGCCAGGGCAGCACGGGCAGGGCCGCCACCAGGGAGAAAAGCAGGGCGGAGCGCAGCGCGGCGCCCGGGTTCGCGCGGCCCCTGTAAAGCAGCACCAGCCCGATCCCGGCGGCGGAGAAAAGGCCCGTAGTTTTTACGGCCATCCCGCAGCCGGCAAGGAAGGCGCTCAGGACCAGGAATTTTTTTTCTCCCGGCTCGTGGCGCAGGGCGGCGGCCAGCGCGCAGAGAGAGAACAGCGTGAGCAGGGACTCCGTGCCGGAGGACCAGGCCGCCAGCAGGGTGTGCGTGACAGTGTAAAAGATAAGCGCGGCCCAAAGCCCGGTCCTGACGGTGAAATGCCGGCGGCCGAGGCCTAACACCGCCGCCACGCTCAATACGCCGGCGGCGTAGTTTATCAGCTTGGGCAGCATCTCGTCCTTCAGCAGCAGCCCGGCGGAATAAAGCATTCCGTGCAGCAGGAAAAGATTGGAATAAAGGTTATACGGCATGTCCGCGAAACCATGCTTTATGACGTAAAGATTGGGAACGGCCAGGTGATAGACCAGCGAATCGTAAAAGACCTCCGGGCTGAGCGCGCCGGCCAGGTTGAACGCCAGCGCGGCCGCCAGGAGGGCGGAAGCGAGGAGGTCAGGGAATTCCGGCTTAAACGGCGCCGCCGCCGAAAGCGCCGGGGGGGAGGCCCTGAGCGAGAAGACGCCCAGGCCGGCCGAGACGGCCGCCAGCGCCAGCACAGGCCACTTATAAAGAAACCCGCAGGCCGCCAGCGCAAGCGCGGCGTGGGCGAAAACCGCGAGGCCCAGCGCCGCCGAAAAAGCCGCCTCCTCCCAGCCGTTGAACCCGCTGACTTTAAGCAGATCCACAAGAAGGAACCGGCCGAGGCCGGCGCAGGCCAGGAGGAAGGCCAGACCGGCGGCCAGGGCGGCCGCGTGCCCGGGCAGGACCGAGAACAGCGCCCCGGAAAAATACTGGCCGGGAGATAGCAGGACAAAAAACGAGTTCAGGTCCGGGGTGAAGCGCGACAGATAATTTTTAAAAACCCAGAAAGACCAGAGGCTGAACGCTCCCCAGGCCAGCCAGGCCGGAAAGCGCTCTTCCTCCTCTCCGGCCGGAACTTTAGAGAGCTCTTTTTTATTTTTTCTTGCCATAGTTACGGGGGGGATAAAGATCGTCCGCAGCCGGGTGCGGCGGCCGGGAATAACGATCGGTAACCAGTTAGGAACGGTACAGTTCCTACCTGATTACCGACCGGTCGCCTGGCTTCACTTCTCCAGCACTTCGATATTGGCGCGGGGAACCACTATAACTTCGCCGCCGTCGAGGGTAACTTCCAGCACGCGGGCGTGGCTCTCGCTGCCTATCATCGTCAGTTCCGGCGGCAGGGATTTCACCGTGCCTATCACGCCGAAATGCGGCTCGCGGATAATGCGTATCGGGTCGCCGGGCTCTATCCAGCCGCGGCCCTGGTCTTTTTTACATTCGGTAACGTTTTTCGGATACCCCGGCACTATTATTTCCGGCCGCATCACGCCGGCGCGTATCTGCGTGGCGCCGGAGACGGAAGCTTTCTCGCCGTTGCGGGAAGAGAGCAGCTTGAAAGTGTACTCGGCCATGGGTATCGCGCCGAAACCTTCGGTCACGATCACGGTGACGCCCAGCTGCTCGGTGCCGGTCACCGCCACTCCGATGTCGTAGCCCAGGAGCTGGCGCAGATCGCGGTCGTGTATGCCGCCGACGACGATGGCGTTGACGCCCAGCTCGATGGCGCGCTTTATGGTCGTAAGGCTGGCGTGCTTGCCGCCGATGACTATTTTCCCTTTATGATTTTCCTTTATGTCTTCCGGGGTCAGGTCCTCGTCGGGGCTTGAGACCGCCACGGCTATTTCGCCGTTGGTCTCGCCGCCCACGCCGAAGATGCCCTGTATAAAAGTGCCCTCGGCCTCGATCGTAACGCCGAAACTGGGCGTAACCTCTACGACGGTGCCTTTCACGTAAGCCTTTATGGGAAGGACTTTCGGCGGCTCGCGGAGCAGCACCTGGCCGGTTATGAGCGAGATCGCTTCCACGGTGCCGTCCACCGGCGCTTCCACGACGGTTTTAAACCATTTCAGGAAGGGCTTATTCTCGGCGATGGTATCGCCTCTTTTAACGGCTTCGCCTTCCTTCTTGACCATGAAATTCCGTATTTCATCGGGGCCTACGGAAAGGCGGTTCGCGACGTTCACCGAAAAGACCTTGCCGGGCAGTTCGGTCTGCGCCACTATGTCCAGAGAGCCGACCTGCTGGCCCAGAACGGCCAGCACCGTGCCGGGGATGGGCAGCAGCCTCTTCTTTTTCAGCAGCGTGCAGGGCATGACTTTAAGTCCGGGCGTATAAGCGTGAGCCATAAGCTATCTCCTTAAGAAACCGAAAGTCTAAAATCGGTAATCGAAAGTCTAAAATCGCGGAGTTCCTGATCTTCGAAGTTCGATTTTCGATCGTTGTTATACCGGGTACATCCCCATCGCCTTATACCACTTGTTCATGTCGTCGCGCCGCTTGGAGGGGTCCTTAGACAGGCAGAAGGGACGGCCGCGGCCGTCCAGCACCAGGCCCACCACGCCGCCCTCGATATCGGCCTCGACGCGGCTGCCCGATCCCGCGCCCATGTCAAAACCCTTCACCGGCCTGGCCACCAGTCTGGCTTTGGGCGCGGCGAACGGCACATGGATTATGTCCCCGAACCGGAGTTCCCCGGCCTGTCTGCTGCCGTCGGAACCAGTCACTTCCCACTCCATTACGAGCTGGCCTTCCTTGGCCAGGCCCTTCGGGGCTAGGCAGGTCCCCAGCCGCACGAGGCAGTCGTTGTAGAAAACGTCCAGCGCGGCTTTTTCGCTTATCTGGGCAAGCACGCCCAGGTGCGGCATCATGAAGATGGAGTCTACGGCCATGCGGGTGACGCCTTCGGGCTGGTAGGCGTCTATCATCATCAGCATGGACTGGGTGCGGCGGGGGGAATGCGCCAGGATGCCGCCCGAGCCGATCACATAATCGAGCCGCATGACATTGATGAGGCTGGCCCCGGAGGCGGTCTGGTCAAAAGCGTCCGAGATGGAGCGCTCCTGCTGCACCCCCTTCAGGCCCACGGCCAGCGCCTTGTGCTGGTCGAACGCCAGGCGCAGAGCCTCGCGGGCGACGGCGTGTTCTATCTGCAGGTCCTCTACCGTCTGCGGGATGGTGGTGGGCCTAATCATTTTATTCTTCAGCCGGTTACGCAGGTCCTGCTCGTCTATGTCGAAAGGCAGCCAGCGCAGGATGTTGGCCAGCCCCGCCTCGGCCATCACGTTGGAGATGGAGTAGCTCATGCCGAGGTTCGCGCTGACGGTCCGGTTGAAGACCTCCGAAAAAACCGAGAACACGTCGGTGGTGGCGCCGCCGATGTCCACGGCCAGCACGTTGAATTTATTAGCCTTGGCGAATTTCTCCGTCATGGTCCCTACCGCGGCCGGCGTGGGCATGATGGGGGCGCCCACCATCTTCATCAGGCGCGGGTAGCCCGGGGCCTGCTGCATGACATGCTCCAGGAAAATATCGTGTATTTTGTGGCGGGCCGGCATGAGGTTCTCTTTTTCCAGGGTGGGGCGCAGGTTCTCGGTGATTATCAGCGCCGTGCGGTCGCCCAATATTTCTTTTATCTGGTCGTGGGCCTTGTTGTTGCCGGCATAGATCACCGGCAGCTTGTAGGAGGCCCCGAGGCGCGGCTTGGGATCGGCGGCCTTCAGGAACTGTGCGAGCTCCACCACGTGGGTGATGGTGCCGCCGTCGGTGCCGCCGGAAAGCAGCATCATATCGGGGCGCAGCTGGCGGATCCGCTCTATCTTCTCGTGGTCGGCGCGCCCGTCGTTGGAGGCCAGCACGTCCATCACTATGGCGCCCGCGCCCAGCGCGCAGCGCTGCGCGGATTCGCCGGTCATCGCCTTGACGGCGCCCGCCACCATCATCTGCAGGCCGCCGCCGGCTGAGGAGGTCGAAACATAAATATCGGCGCCCACATTGCCGCTGTTCGGAGTAATAATTCTTTCGCCGTCCAGTATTTTGCGGCCGGAAAGCTCCTCGACTTCGGTGATAGAGTTCAGCACGCCTTTAGTGACGTCTTCGAAGGGGGCCTCTACCGTGGTGGGGGCCTCACCGCGGAAAGTCTGGCGGTAGGTGTCGCCTTTCTTTTCTATCAGGATGGCTTTAGTGGTGGTGCTGCCGCAGTCGGTCGCTATAATAATCTCAAGGTCTTTTTTTGACATCGGGGTCGTCCTTTTTCTCCGGTTCGGCGTTCAGCCGGTCTATCAAATATTTTACAGCCTTGCTGTTCTCCAGCATAACCCGGTACTTTTCTACGTCTTCTTTTTTAAAGAACACCGTAGTAAGAACGGGCTCTATAAAAGTCACGGCCTGCGCGCCCAGGTTATGCAGCGGACTGGTGCTTTCAACCGCGAAGGAGGCGATCTCGCCCAGGCCCCGCGCTTTCACCTTATCCGCCAGGGCATCCAGCAGCTTTTTTTCCTCCGGAGTAGGCTCCGGAGGCTCCGGTATTTTAAAAGCGTTATTCCAGATACCCATGCTCCGTTTATTTTACAATAAAAAGAAATGTTTATTCTCCTGTAGCCTGCGGAAGATCGCGCCGGACCGTCCGGGCATCAGCTACACCGCGCCCCGCCACCGGCCCGTTTACATAAAAAATACGGCATGCCGCCCAAGTCAGTTTGAAACCGGAGGCTCATTAGTAGTAAACTCATAATACTCAGAGTGAAGGCATTATGAACTCCTACAACCGGAAACAAACTACGGGCGGCTTCAGCCCGGCGGTCCTGCTCCTGCTGGGCGCCGTACTGACCGCCGCGATAATACTCGGAATAAAGTTCCTGGTGGGGGAAGACTCAGCCGGTTCCCCGCCGCAATCCTCAGGGCAGGGCGAAATTTTCAAGATCAACAAGGCCACCGGCGGCGCCGCCGGCTACAACCCCGCGGCCAGGTCGGAAAGCACCAGCGGAGATTCCCTGGATATTTTCAAGAAGACCAATACGGGGTACGCGGCGGATGAATCTTCGTCCACGGCCGAAACGCCCCTGGCCGTCCCGGAGCCGGTAAAAAAACCCGCCGCCGAGGCGGCCGCGAAGACAAAGCAGCGCGCCAAAGAGCCCCAAAAAAACCGTCAGCGCACCGCGATACCGCGCATGCAGAAGCCAAAAGCCTTCGGCACCGCGGCGCCGGATAAGCGGGAGACGCCGAAAGGCGGAGCCGCTGCTCCGGACCTGTCGGACATACTGAAACAGACCCGGTAGAGACCGGGAAACGGCAATTGAGAGGACCGCTCCGGCGGCTAAGAAGGCGGGCCGATGGCCCGCCTCCGCTATTTTCCGGCGGCCGGGAGGGGGAAGGAAATTTTAATTTTTGACCCGGGCCTGACCCGGTGCGCGCGGGCCGCTCCGGCCGGAAGTTCAAGCACGCAGGCGGCCGGCGCTGAAACCCGCGCCACCTCGCTTTCGGGCTGGCCGGGCCGGGAGCGCGGCACCCGGTGAAACACCTTAAGCACTTTCAGTCCGGCGTCCAGAAAAACCATATCCAGGTCGACATAGGTGTTCTTCATCCAGAAAGATTTGATATCCGCCCCGCTGAACACAAAAAGCATGCCGCTGTCCGGCGGCAGTTCCCCGCGGAACATCAACCCCTTTGCCTGGGTTTCCGGCGTGAGCGCGAGCTCGGCCCGCACGCTGAAACCGTCCGGCAGAACAAGGTCGGCCAGGGAAGCGCCCGGAGGCACCCGCAGGGCGAGAGCGGAGCCGCAGAGCAGCAGCGCGGCCAGCGCGGCGAAAAACGGTTTATTTTTTTTCATCTGTAGAGAGGGCGGCGGAAGTCGAGACTTGAACGCCCGGAGCGGCCGGGACGGCCGGCATTGCCAGGAAAAGCGGCAGCCTGAGATCGGCCGCGGCCTTCAGCCTGCCGGCCGCGTCAAAAATTTCCATGGCGTCGGCACCGTGTTTTTTTGCCAGACCCCGGAACCCGCCCGCTTTAGGCAGCTCGGCGGCGAGTTTCTGGAACGGGACCGAAGTTTTTTCGGACAGCAGCAGCAGCGCGGCCAGCTCCTGCCTGTAGATCCCGCCGCGCAGATAGTTAAATATTTCCCGCTCGGGGTTCGTCGATCCGAGAACGGCATACAGGGTAGCGCTGCTTACCTCGGAGCTGAGCGCCCAGGCGAAGGCGTCCTCCCCGTCCGTATCGATCTTAGCCGGATCCTGCTTCAGGAACGCGTCGGGCCCCACCTCCGCGCCCAAAAACAACTGCGCCGGGGCCGGCCGGGCGGCCAGCGCCAGAAAAAAAAAGGCTATCGTTATTGGCCTATACATAAAGGAACACAAGCGGACGCTGTTTTTCACCGCGGGGCGGCGCTTCGCTCTGCGGCCTCAGCGGTAAAAGACGGAAAACTCGAGCGGCCGCCTTTTACAACGACGTCGTGACCAGCGTCTCCGTGGAGAGCACGCCCGGGATAGAGCGTATCTCCTGCACCACGATATTGGAAAGCGCCGGCAGGTCGTCAGTCTCCATATCGAGCACCAGGTCCCAGCGGCCGAAGACGGCCGACATATGAACCACGCTCTTGAGCCCCTTCAGCTTGCCAAGGGTCTGCTTTTCCTTACCAGGCAATAGTTTTACGAGTACAAGTCCGGTTACCATTTTTTTTCCTTTCGCGCGGGAGGCCGCAGTTCCGCGCCCTTACCTTATAATTATACAACCGGCCGCGGATATATTCAAGCCTCCGGCAAAAAAGCAGACCCGTTACGGAGGGCCGTTAGGCGCGGCGGCCGCAAATCATTTATAATACAGTTATGAGGGCGCTTATACAGAGGGTTAAACGCGGGGGGGTAAAAACCTCCGGCGCGCATACCCTTATAGGGCCGGGCCTGGTAGTGCTGCTGGGAGTGGGAGAGGGCGACACGGAGGCCGACGCCGATTTTCTGGCCGAAAAAACGGCCAACCTGCGGGTGTTTTCAAACTCGGCGGGAAAATTCGACCATTCGCTGCTGGATGTTAAGGGCGAGGCGCTGGTGATATCCCAGTTCACGCTTTACGGCGACGCCTCAAAAGGCCGCCGGCCGGATTTTGCCGCCGCCGCCCGGCCGGCCGAAGCCGCCCGGCTGTATGAATATTTCACGAAGGCGCTGAGAGAAAAAACCGTTCCCGTGAAAACCGGCGTTTTCGCCGCGGACATGGAAGTGGAAATAATCAACGACGGCCCCGTGACGATCTGGCTGGACAGCCGCCAGCGTCGGGCGGTTTAGGAACTTACGGATCAAGGAAAAAATGAAACCACATTGGAGAAAAAAAGAAACTCGCGGGGCTTCGGGCGGGCACGAGGCCATAATTGAAGGCGTAATCCAGCACAAGGGCACCTTCGCCTTCCTGCTCTCGGAGAAAGAGGGCACGGGCGACGTGTTCATCCGGGGCCGCGGCCTTGATCTGGCGATGGACGGGGACCGCGTGCAGGCGCGCGTCCGCCCTGAAAAGAGCGGCCGCCTGGCCGGCGAAATCATCGCGGTGGTAAAGCGCGCGCGCACCTCGATGGTGGGCATCCTCAGGCGCGTAAAAACCGGCTGGGCGCTGATCCCGGAAAAAGGCAGCGCTCCTCCGGCCCAGGTGAGCGGCTTCGCCCCGAAGATAGTGCCGGTGGAAGGAGCCTTCGCCGTGCTGGAAGTCACGCGCTGGCCAACCTCCGACGCCGGTGCCGCCGGCCTGGTGAACGAAATACTGGGCGACCCCGGCGACGTGCGCGCGCGCATAGACGCCATACTGCGCGCCCGCGGCATAAACGAGAATTTTCCGGGAGAAGTCGTAGCGCAGGCGGCAAGTTTCGGCGCGCGGCTGGAACCGGAGCAATGGAAGGGCAGAGAAGAACTGTTCGACCTGCCGGTCTGCACTATAGACGGGGCCGACGCCAAAGACTTCGACGACGCCGTCTCGCTGGAAGACCTGGGCGGGGGGATGCTGCGCCTGGGGGTGCATATAGCCGACGTGGCCCACTATGTCAAGCCAGGAACCGCGCTCGACGCGGAAGCCTATTCCCGCGCCACCAGCGTTTACCTGCCCGACCGGGTGGTGCCCATGCTGCCGCCGGCGCTCTCGGACAATCTCTGCAGCCTCGTCCCGCGGCAGGAGCGCCTTACCATGTCGGCGTTCATGGATATTAATTCCTCCGGCAAGGTTACAAAAAGGCGCCTGGCGGAAACGGTGATAAGATCGTGGCGGCGCTTCACCTACGAGGAAATCCAGACCCTCCTGGAAGGCGGCAAAGTGCCCGACGTGCACAAGAGCATCGGCGAGGCGGTTAAGCGCATGGGCATACTTACCGACGTGCTTTATAAGCGCCGCGTCGCCCGGGGCGCGCTGGACTTCAACCTGCCCGAATACAAGGTGAACGCGGACCCGCACGGCAGGCCGCTGGGCGTCAGCCTGAGGCCGCGCCTTAAAAGCCACCGCCTGATAGAGGAATTCATGCTGCTCGCCAACGAGGCCGTGGCCACGGAGCTCTACGCCGCTAAATTCCCCTTCCTGCACCGCCGGCACGACACCCCGGACCCGCTGAAGCTGAAAGCGCTTTCAGCGGCTCTGGGCGAGCTGGGGCTGACCGCGGGACATATAGAAGGGTCCAACGCGGCGAAGGGCCTGCAGGACGTGCTGCGCCAGGCGGAGAACCACCCGCTGACCAACCTTATAAATTCGCTGATGGTGCGCAGCATGCGCCAGGCGGTCTACTCGCCGGAGTCGGACGGGCACTTCGGCATAGCGACGCGCTTCTATTCGCACTTCACTTCTCCGATACGCCGCTACCCCGACCTGATGACGCACCGCGCCGTGAAGGCGCTGCTCCTCGGCAAAAAAGAGAACCACGGGGCGCTGCCGCTGGATAAAGCGGGAGCGCACTGCTCGGAGCGCGAGCGCGCGGCCTCCGACGCCGAGCACAAGTCGGTGGATATCATGCGCGCGGAGCTGATGAAGGAACTGGTCGGCTCGATAATGGACGGGGCGGTTACCACCATTATAGACAGCGGCGCTTTCGTGATGCTGGGCGATACTGGGGCGGAAGGCCTGCTGCGCGTGAGCGGGCTTAAGCCCGGCACAAAGATAAAAGTGAAGATAGCGGCGGTGGACACGGCGGAAGGGAAGATCGACCTGTCGCTGGAAGGCCCGCCCCCGCAGGGCGGACAGACGGGCCAGGCCCGGCAGCCGCAAAACAATCCGACCCGCCAGTCGCGCGGCGGCCGCTCCGGCCAGCGCCCCCCGCTGAACTTCGCCCGCACCGCGATGAACAAGGGGCGGGGAAAAGGAAGAGGCAGGGGACGCGGACGCTGACTATGACACCGGCTATCAACGAAAAACGGATGGCGCAGCTGTTCTGCGACCTCGCAAAAATAACCTCGCTCTCGGGCAAAGAAGGCGCCATAGCGCGGCGCCTCTCCATACTGCTCAAGTTCATGGGCGCCGAAGTGACCATCGACGACGCCGGCAGGAAGATCGGCGGCGAAACCGGCAACGTGATAGCCCGCTTCCCCGGCACCGCCCCCGCCGAACCTTTCCTGCTCTCGGCCCACATGGACACCGTAGGCCCCGCCGACAATGTCCGCCCGCAGGTCCGCAAAGACCGCATCTCCTCCGACGGCGCCACCATACTCGGCGCCGACTGCAAAGCGGGCATAGCCATAATACTGGAGGTCGTAAAAACCCTCGAAGAGAACAAGCTCCCCCACCCGCCCATAGAAGCCGTCTTTACCATCAGCGAAGAGATGGCCCTGATGGGCGCCAAGTACCTGGACTACTCCAAGCTGCGCTCGCGCTACGGCCTCATCTTCGACAACGAGCAGGCGCTCGATAACGTGATCACCAGCGCGCCGGCCGCCGACTCGATGGAAATAAAAGTCTACGGCGCCGCCGCCCATGCCGGGGTCGCGCCGGAAAAAGGCATCTCCGCCATTAAGGTGGTCTCCGACGCGATCTCCGGAATGAGGCTGGGCCGCATAGACTCCCAGACCACCGCCAACATCGGCTTCATCTCGGGCGGCAACGCGATAAACATCATTCCGGCCTCGGTGGAGCTCTCCGGCGAAGCCCGCAGCCACGACCCGGCAAAACTCAGGAAGCAGACGCGCCACATGGAAGACTGCCTGAAAAAAGCCGTGAAAAAAATAAAAGTGCGCTCCGAAGGCAGGCTGATAATCCCGCGCTACGAATTCCTGATAGAGCGCAAGTTCCCCAACCTGCACATTGAGAAGAACAACCCCGTGCTGGCCCTGATAGCCGCCGCCATGCGGGAGGAAGGCCTCCGGATGAAGCCCTCCGCCTCCGGCGGCGGCACCGACGGCAACATCATGTACGGCCACGGCATAAAAGCCCCCATCCTCTCCACCGGCATGCGCGACGTCCACACCACGCACGAATACCTGGACCTCAAAGACTTCTTCGCCTGCGCCCGCCTCACCTTAAAAGTGCTGGAGGGATGGACGAAGGCGGGGAACAGCAAGAACTAATAACAGTCGGAAATAGAAAGTCGAAAATCTAAGATCGGGAATCAGCGAAGCTGTAATGAAGGGGCGGCCGGGGATTTGCCCCGCAGCGCCGTTGCGGAAGGGGGGCCCCACCCTAATTTCCCGGGTGGGGGGAAACCAACGCAAGGGTTTCCTCGGTCCGGCGCGGCGGGGCAAATCCCCGGCCAAGACCCGACTGGGCATCTCGCGGTGCAGTACAAAAAGCTAAAGGATTCCATGGAACAGAAAAAAACCAGCGCGCAGGGCGACTACCAGTTCAAGCCCTACATCGATTCCGACAAGACCATCCCCGAATTCACCGTCCAGGCCGTAGTCCTCGGCTTCATCCTCTCCATAGTCTTCAACGGCGCCAACGCCTACCTCGGCCTCAAAATAGGCATGACCGTCTCCGCCTCCATCCCGTCCGCCATCATCTCCATGACGGTGCTGCGCATCGTGCTCCCCAGGTTCTTCAACCGCAACGCCACCATCCTCGAGAACAACGCCGTCCACGCCTTCGCCTCCATCGGCGAATCCCTCGCCGCCGCCATCATCTTCACCGTCCCCGCCATCATCTTCATGGGCGGCAAGATCACCAACTCTATGGTCTTCCTGCTCGGCCTCACCGGCGGCATCCTGGGGCTCCTGATGATGATACCCCTCAGGCATTCCCTGATGGTCAAAGAGCACAAGACCCTGCCGTTCCCCGAAGGCAGCGCCTGCGCGAAAGTCCTGATAGCCGGCGACAAAGGCGGCTCCTCCGCCAAACCCGTCTTTGCCGGCATCCTCACCGGCGGCATCTTTAAGTTCGTCATGAGCGGGTTCATGTTGTTCCGCGACACCATCTCCTGGAGCTTCGCCTCCCTCAATAAAGCCGGCTTCGGCTATGAGATCTCCCCGCTGTTCCTCGGCGTCGGCTACCTCGTCGGCCTGCGCATCGCCGCCGTGATGTTCGCCGGCGGCGCCCTGGGCTACTGGGTGCTCATCCCGGCCATCAACGCCTTCGGCGGCAACAACATCATCGCCCCCGGCCTGGTCCCCATAGCCCAGATGACCACCGACGACATCCGGGTGAACTACGTAAAATATATCGGCGCCGGCGGCGTCGCCTTCGGCGGCCTCATCAGCGTCATCCGCTCGCTGCCCGACATCATCTCCTCCGTAAAAGGCAGCATCGCCGCCCTCACCATAAAAGCCGGCGCGCGCGAAGGCACGCAGAAGGAAGGGGAAAAAGATTTCGAACAGAACTACATAGTCTGGGCCGGCGGCGTCCTGGGCGCCATCATCGGCATCTTCGCCTTTGAGATACCCTGGCAGCTGGGACCCGGAAGCTGGGACCCCGTGCTGAAGCTCTTCGCCGGCATAGTCACGCGCGTCTTCGTGGCCGGGTCGGCCGGGGCGCTGATACTGGGTTTCTGCTTCTGGGCCATAGCCCGCGGCGCGGCCAAAGTCTGCCACAAGTTCCTGCGCATAGAGCAGGACACGCCGCTGCCGCTGGTGCTCGCCGGGGTTACGGCGATGTTCCTGGTCATCTGGCTCACGCCCATCTTCGGCCTTAACTTCGTGGAAGCCCTGGTAGTAGTGGTCTTCTGCATGTTCTTCGTGGCCGTCAGCGCGCGCATGGTGGGCCTCATAGGAACCACCAACCAGCCGGTTTCCGGCATGACCATCACGGCGCTCCTGTCGCTCACGCTGCTGTTCGTCGCCCTCGGCCATGACAAGGAAACCGCCAAAGTGGCCGCCATTATGGCCGGCGCCATGGTCTGCATAGCCATCTCGGTTTCCGGCGACCTTTCCCAGGACCTCAAGACCGCGGCTCTCATCGGCGCCACGCCCTGGAAGGTGCAGGTGGCCCAGGTAGCCGGCGCCCTGGTCTCGGCCGTGCGCTCGGGCTCGATCCTCCTGCTGCTCTACGCGGCCTTCGGTTTCGGAGCGGCGACCCCCGAACATCCCAACGCGCTCGAAGCTCCGCAGGCGCAGTTGATGGCCAAGCTGGTGGAAGGCGCTACCGGCGGCAATTTGCCCTGGCTGCTGCTCGGCCTCGGCGGCGCGATAGGCCTCGTCTGCGAACTGGCCGGCGTTTCGGCGCTGGCCTTCGCCATAGGACTTTACCTGCCGATAACCAACTGGCCCATGATCCTCCTGGGCGGCTTCCTGGCCTGGCTGGTCTCGCGCAAAGCGGGCGGGGCGCCCGAAGAAGAGCATGACCCCGGCTCGCTGTTCTCTTCCGGCCTTATCGCCGGCGACGCGCTGATGGGCATAGCCATAGCCGGCCTGATGGTCCTTAAGTATAAAGGGACCCCTTTCATTAAATTCCTCGCCCTTCGCGACCCCTCCGCCGGCAGCTTTACTTTCGAGGCCATCCTCTCCACCGCTCTCTACCTCGGCGTGGCGCTCGCGCTGTACCTCGTGGCGAAAAAGAAACACAGAAAAGTGATCTGAGCAAAACCATGGCCCATATATTCGACCCGGAAGAAAGACATAAACTGGACACCCCGGAGCGGCGCGCCGAGCTGCCGCCGGAGGAAACCCTGGTCAAAGCCGGCATCAAGCCGGGGGACATTTTCATGGACATAGGCTGCGGCAACGGCTACTTCTCCCTGCCCGCCGCCAGGATGGTCGGGCCGAAGGGCCGGGTTTACGCGCTGGACGTCTCCGGAGTGATGCTGGCCGAGATCCGGTCCAAGGTGGCCTCGCTTGGCATCTTCAACATCCACGCGCACCAAGTGACGCGCGACAAGCTGAAGATACCTGAAGCCGACGCCACTATGGCCTTTATTTCCGACGTGCTCCACGAGGTGGACGATAAGAAGGATTTTTTAGCCGCCGTAAGCGCCGCGCTGAAGCCCGGCGCGCGCCTGGCCGTAATAGAGTGGATCAAAAAAGAAACGCCGACAGGCCCGCCGCTGAAAGAAAGGCTTTCCGAAGACGAAATGCAGGTGCTCCTGAAAAAAGCAGGTTTCACCGAGCCGGCCGCGGCCGAACTGAGCGCCTCCCATGTCCTTTATACCTGCGCAAAAAAATCCGCGATTTGATAGAATCACTTTACCCGGGATGGAACGCCCAGACCGCGGACTCCGCGTGGACTGCGGGGATTTAAACCCGGACCTTCCGGGGACGCCGGCGGCGGCGCGAAGCGCGGGGAGCGGCGCGCCGGGACGGCCTAGTTTTTGCGGCTGAAACGCCGGGGCGGACAACTTACGGAGAAACAATGACCAACACGACAGAAGAGTCCTTTATAGGCAAGTTCATGGTGCTGAAAGGCTCCATACGCGAGCTCTGGATAATTTTCGGCACCAAGATCCTGACCATCCTGGCCTACAGCCTGGTCAACTCCGTGCTGGTGCTGTGGCTCTCCTCCGACCTGCGGCTCAGCGACAAGAGCGCCGGCTGGATAATCGGCTACTGGTCCATCATCATGACCGCCTTCACCGTGATGGTGGGGTCGCTGGTGGACGCCGTGGGCATACGCAAGTCGCTGATCGCGGGCTTCGGCCTGGCCGCTCTGGCGCGCCTTGTGATGGCGTTCTTCGCCGCCAAATATATCGCCATCCCGTTCGGTTTGTTCCCGCTGGCCCTCGGCGAGGCGCTGCAGACCCCGGTCATGGTGGCGGCGGTAAGGCGCTTTACCACAACGAAGCAGCGCTCCATCGCCTTCTCGATGTACTACTCGATGATGAACGTCGGCTTCGCGATAGCCAGCTACGTGGTGGACAAGGTGCGCGGCGGCATGGGCGAGTACGGCCACTTCACGGTGCCCTACCTCGGCATGCAGATCAGCACCTACCAGACCATCATCCTGTTGGGCATGTTCTGCACCCTGCCCAACCTGGTGCTGACCTGGGTCGCCATGCGCGAAGGCGTGGAGGCCACCGACGAGGGGATAAAGATAACGCCCGCCGTCACCAAATATGGGAACGAGGGGTTCATGACCGCGTTCCTGCTGTCCTGCCGCGACGCGGCCAAGGACTGGTGGCGCATCTTCAGCGCGCTGTGGAGCCAGCCCACCTTCTACCGCTTCCTCACCTTCTTCGGCTTGGTCGTGTTCGTCAAGCTCATCCTTTACCACTTCTACTACACCTTCCCCAAGGTGATCATCCGCGAGCTCGGTGAAGGCGCGCCCTTCGCGCGGCTTTTCGGCTTCCTGAACGCGGTGGTGGTGATCGTCCTGGCCCCGGTGGTGGGCGCGCTGACGCAGAAGTTCACGGCCTACAGAACCGTCATCATCGGCACCACTATAGCCGGCCTTTCCATCTTCCTGATGGCCTTGCCTCCGGCCGTGTTCCAGCCGCTGGCCGACGGGCCGTTCGGCGCGGGCATCTCCTGGTGGCTGGACCTGAAGGGCCCGCTGCACCCGCTTTACGCGGGGATAGTGCTGTGCGTGCTCGTCTATTCCGTGGGCGAATGCTTCTACTCCCCGCGCCTCTACGAGTACCCGGCCGCGATAGCCCCGAAAGGCCAGGAGGGCTCTTACCTGGCCCTCTCGATGCTGCCGTACTTTTTCGCCAAGTTCTTAGCCGGCGGCCTCTCCGGCTACCTGCTGGCCGCCTACTGCCCGCCCGAAGGCCCGCGCAATTCCCAGATGATCTGGATGTGGGTGGCGGGCATGGCGCTGCTTACCCCGGTAGGCCTGCTGCTGGCCAGGCGCTACATACAGGTGCACGAAGCCGGCCGTGATTAAGGGCGGGGAGAATTGTCCCGCGGCTCTCCCGGCCGGCGCCGGCCGCGTTATTTTCGATACAAGCCCTTTTATTGAGTTTGTTTTTTATCTACAATTTGTTCTTATCAGCGTTACGGAGGAGTTTAAAACATGACCGACCCCAAAGACCTTTATTCCTGTCTCGCCAAAACGGCGGAGAGGAATCCGGAAGAAACCGCCTTTGTGACCGGCGACAAGCGCATGTCCTGGCACGAGGTCCTTTTCTCCGTGGACCGCGCCGCCGATATGTTCTGGCAGCTGGGCCTGCGCAAGGACGACCGCGCCGCCATCGCGCTGCGCAATTCTCCCGAGTTCGTCATAGCTTACTTCGCCCTGGTAAAAATAGGCGCGGTAGCCGTGCCGATAAATTTCATGGTTTCCAAGGCCGAAGAGCTTTCCTATATCCTGGAAAATTCCGCCTGCAAGGGCGTGCTGACCGAAAAAGAATTCGCGAAGAACTATGCCGCGGTAAAGAAAGACCTGCCCGGCCTCAAGTTCATAATCTCGGCGGATTTCTGCGGCATAGACGGCGTGACGGACTTCTGGCATTACCTCAGGCACGCGCATTACCACCCGCAGACCCAGAAATCCTCGGCGGACGAGCACGACGTCGCCAGCATTCTCTACACCTCCGGCACCACCGGCCACCCCAAGGGCGTGCTGCTGACGCACCACAACATGATAGAGAACGCCAAGGCTTCGATAAACACCCTGGAGCCCACGAAGAAAGACGTGTTCATGGCGCTGCTGCCGATGTTCCACACCTTCTCCTGGACCGGCAACGTGATAACGCCCATCCTGCTCGGCTGCAAGACCCTGATAGTGAAGAACATCACCCCGCCCAAACCCTGGCTGCAGGCCATGGGCCGCGAGGGAGTGACCATCATGGTGGCGGTGCCCCAGATCTACGGCGTGCTGGCCAAGGAAGCCCGCGGCCTGAAGAAATTCTTCCTTAAATTCTGGAGCCTCCGCAAGGTCCGCCTGTGCATGTCCGGGGCGGCGCCGCTGAACCATACGATCGCCCAGCATTTCAACAAGACCTTCGGCCTGCACATCCTGGAAGGCTACGGCCTCACCGAAACCAGCCCGGTAGTCACCATCGTCCCTCCCAGGTCGCGCAAGCACGGCTCCGTGGGCAAGGCTATCCCCGGAGTAAAGATACGGATAATGGACGAGCAGGGCAACCACCTCAAGCACGGCGAGGAGGGGGAGATCTGCGTGATGGGCCCCAACATAACCCGCGGCTACCACGACAACGAACTTGCGACCAAAGAGCTGTTCACGCAGGACGGCTGGCTTAAGACCGGCGACATAGGGGTGCTGGATACCGACGGGTTCCTGTTCATCCGCGACCGCAAAAAAGACATGGTGATCGTGAAAGGCCTGAAGGTTTTTCCCGCCCAGGTCGAGCAGGTGATAAACGCGCACCCGAAGGTGCTCGAGAACGCCGTGATCGGCATCCCCGACGGCACGGGGAACGAGACGATGAAGTGTTTCTGCGTGCCGAAGCCCGACGTGCAGCTGGAGAGGGCCGAGATAATGCAGTACATAAAGGCCAATTTCGACGCCTACAAGCGCCCCCGCGAGGTCGAGGTGGTGGCCTCCCTGCCCAAGAACACGCTGCAGAAGGTGCTCAAGCGCGAGCTGCTCAAGCGCGAGCTTGAGAAGCGGGCCAAGGCCGCCGCCGACGCGGTGGTGGAAAAAGCGCAGCAGGCCGCGACTTCCTGAAGGCGGCCCTCCAAGTAAGGCCTAACACTATGAAACTGGCGGCCGCCATAACCGGCGTCTTCGGAGAAGTTTACCTGGTAGGGGGAGCGCTGCGCGACGCCCTTCTGAAGCGCTCTTTTAAAGATATCGACCTGGCCGTTCCGCCCTCGGCTGATTTCACCGCCAGAACGCGGCGGCTGGCCCGCAGGCTCGGCGCGTCCTGCTTCCCGCTCGACGAGGAAAACCAGGTTTACCGCCTGACGCAGCGTAAAGCTCCTTTCTGTCAGCTGGATATAATGCCTTTCGTGGGAGGCTCGCTCGGCTCCGACCTCAGGAGGCGCGACTTTACAATAAACGCGCTGGCGCTCAGACTCGCCCCCGGCGCCGTTTTCACCCCCGATAAAAAAGCCGGCGGCTTCCGGCTGCGGCCCGACAGGGCCAAAGTGACGGACCTGGCCGGAGGACTGAAGGACCTGGCCGCAAAAAAAGTCCGGCCGGTCTCTCCGGGCATCTTCACCGACGATCCGGTGCGCCTGCTGCGGGCCTTCCGCGTGGCGGCCGCGCTCGATTTCCGCCTGACGCCGGCCGCACTGGAAGCCGTAAAAAAACACTCCGCCCTGATCGCCTCCACCGCCCAGGAGCGCGTGAGGGAAGAGCTGCTGCGGCTGTTCGAAAGCCCCGTCTCGCATAAATGGCTGGCGCTGATGAATAAATATGGTTTACTCTGCGCCATTTTCCCCGACCTGGCGGCGCAGGAGAGCTGCGCCACCGCCTACTACGGCAAGGGCGGGGTGCTCACGCACACGCTGCGCGTGGTGGAGCGGCTGGACTATCTTTTTGAAAATCTGCCGGCCTGCCTGCCGGGCCATAAAAAGGTCGCGGAGCTGCTGCCCGCCCCGCGCCTCCTTAAGTTCGCGGCGCTGCTGCACGACATAGCTAAGCCGCCCAAAGCCGCCATGATAAACGGGCGGCTGCGCTTCTTCGGCCACGAGGAATACGGCGCGATAATGGCCGAGAAGGAAATGGAGCGCCTGCGCTTTTCACGCGAGGACATCCGGCTGGTTTCCAAGATAATAGGCACGCACCTGCGCCCCGGCAACCTGGCCGCCAACGACCTCATCTCGGACAGGGCCCTGTTCCGCTTCTTCAGGGCGATGGGGGAATACACCGTCCCGCTGCTTGTGCTTTCCTGGGCTGACCACGCCAGCTATGTTTCCGCCCGCCGGCTGGAAACGATGAGGCGAAAGCTGCAGGACCGGCCGGCCCCGCTCCCTCCCGGCACTCCGTATAATTCGCCGAAAAAAACGCTGCGCTATATGCAGGTGCTTAACCTGCTCTTCGGAGTTTATATCGCGAAGAACATGAAATCCCGCTCCGCCAGGCTTATAGACGGCAACGATGTGATAAAGACGCTTAAGCTGCAGGAAGGCCCGCGCGTGGGGGAACTTCTCGAGAAAATACATCTGCTGCAGTTCGAGGGTAAAATAAAGACCCGCGCCCATGCTCTCAAAGCGCTGAAAGGCATGAAATAGGGCTGGTTATCCGCCGGCCGGCAACCGCCGGCATTCCCGAAAGGCCTACGAACGCGTGGGCCTTTTTACTTTATAATTGCAGACCCTTGGCCCATGTACCGGCGTCTATAAACAGATAGACTATAACTGTTGGAGGAGAATAAAAATTATGAAGAACAGATTTACGCTTTCAGCCGCACTTATCCTGCTCTCGGGGCTGGGTTTAGCTTTTGCGGACACGTCGTCAAAAACAGCCCCCGGCCAGGCCCCGGCGGTAAAGCAGGACGACGCGAAAATCAGGGAGTTCAAAGATATCCTCTTTAAACTGGTGCGTCAGGACGAATACCTGGACGAAGCCATCGAGACCCTTGATTCCGCCGGCGGCCCCGGGGGTATTGAGGATATTTCAGCCCTCGGCGTCAGCCTGAAGGCTATCGCCAAGAACCTCAGCCATGTCTCCGCCCTTAACAAGACGGAATTTTCCGCCATACAGCCCGGCTCCAACCTTTCCGCCTACACCAACACTATCCTCAGCTACAGCCGCAAGGTCAACCGCAAAGCGGGCCAGGTTAATATCCTGGTGGCGCAGCTGGCCGCGAAAAACAAGAAGGCCGCCATGCGCGACGCCGTCGCCTCCAAGAAGGGCGGCAGGAAGGTCCGCGGCAAGAAACTCACCCAGCTGCTCGAAGAGCAGCAGGCCGTGGAGAGGCTTTCGGCGGACGCCAAAACCCTGGGCGCGGCCTCAAAAAACCTCAGCGCCACCAGCAAGTGGCTGTATATAGCTTCGCAGTAGGATCATTTTCCCCGCAGAGACAGCTACTCTGCAGCAAAAAAACCACGAAGCCACGAAGGACACGGAGAAACACGGAGAAAAGAACCCCGTGGAACTCCTTGTTCTTCGCGTCTCGGTGGTTAGCAGTTGCATAAAAATTGTAAAATTACCGGTATGAAAGACCCGCTTGAAACCGCAGCGCTGCAGATCCTTAAAGCCCTGGGCGAGAACCCGGAAAGGGAAGGCCTGCAGAAAACCCCTCGGCGCATGGCGCGGGCGCTGCGGGAAATAACCTCCGGCTACAACGCCGATATCGACAAGGTTTTCAACGGCGCCTTCTTCAAGGTGAATTACCGGGAGATGGTGATAGTCAGGGATATCGCTTTTTACTCCCTGTGCGAACACCATATGCTGCCCTTCTTCGGCAAAGCCCACGTGGCGTACATCCCGAACGGCCGCATAGTAGGCCTTTCAAAGATCCCGCGCCTCGTGGAAACCTTCGCCCGCCGCCTGCAGGTGCAGGAGCGCCTTACCGAAGAGATCGCCGGCACGCTTTACAAGGTGCTGAAGCCGCGCGGAGTGGGGATAGTGATGGAGGCGGAGCATCTCTGCGTCAGCATGCGCGGGGTGAAGAACGAGACCTCTTTCGCGACCACCAGCTCCATGCTGGGCGTCTTCCGCAGCGACAATAAAGTGAGGGAGGAATTCCTCAACCTCATAAAGAAATAATAATGATATTGATATTCCGCGGACTTTTAAGTAAAATTTACAGGTACCGGCAATAGCGCCGGGTGTTCACACGAAGGCACGGCAGAGTAAAAAATACGCGGGCGTAGTACAATGGTAGTACGAGTGCTTCCCAAGCATTAGACGTGGGTTCGATTCCCATCGCCCGCTCTCTCCTTAAAAACATGACAAAATCAAAAACATTCTGGGCGGCCGCGGCGCTGATAAGCCTGGCCGTCATGGCTTATGCCGGCTATGCCATCTACGGGCGGATGTCCCTGCATTTCTCCGGCGACACCATAGAGGTGAGGCCCGTGCCCCTGCCGGCGCCGGAGGAAGAGGAAGAAGCCGCGCCCGCAAAAGAAACCGCCGCGGATAAAACGGCCAAAGAGGACAAAGAGGAAGAAATTAAAGCCGGCAAGGAAGCGGCCGCACCTGTAAAAAGCGAAACCGATAAAATAAAAGCGATAAAAACCGCCTTTGAATACAAAGACGCCAACGCCAAATCCGTGCTGCTGGCCGGCAGCTTCACCTCCTGGAAAGATAAAAAGATGACCAAAAAGAGCGGCCTCTGGAAAACCGACGTCTACATACTCCCCGGCACTTACCCCTACCATTTCACCGTGGACGGCAAAAAGAAACTGGACCCGGGCAAGCCCAAAGCCCCCACCGGCGACTCGCTCATCAGCGTCAAAGCCGTATCGGCGCCGTAAAGGGCGATGTCTATCACCCCCCCGGCCAGCGCCAAAGTTAAAATTTCGTTAACAATCCTGTAACAGGCTTTTTGTAGACTATCAGCGGACGCTTTATGAATTTCAGAAAAGTCCTCTTCTTATTTATTCTCGCGCCGGCCTATTTTTTGCCGGCCCCCGCCGCCGCGCTGAACGCCCGCCACAGCCACACCGTCACGCTGCTGCCAGACGGCAACCTGCTTATCGCGGGGGGGATAGACGCCGCCAACGCCGCTTACAACAGCGTGCAGATGTACAATATGGGCACCAACATCTATGATGATTGGGGCAGCAATCTGGTAACTGCGAGATCTTCGCATACGGCCACCCTGATGTCCGACGGCAGGGTGCTGATAGCCGGCGGCTACAGCAATGCCGGCACGCCGTTAAACTCTCTTGAGATCTGCAACCCGCTGCTCAAAACCTGTACCGACATCGGAATTCCGCCAATGAGCATCCGAAGGGGGGGGCATACCGCCACCCTCCTGTCAAAAGGCCCCAACGCCGGCGGGGTACTGCTCTGCGGCGGCGCGACTACGGTCGAAGCGACCGTTAACGGCACTATTACCAAGAGCTGCGAGATCTACAACCCGGCGCTCAATACCGTCTCCGCCGCGACGTCCATGATCAGCCCGCGCATGGGCCACGCCGCCATGCTGCTGCGGTCGGGGAAAGTTTTTGTCACCGGCGGCAGACGGCGCAACCTGGCGAACACGGCCTGGCTTTATGAGCCGATGAACGAAGTTTATTCCCCCGATACGCTGCTCGGCGCCTGGACTCCGAAAGACGCCCTGCTGCAGGGCAGAATAGACCATTCAGCCACGGTTTTGAACAACGGCACGATAATGGTAGCCGGCGGCTTCAATAATGTTAATACCTATAAATGCACTCCCAGCACGATGTCGCTGACGGGAGTAGGGGAGGAGTGCTGGACTAAAGGGGTGGGGGGCGACGAATATTACTGGGGCTATGGGATCGAGACCCAGGACATGGGCAGCCACGGCTACCTGGACGGCGCGGAATATTTCGACCAGAACGGCGGGCGCACGGTGATCGGCGAAACCACTTACGGCACGGCGCCTTACAGGGTGCACAAACATTCCGCGGCCCTGCGGCCCGACGGCAGCTGGAACATGTATGGCGGCTACGGCGGCATAGTCCGCACAATGTTCAGCGCCAGCCCGGCGCTGGAAAAAGACACTGTTTTTTACCTGACAAACGGAGTCATACAACCCTCCAGCATAATAAAATTCCCGATAGCAACAACCCTTTCAAGGGCCGTATCCGGCAGGCTGGTAAACGCAGACGCCTTTTTCTCGACACCGCTGAAACCCGCGGAAAACCCTTCGGTGTCCGTGGAAAGCGTGAAGCTGTATCTGGCCCACAGCACGGCGGCGCTGGACGGCTATAAGGTGGGCACGCTCATAGACGAGCTTCACCATCCCGGCGACTTTGACGACATTATGCAGCTGGAAAATCCGGCCGGAAGAGCTGTTTTTGATAAACAGAGTATAAACTCCGATTCCGCGGCTGCCCCGTTCCCCAAGGTAAGCGCATTGAATTTAACGTTTCCCCCCGTGTACCCGCTGACCCAGCCGTCGTCGTTTACCGGCACCATAAGAGCCGACATTGTAATGGAACTCTCAAGTATGTACCGCGGAATCAAAGGCACGCTCATAGTGAAGAGCGGGTCAATAGAAGATCCCTTGCAGAACTACGCGGCCACTATCAATACCGGAGGCAGCGTCGCTGTAGCCGTTAGCAACCCCGTCGCCGATTCCTGCGGAGAGGTATCGTGCAAATTCCTGGTCAACGTAACTTTTGCCGCCACAGGAACGATGTCCAATCTTACGGCGGCCGCCACCGTCTATCAGTCCGGAGCCCAGGGCATTGTCCCCAATAGCGGCGGCGCCATAAGCCTTATAGGAGAACTAACTTATACCGCCGATGAAATCTGGACCGGGGACAGACAACCGACATTCAGCTATGGCCGCTCGGATATAGTTATACGGGAAATGATCTTTTCCAGCGCGCTCGGCTTTACGCCCAAAGATAATGTATGGAAGGATTTAGCCGATATCGATCTTTCTCCCACCCTCGGAGCGCCGGTGTTCAGCCACACCACTCTGCTAACCCCGGCGGGAGACATGCTGATAATGGGAGGCAGGAACTGTGAAACCGCCGCCCCCATAAGCATCGACTGTCGCAACAAAACTTTTACCGCGCGCGCCGCGGTCACCTCTATCACCCCGGTCCGCGGGGATTGGCCCGCCTCGGAGAAGCTCAATTCTAAACGCGCCTTTCACACCAGCACCCTGCTGGGTACCGGGCGGATACTTACCTGCGGCGGCTCGGACGGGGTCAGGCCCCTGGCCTCCTGCGAACTGATGGACCCGGCGAACAGAAAATGGACCCCCACCGGCTCCATGAACGTCGCCCGGACAAAGCATACCGCCACGCTCCTGCCTAACGGCAATGTGCTGGTGGCCGGCGGCGCAACGCCGTCGAGCGCGGCGGTCAGCACGGCGGAGATCTATTATCCCGACACTCAACGGTGGATCCCGACTTCTTCGATGGGGGAAGCCAGGCAGAACCACACGGCCACCGTATTGCCGGACGGCAACGTGCTGGTGGCCGGCGGCGGCACGCTGACCGGCTACTCCGGCACGACCGAGATCTATATTTCCTCCAATTCCTACTGGCAGGCTACCGGTTCGATGAACACCGGCAGGGCGCAGCACACGGCCACGCTCCTGAAGAGCGGCAACGTGCTGCTGGCCGGCGGCGTCAACGATTTCGGAGCCATCGGAAATTCGGAAGTGTTCAGCTATACCTCCCGGGCTTTTGTCGGCGGCCCCGCCACGCTTAACACCCCCCGCTACGCCCATACCGCCACGCTGCTCCGGGACGGGCGGGTGCTGGCGATAGGCGGCTCGAACAACTATATGAGCCAGATCACCGCCGAGATCTATAACGGCGCCGGCTGGACCTACCTGCCGCTGCTGAACCTCGACAGGGCAAACCACCGCAGCGTGCTGCTGCCCAACGGCAAAGTAATGGTCACCGGCGGCGAGACCCCCGGCGCGTCCCAGACCTATGCGGAGAGCTACAACCCCGATTTTCCCGCGTGGAGCCTCCAGGGGGAAATGACTACGGGCCGGGCTAACCACACCACCGTGCTCACCAGGGACAACTATATCATCAACATAGGCGGCTGGGACGGGTCGCAGTACCTGGACACCACCGACGTGGCGTATTTCTCTTATTCGCCCGACTCTTCCGGCCTGGAGGCCGAAGTCCAAAGGCAGCCGCTCATCTCCTCGGGAGATGACGAGTTTAACTGGGGCGCGGCTGTCACGCTGCGCAGCGCCCTCTCGAATTTCCACGGCATCTCGGAAGCCTCCGGCGGCGGCGCGGGCCCGGCGAATTCCTCGCACAGCAACCCCCGGCTGTACATACAGCAGATCGACAACCAGAGCGGCTTCATGGCGGATATCTCCACTAGGATTTATTCCCTCTACGGCGGCAGCGGCACCAA
Source organism: uncultured Elusimicrobia bacterium (assembly GCA_903873295.1). Taxonomy (GTDB): domain Bacteria; phylum Elusimicrobiota; class Elusimicrobia; order Elusimicrobiales; family UBA9959; genus UBA9959. The sequence continues at coordinate 31,681 of CAIQNV010000032.1, forward strand.
CCCCGGCTGGGAAAAGACCCTTTCCTCGATAACCGTGATCATGCCCGCGGCCGCGGAAGCCGGGGAACTTCCCCACGGCTGGTACAATATGCGCGTCGCGGCCAACGGCCTGTTCTCCGAAGGCCACCCCGTGCAGGTGACCATAGACCGCCCCCTCGGTTCGCCCTCTTTGGTCTCCGGCGCCGTCATCGGCGGAAATTCCGTTCTCTGGTCCTGGAAACAGGGAGGGATAACCGCCGCCGAAGGCTATAATGTCTATTCGGCCACGAACAACGTTTTTATAACCACAGTGACTTTCAGGAACGACTCCGCCACCGTCTACCACACGCAGACCGGCCTGGCCCCCAACACCGGAGCCTCCATAATGGTGGCGGCGTACAACCAGGGGGGCAACGGACCGCTCGCAAAATCCGCCACTTATTATACCCTGGCGGCCATACCCGAACCGCTGCGGATAAACACCGCCAGCTTTGAAACCGCTGAATTGGAATGGGCCAGGAACGAGAACTCCGAGATAACGACCTATGAAGTTTCCATGTCGCCGTCCAAGCCCACCCCGTTCTCGAGCGCTCTGGATATTTCCACGCCGGTGCCTTTCAGCGTCAACTATACCAGCACCTCCACCGTGCTGACCGGACTCTCCGCCAACCAGTCGTACGACTTCCGCGTACGGGCCATGAACGGCCCCGGCCTTCCCACCGCGGGCGTGGTGACCGCTTTCAGCAGCTACGCGTCAACCATAACGGTGAGCGGCGTCAGCAACTTTACAGGCACGCCCCTGAGCAGTTCCACCCTGAACTGGTCCTGGGACGCGGCCCCCGGCGCCGATTACTACGAGCTTTTCGACATAACCGCGGGGACTTCTGCCGCCGTATTTATTGGGTCCACCGCCGAGAACAATCTCTCGCAGACCGGCCTCAAAGCCAACAGGAACTACCGGGCCGCGGTCGGCGCCGTGAAAATTCAATCGGGCGGCCCCATACGGGGCCCGATAAACTACAGCGCCGCGGGAGTTTTCACGCTGACAGTGCCGCCTTCGCCCGCCACCCCCAACATTTATACCAAGATCAGCACCGACAGCTTCACCGTAAACTGGCTGATCAACGGCAACTCCACCTGGACCGTTTACAGAGTAACCGGCTCCACGAATAATTTCGCTACGTCTTATACTTTTACCACCACCGACGGCTTCCTGCCCATTACCATGCTGCAACCCAATGTCCGCTACTACCTGCGCGTCACCCCGGTAAACGGGGACGGCGTTGCGGGAGAGATCTTAAACCTGGGCTCACAGTACACTCTCGCCAATAAGCCCGCCAGCCTCGCCGCCACGGACATTTCCATGTCCGGGATCTGGCTGCTCTGGGACACCAGCGAAAACTCGCCGGAGACCATCTACGAGGTGCGCGCCTCCACGAACGAGAATTTCTCCGCGCCGATAAGGACCCCGGACGGGATGAAGTTCTCCAACCTGCTTACCGACAACTTCGCCTTTGTGAACGGCCTGCTCACCTCCACCACTTACTATTTCGACGTGGCCGCCTGCAACGGGGAGGGCATTTCCCTGGGCTGCACCGGCGTCGGCGTAACGGGCCGCAAGCGGGCTACGGCGACCTTCACCAAGGGCCTGGAAAGCGCTGGCGCCCCTCCCGGCTCGGTAGGCGGCACCAGCGATCCTACCAGGGCTGTAACGATCTCCGGGACCCTGCTCAACAACAGGACGGTGCAGCTGGATATACCGGCCGGCGCTTTTCCCTCGGCCACGGGCATAGCCGTCTCCTCCTCCTCCTACGATAAATGCGGCTATCTGGCCGGCGGCATCACTCCGGTGACAGTCGAGATCTTCGCGCAGAGCCAGCCGCAGGAGCCGGTGACGCTCACGCTCCACTTCGACCAGGACTCGACCAACGCCAAGAACGATATAATCGCCAAAGCTTCGCAGTTGGTTCTGGCCCGCTATAACCCGCGCTCGCAGGAGTGTCTGCCGCTTGAAACGAAAGTGAATATCGGCGACCGGACGATAACGGCGACGCTCAACCATTTCAGCCTGTTCCAGCTGATGGTGCGCACGGCGGCCACGAACCTTAGCAACGTGCTGATCTACCCCAATCCCTTCTACCCCAACCGCGGGCAGGGCTTCGTGACGATAGACAAGATCCCGGCCAGCTCCAAAGTGCGCATATATACGCTCACCGGCGACAAGATCTGGGAAGCTACCGCCGGCAGCACCGGCGTCATTATCTGGAAAGGCGTAAACAAGTCCGGCTACCTGGTGGCCAGCGGCATCTACCTCGCCGTGATCGATTCCAGCGCGGGAAAGAAAGTGTTCAAGCTGGCGGTGGAAAGGTAAGGGTCTTATGAAAAAGGCTTACACCAAAGCGGTCCTGACGGCCTCCCTGGCGGCCGCCGGCCTGGCTTTCGCTTTTTCTCCGCCGCTTTCCGCCGGCGAGGATCCCCGCTATTTTTCCTCCAAGGCGGTAGGCACCACCACGGCCGATTTCCTGAACCTGGCGGCGGGAGCCAGGGCCGCGGCCATGGGCGGCGCCTATTCGGCCGTAAGCGACGAGGCCTCAGCCGTCTACTGGAATCCGGCCGGGCTGGTGCAGATACCGAAGCTCTCCGCCGTGTTCATGCGCGCCCAGTATTTCGAGGACATAAGCTATCAGTACGCCGCCTACGCGCACCGACTCTCCTACGACTCCGTGTTGGCCGGCTCTCTACTGATGACAGACATCGGATCTATCACGCAGACCGACATCTCCGGAAATATTAATCTCACCGACCCTAACTTCACCCCGCGCGACCAGGTCTTCACGCTCTCTTACAGCAAAGCCATACTTGAATTTTCGGACAAGGACATAGACGTGTCGATCGGCGTCTCGCTGAAGTATATCAAGTCTACGATAGTCGACTCCGCGAAAAGCTACGCCGGGGACGTGGGCGTAATGACCTACAACTTCGGCGACATCCCTTACCGCCTGGCCGTTACGGCCACCAATATGGGCGGAGGCCTCTCTTACGACAGGGAGTCGAACCCGCTGCCGCTCACTTTCAAGCTCGGCGCCGCCCTGAACCCTTTCCGCAACCTGCTGGTGGCCACCGACGTGGTGCTCCCCAAGCAGAACAAGCCTAACGTGCTGCTGGGCGTGGAGCTGGCCACCGCCCCCAACGAGCTCACCCGCCTGTGCGTGCGCGGCGGCCTTAACGCCCAGCAGATGAGCGACGGCCTGGGCGGCCTCTCCCTGGGGGTCGGCGCTACCCTGCACTTCTTCAGCCTGGACTACGCCTTCGTTCCGATGGGGGAGCTCGGGGCCACGCACCGCATCTCGCTCACCTTCGACTTCCCTTTCCGCAGCCCCATCTTCCAGCGCCGCGACCGCACTATCTTCACCAAAATGAAAGGCATATCGTTCAAGTAAAGAGCAACTCCCGGCTTTCCCCGCCATATTTCGCGGCATTTCCCTCCCGTCGATTGACACCCCCCGGTAAATAATATAGATTGTTAAGCCGGAAAATACATATGAAAGCCCTTGGCCAACACCTGATACTGGAACTCTACGGCTGCAGAGCCGCGGCGCTTTCGTCCGTGTCCGCCGTGCAGGACGCCATGCTGAAAGCAGCCAAGGCCGCTGACGCCACCATAATAGATTCGATCTTCCATCACTTCAAGCCCTACGGCGTTTCAGGCGTTGTGGTTATCGCCGAATCCCACTTCGCGATACACACCTGGCCGGAGCATCAATACGCCTCCGTGGATCTTTTCACCTGCGGCGCAAAAACCCGCCCGTGGGAGGCGTTCAAAGTGGTGAAGAAGAAATTCGGGGCCGCGCATTTCAGCGTTATGAAGATGGAGCGGGGACTGCTTCCCAAATAGATGAAGAAGAAAACCAAATTTGACTGGATCAAGAATTCCAAAAACATTCTGCCGAAGGGGGAATGGTTCGTTGAATTTTTTACGCCCGGAGAGCTGCACGCCCACCGCGCCCTGGAGGTGCTTGAAACCTCCTCCACGGCCTTCCAGGAAGCCGCGCTGATAAAGACGCATACTTTCGGCAAGGTGCTGGTGCTGGACGGAGAAACCCAGTCCAGCCAGTACGACGAAGCCTTCTATCACGAATCCCTCGTCTGCCCGGCCCTGCTGGCCCACCCGGCCCCGAAAACCGCGCTGATACTGGGAGGGGGGGAAGGCGCCACCGCCAGGGACATTCTCAACGACCGCGGCATAGAGCGCGTGGTTATGGCCGACATCGACTACAACATACTGCGCTTCGCGGAGAAGCACCTTGAGTCCTGGCACCGCGGCGCCTTTGCCGATCCGCGCCTGCGCCTGCTGGCCCAGGATGCCAGGAAGTGCGTGGAGAACACCTCTTTAAAATTCGACCTTGTTTATTCGGACCTCCCCAGCCCCATCGAGGGCGGTCCGGCCTACGCTCTCTACACGCTGGAGTTCTACCGCCGTATGAAGAAGATACTGGCCCCGGGCGGGATCTTCGCCATGCAGGCGGGCCCCGGGACCCCGCTGCAGTTCGACCTGCACCCGGCTATTTACAACACGCTCAGGAAGGTCTTCCGCTTCGTCGGCAGCTATACCGCTTTCATCCCCTCTTACGATATGCCGTGGACCTTTCTCTACTGCACGGACCTTCCGGCCCGCGCGCCCGCCGGGCTTAACGCCGCCGCGCTTGACCTGGCCGCGGCCGAAAGGCTTAAGCGCCCGCTGAAGTATTCCGACGGGCTGACCATAACCGGGGCCTTTTGTCTCCCCAAATACTACCGGGGAAGGATAGAGGCCTCGCGCGCCGTAATAACCGCGGCGCGCCCCATGTTTTTCAGCACTTCGCAGCATTAACGGATAATGGAGCCTTATGAAAAAACCAGTTAAGACAGCTAAAAAACCACCGGCTAAAAAGATAGCGGCCAAAAAAGCCCCGGCTAAAAAAGCCCCGGCTAAAAAGGCCCCGGCTAAAAAAGCCCCGGCTAAAAAAGCTCCGGAGAAAAAAACAGCCAAGGCCGCCCCGGCTAAAAAAAGTCAGGCGGCGGAGGCGCTGACAAAGCAGGAACTGGCGGAAATATCGGCCAGCCTCAGCGAGATGAAGACGGACATCGCAAAGAACGTAGAGGATAAGAAAAACCTGGACATGCTCGAGCCCGAAGTGGGGGACTCGATAGACCAGGCCACGCAGAGCCTCGACAAGGAGATCCTCTTCGAACTTTCAGACAATGAGCGCAAGATACTCCGCGACATTGAGGCGGCGCTGCGCAAGATGGAAAAGGGCACCTACGGTCTCTGCGAGCACTGTAAGAATATCATTGAGAAGAAGCGCATAAAGGCCCTGCCCTCCGCCCGCTACTGCATGATCTGCCAGAGCGGCTCGGAAAAGAACAGAGTATAAGCGGTAACTCAGGGCGGCGGGGGGGACGGAAAGAGTGAGGAGCGCTGCGGCACTTCTTTTTTCCTGCCTTCAGCCGCCTTTCACCGCCGTGATCAGCTTCAGGGCATGAGCGAGGACGAGGGGGCGTCTACCTTGGACAGGACCTGAACCTCCGTCTTGCGCCAGTTTTTGGCTTTGGCCGTTATCTGGAACTTGCGCCCGTTGGAAGAGATCATCAGGGTGTCCGGCTCAAGCGTTTTGAAAAGCTCGGCCCTGACGGCGTTGACATTGCCGGTGAGGTTCGCCAGAGTCCGCAGATCGTTGGTATAATGCCCCTCGCGCCGCAGGTATATTTCCTCCAGCCTGGCCAGCTTTGAGATGGTGCGGTGAGCCTCTATTATCTGCTTCTTCTCGTAAGGCGTTACTTTCAGCACCGTATTGTTCAGCCAGGTGCCGCCCAAGATCACCATCATGCCCCAGGAGGCGGCCAGAACCAGGCCGCCCGCCCAGTCGCTGCGCTCGCGCACGCTTATCACGCGGCTGCCCGCCACGAAATCATGCAGGGCGCGCTTGTTCTCGGTCACCAGCGCCGCCAGATAGCCCAGGTTGAAGGTGGCGGAACTTAGAAAATAAGCTACGGCCCTTACAAAAGCCCTCGGGAAGGAAAGATCGCTCCCGTCCCTGGCCTTCACTCTTATGTTCATCATGTACTTGCCCAGCGTGGCGCGTCCGCCGCTAGAGAAGACGGCTTCGTAAACCACATAAAGGCCCATCCAGAGGAATTTCCAGAGCCACTCGTTGGCGGTGGTATAAGGGAAAAGCCCCGCGCCCACGGCCAGCTTGAGCGTGGAGTAAGTGGCCAGCACGAAGGGAAGGGAGTCCACCACATAAGCCACGAACCGCTCGTTGAAGCCGGCGGGGACCGGGCCCTCCGCATCGGGAAGGGCGTAGTCTTCCTGCCCCGGAATTTCCGGGAGCGGCTTGAATTCAAAATCGTTATTTTCCATTATAAACCCCGTCTGCCTGCGATTTATCTCAGAGCGACCAGCGATTTTATTATATCAACTTCGCGAAGCATTTGAATACCCCCTTCAAAATTGTTTAAATATCATTACTATGTGCAGAATAACCGCGGCGATCTCCTCCCGGCCGGCCTCAAGCCGGGACCTTCTTTGCGGGAATCCCAAAAGCCTGCTTGCCCAGGCCGGCGCCGTTAAGGGCAGGTTCCAGGACGACGGCTGGGGAATGGGCTTCTACCGCGGCGCGGCCCCGGCGGTGATAAAGAGCCCCGGTCCCGCGCGCCTTGAAATTAAAGCTTTTGAGAAAGCCGCCTCCGCGGCTTCCAGGGTGGCCGTCGCGCATCTGCGCGACGCCTCGAATCCCTCCGGGCTGCCCAGGGCGAGGCTTATCTCGAATAACAACACCCAGCCCTTCTCGGCGGACGGACTGATCTTCGCTCACAACGGCACCCTTTTCATCAAGGACGAGATACGCGCGCTGCTGGGTAAATACGCCTCGAAGATAAAAGGCGGGAACGATTCGGAAGTGCTTTTCTGGCAGGTCGTAAAAATGCTGGACGCCTACGGCTCTCCCGGGGCCGCGCTCGAGATGGCCCTCGACGAGATACGCACCGTCTGGATCTCCTGCAAAGACAGCCGCCCGGGGCTTAAAGCCCCCTACCGCGGGCTCAACCTTTTCCTGGCTTCCGCTGAAAGCCTTACGGTGCTCTGCCACTACCAGCTTAACGGGGAGGGGGCCAAAGACGCGCTGCTCACCCCCGGCTGGGAGTTCGGCCGCGTAGCCTGGCGCCGGGAAAAAGACCGGGTCGTGTTCTCAAGCGAGCCGGCGGATGCGGGCCCGGGCTGGAAAAAGATGAACGACCCGGAGATCGCGCACGCGGAAGCGCGCGGCGGGAAAGTGCGGCTTAGCTTCAAGGCTTTGAGTCTGCGGTAACGAGGGCGGCGTCCGGCGGACGGACAAGAGGATCACTCTATGAAATGGTTCCTGATGCTTCTGATTTTTCTCGCCGGGGTTTTCTACCTGGTGAACCAGAATAAAGCCGAGGTTAAAAAAAAGGAAATGATCAAGCTGGCAAAAAAGGACGAGATAACCTCCCTGCCCGACCCCGTCCTGCCGGTGAAGCCGGAGAAGACCTACCTTATAAAGTTCTCCATGGAGACCCTCAAGACCCTGCGCGGGCTCACCCAGGACTCCAACGAAAAGGTGCGCTTCGCCGCGGCCGAGCTGCTTTGGCAGCTGCAGGACGAGAGCGCCCCGGGCGTGCTTAAGGGCATGCTGGAAACCGAAACCGAATCTTTCGTAAAAAAAAGCATCATCACCATGCTGGCCAAAGATAAGAGCAAGCTGAGCCTGGCGCTGCTCACCGAGGCGCTTAAGGACTACGACAAAGAGACCCGCCTTAACGCCGTCATCGCCATAGGCACTTTTTCCAACAAGGAAGCCATCCCGGCTTTGAGCCGCGCGCTGCAGGACTACGACGAGGAAGTGCGCCTCAAGGCCCTTGAAGCGGTAAACCGCATACGCCTGGACATAGAAGCGCACAAAGAGCAGCAGCTGCGCGAGCTGGATTCAAAGCCCCTTTTCCGGATAGAATAGGGGCTGTTGACAAAAATTCGTCAAATTTTTTAAAATTTGAGACCGACGCCGGCTGCCCCGGGCCGCCAGGAAACTCCTGAAGGAAAAGGACCAACATATGGACTCGGAAATCTCAAAACTGAACCAGAAAATCCAGCAGGACGCGCTTTTCATACAGGACCTGCGCAAAGAAATGGCCAAAGTGGTGGTCGGCCAGGACGAGCTGATAAACGGACTGCTCGTCGGGCTTATAGCCAACGGCCACGTGCTGGTGGAAGGCGTGCCCGGCCTCGCCAAGACGCTCACCGTGAAGACCCTGGCGCAGGCGGTTTCAGCCTCCTTCCAGCGCATACAGTTCACGCCCGACCTGCTCCCGGCCGACATCACCGGCACGCTGATCTTCAACCCGAAGGAAAGCACCTTCTCGGTGCGCAAGGGGCCCATCTTCGCCAACATCATACTGGCCGACGAAATAAACCGCGCCCCGGCCAAAGTGCAGAGCGCGCTGCTGGAGGGCATGCAGGAGCGCCAGGTCACCATCTCCGACTCCACCTTCAAGCTGCCGGACCTTTTCATGGTCCTGGCCACGCAGAACCCGATAGAGCAGCAAGGCACCTACCCGCTGCCCGAAGCGCAGGTGGACCGCTTCATGCTGAAGATAAACATCACCTACCCCACCAAGGTGGAGGAAGCGCGCGTGCTGGAGCTGATGGCCCGCCAGACCCTGCCGGTCGCCGGCAAAGCGGTCAGCGTCGAACAGGTGATGCAGGCCCGCCAGACCGCCGACCTCATCTATGTCGACGATAAGATCAAGAACTACGTGCTGGACCTGGTGATAGCCACCCGCGAGCCGGAAAAGCACGGCCTCGATAAAATAAAGCCCTGGATAAACTACGGCGCCAGCCCGCGCGCCACCATCTATATGATACAGGCAGCCAAGGCTTACGCGTTCATAAACGGCCGCGGCTACGTAACTCCCGAGGACATAAAGGCGGTAGGCTTTTCGGTGATGCGCCACCGCGTGCTGCTCACCTACGAGGCCGAGGCTGAAAATATAACCTCCGAGGATATAATAAAGAACATCTTCGAAGCCGTAGAGGTACCGTAGAAGTAAGTACTAAGGATTAAGTTGTAAGTGGTAAGTTGTAAGGATTAAGTGATAAATAATATTCCGGCCCTTATCCCTTAACCCTTAACCCTTATCCCTTAACCCTTATCCTTATCCCCGTCCCCCTATGAATACCGCTGAAATTTTAAAGAAGGTCCGGCAGATAGAGATAAAGACCGGGCGTCTGGTCAGCGAAACCTTCGCCGGCCAGTACCAGAGCGTGTTCAAGGGCCGCGGCGTGGAGTTCTCGGAAGTCCGGGAATACGTACCCGGCGACGATATCCGCTCCATAGACTGGAATGTCACCGCCCGCTGCTCCAAGCCTTTCGTAAAGCAATTCATCGAGGAACGCGAGCTTACGCTGATGATACTCTGCGACATCTCCGCGTCGCAGTCCTTCGGCTCGTCCGGAAAGCCCAAGAGCGAAGCCGCGGCCGAGCTGGCGGCCATGTTCGCCTTCTCGGCGCTGAAGAACAGCGACAAGAGCGGACTGCTGCTCTTCAGCGACAAAACGGAGCTCTACATACCGCCCCGCAAGGGCAAGAACCACAGCCTGCGCATAATCCGCGAACTGCTGGCCTACGCCCCGAAGAACCGCGGCACCGACATAGCCCAGGCGCTTAAGACGGCCAACAGGGTAATGAAAAGGCGCGGCATCATAATACTTATCTCCGACTTCAACGCCCCGGATTACTCCCGGGAGGCGCGCCTGACCGCCCGCCGCCACGATCTGATCCCCGTGGTGATAACGGACCGCTTCGAGCGCGCCCTGCCTGAAGCGCGCGCTCTCCTGGTGACCGAGCAGCTCGAGGGGGGAGAAAATTTTACCGCCGACCTCTCGAGCCCGGTCTACCGCGCGGCCTACGAAACGGCGGCCGCCGGCCGCCGCGCGGACATGGAAGCGGTACTGCGCTCTACCGGCTCGGCCTGGATAGATATCGACCCCGCCCTGCCCGTGTACGGCCCGGTCGTTAAATTTTTCCGGCAGCGCAAGAATAATTTCAGGCTCCTATGAGGAAATCAACGCTCTTCCTGCTGACCGCCTTCCTGGCCGCCGCGCCCGCCGCGGCGGGCGGGGCGGATACCGGGGTCTCCCTTACGGTGACCCCGCCGGCGGGAAAGATACTGCTGGCCGATTCCTTCAAGTTTAAAGTGGAAGCCTCGCTGCCTGAAAATTATTCACTTAAGCCCGACACCTCCTCCGCCGACGGCTCGGGGTTCGAGCTGCTTTCCTTCACGAAGGCCGGAGAAATCAAGAACGGCGGCCGCAAAACCGAAATTTTTGAAGTCAACGCCCGCGCCTTCACCCTCGGGATAAGCACCTTCCCCGCTATCGCCTGGCGCCTGGGGGAGGCCGACGCTTCGTCCGGAACAACGGTCAACAGCTCCGCCTTTAATCTGGAAGTGCTGCCGCTGTTCAAAACAAAGGAAGGCGAGGCCATACGCGACATCTATCCGCCTTTCCGCTACGTGCCCTGGCTCTGGCTGCTCGCTCTCGCGCTGGCCGCCGCGGCCGCGCTTTATTTTTATTTCCGCGGGCGCGACGGCGCGGCAGGCGGCGCCGCGCGCGGCGCCTGGCTGGACGCGCGCACCCCCTACCAGCGGGCCCGCGACCGGCTTGAGAAGCTGGAGAAGTCGCCGCTCGCCGCCGCGGGGAAGCTGAAGGAATTTTACACCGGGCTCACCTCCGTCCTGCGCCTTTATCTGGAGGAGGAATTTTCCATCGACGCCGCCCTGATGACCACCTCTGTCCTGGGCCGCGAGCTTAAAAGGACCGGGGCCGACATAAAGACCTCGCTCAGGGCCAGGGAATTGCTTCAGAAGTCCGACCTTGTTAAATTCGCCCGGCTCAAACCGGAGGACGCCGCGGACGATTCCCGCGCCCTGGAGGAGCTGCTGACGGAATTTTACCGGGCAGCGGAAAATGCGCGGGCGCTGGCCGCCGCCGCGGCTGAACAGAAGAAGGCGGTGGCGAAGCCGTGAACCTTTTTAAGCACCCCTGGATCCTGCTGCTTATGCCGCTCGCGGGCCTGCTGGCCGGCCTTGCCAGAGCGCAGGCGGACAGGCGCCTCAATTCCGCCGGCATGCCGGCGCCGCTGCCGGCGCTCAGGACCTTGCGCGCGCGCCTCTTTTCAGTCCTGCCTTTCTGGGGCAGGATGGCGGCCATAGCCCTGCTTATTTTAGCGCTGGCCCGGCCCCAGAAGGCCAGCCGCGGCGAAGTTCCGCCCGCCGAGGGGATAGACATAATGCTGGCGCTGGACACTTCCTACAGCATGGCCGCCGAGGATTTCGCGCCTTATAACCGGCTTGAGGCGGCCAAGAAAGCCGCCGCCGACTTCGTAAAAAAGCGCAGGAACGACCGCATCGGAGTTACCGTTTTCGGCGGAACGGCCCTGCTTACCTGCCCCCTCACGCTGGATTACCAATCGGTGCTGGAAATGCTGGAGTCCTCCTATATCAACATGACCCGCGCCGACGGCACGGCGATAGGTGACGCCATAGTGACCGCGGTGAACCATCTAAAGGAAAGCAAGGCCAAAAGCAAGGTGATAGTGCTGCTCACCGACGGACGCTCCAACATGGGCCTGGTCACGGACCTCAGCCTGGCTGCGAAAACCGCGACGGCCTACGACATAAAGATCTACACCATCGGCACCGCGGGCAAGGGCAGAGCCCAGATCTCCACCGGCGACCCGATGCAGCCCGTGATCTATGTGGACGAGGACCTGGACGAGCCGACGCTGCGCGAGATCGCCGGCCTCACCGGCGGCGAGTTTTACCGGGCCAAGAATTACATGGAGCTTGATAAGATCTACGGCAGGATAGATTCGCTGGAAAAAACGAAGTTCGAAGCGAAGACCTACACCAATTACACGGACCTCTACCTCTATTTCCTCGCGCCGGCCCTGGCCCTGCTGGCCCTGCTGTTCATTTTAGAAAGAACCTATTTCAGGACGGTGCCGTAGCAACTATGGAACTTTTTAGATATCCACTGACTTTAGCCTGGCTGGCCGCGGCTTTCGCCGCGCTGATAGTCTTCCGCTTCAAAGCGGAGGACCGCAGGCTTGAGACGGCGCGGCGCCTTTTGGGGCCCGCCTTCGAACGCCTTGCCGCGGGGCCCGCGGCCGCGCTCAGACGCCTGCGCGGCCTGCTTTATGTCGCCGCCCTCGGCCTGCTGGCCCTGGCCGCCGCCGGGCCGCAATGGGGAGTTGAGCTTTCCCCGGTCACGGATCTGAAAGGTAACGTGGTGATAGTGATGGACGCTTCGCTTTCAATGGGCGCGCGGGACCTGAAGCCGGACCGCCTTTCCAACGCCCGCCTTCTGCTGGGCGCCATAGCCAGGAAATTCGCCGACTACCGCATCGGCGTGGTGGCTTTCGCGGGCGAAGCTTATATACAGTGCCCGCTCACCACCGACCAGGACGCCATCAGCTATTTCGCTTCCGGCCTGAAGCCGGGCATGCTGCCCGCTCAGGGCACCGATTTCTCCGAGGCCATAGAGACGACGCTGGGCATGCTGTCCCGCTACGGGGGGCAGAAAGTAATGGTGCTGATAACGGACGGGGAGGACCACTCCGCCGGGCTCGACACCGCCCTTAAAGCGGCGGTCGAACAGAACCTTAAGATCTTCACCATCGGCATCGGCAGCCCCGACGGGGAGCTGGTCCCGATGACGGACTCGGCCGGCAACACCCTGGAGTACAAGAAGGATAAGTCAGGCAAAACCGTGGTAAGCCGCATGGACGAAGCCGCGCTGATGAAAATAGCCAGCCTCACCGGGGCGGCCTATCTGCGCTATACGGACCCCGATTCGGCCGCTGAAGCGGTGCGTGCGGCCGTGGGCGCCCTGGACCTGGAAAAGAGCAAAGGCAAGGGCCGCTCCAATTTCAAAAACCGCTACCAGTGGCCGCTGGCTTTGGCGCTGACGCTGCTTTTGATAGAATTAATGATCATGGAGAAAGGGTTCAGGTTCAAGCGGCCGGACTTCGGGTTGCCGCGCCTTAAAGGCCGCGGAGCGGCCGCGCTTCTGCTGCTCGCCGCGGCCGCAAGCCTGCAGGCCGCCGGCCCCGGCGCCGACGCCCGCAAAGGAAGTTCCGCCTACGGCAAGAAAGACTGGCCCGGCGCCATAGAATATTATTCCCGCGCCATCCAGAAGGCCCCGGCGGACAAGCGCCTGAATTTCAATATCGGCGACGCCTATTACCGTTCGGAAGATTATGCCAAAGCGGGGGAATTCTTCGACCAGGCCTCGGCCTCGCCCAAGGTAGCCGCCAGGGCGCATTATAACCGGGGCAACGCACTTTTCAAAAGCGGGGACCTGGCCGGGGCGATAGCCGGCTACCGCAAAGCTCTCTCCCTCGACCCCGGGGACGAGAACGCCAAATTCAACCTGCAGAAGGCCCTCGAGCAGAAACAAAAGAATTCCTGCAGCAACCCGGGCGAAAAAAAGAACGAGGACAAGAAGGAACAGGACAAAAAGAAACAGGGCGGCCAGGACAAGAAAGAGGACAAAGCGGGCGGAGAGAAAGACAACCAGGAGAAGGAAAAGCAGAAAGAGCAGGAAAAGAAAAAAGCGGAAGCCCGCGAGCGAAGCCGCCAGATACTCGAGATGATGAAGGAGAAAGAAAAAGCCGCGGCCAGAGATCCCGAAGCTATAAAACAGGCGTCCATGCAGAAGGGCAAGCCGCAGCCGCAGGACCGGCTGGAGGGCTGGTGAATAAATTTCCGATGAAAAGCTATCTGCTCTCCTCCCTGGCCGCGCTGCTGCTGGCCGCGCCGGCGGCGGCGCTTCTGACGGTCACCGCGGCGACGGACCGCGATTCGGTCGAGATCGACGGCAACCTTTATCTCACCGTCACGGTGTCGGGGGATTCGGCCAGCGTGCCGGAGCCGAAACTCCCTAACATGCAGAGTTTTAACATCTACTCCTCCGGACGCAGCCAGAGCATCTCCATAATAAACGGCAAGATAACTACCTCCGTCTCTTTCACCTACATCCTGACTCCGCGCTTTATCGGCTTGCAGGCCATCCCCTCCATTTCAGTCTTCAACGGCAAGGAAAAGGCGGTAACCACTGAACTGCAGGTTACAGTAACCAAGGCCCGACAGCCGTCCGCCGCACAGGCCCAGCAACGGCCGCAGCAGGCCAGGCAGCAGCGCCCTACCCAGGCGGCCAGGACCGCCGCCAACAGAGGCGAACAGATCTTCATCAAAGCCGAAACGGATAAAAAAACGGCTTACCCCGGCGAGCAGATAAATATCAGCATAAAGTTCTATACTTCCGTGCCGCTCAGCTCGAACCCCCAGTATGTGCCTTCGACTTTCAAGAACCTGATCTCGGAGGATCTGCCGCCGGTGCGCAACGGCGAGACGGACATCGGCGGAGTGCGCTACGCCTACAGCGAGATAAAAGCCGCTCTCTTCGCCCTCAACCCCGGCCCCGCCGAAGTTAAGTCGGCCACCGTGATAGCCCAGGTTCCCTCCGACGAGGCCATCGACCCGTTCGACCCCAACTTCTTCCAGAAGTTCATGGCCATAAGCGGGGCCCAGGGGCAGAGCAGGGAATTCTCGACCGACCCGATCACGCTCGACATTAAGCCGCTGCCCGCCGGCGCGCCGGCCGACTTCAGCGGGGCGGTGGGGAACTATTCGGTCGCGGCGGCGGCCGACCGGCCGGAAGCCCGGGCCGGGGAGGCGGTTAATTTTTCCATAACCGTTGCCGGCAGCGGCAACCTGAAGGCCGTCACGGCCCCTAAATTCCCGGATCTGCCCGATTTCAAAGTATTCGACACCATGAGCTCTCTCGACGTGCGGAAGGAAGGGGATATAATCAGCGGCAAGAAAACCTTCACCTATATCCTGGTGCCGCGCAGCGAAGGCAAAAAAACCGTACCTCCCATCAAGTTCTCTTTCTTTGAGCCGCGCACCGCCGTCTACCGCGGGCTGCAGACTAACCCCGTCACCCTGCTGGTGGAAAAAGGCGGCCAGGCAGCGAAGAGCGTTAATTTCAGCCCTGCCAACGGCTCGGCACAGGTTACGACCTCAGGCTCCGATATCCGCTATGTCAGCGAAAAGCCCGGGTCGGACTCCCTGCCCGTTCTCGCTTCCTCGGTTTTAGCCCTGCCGTACTGGACGCACTCCGTCCCGGTCGCCCTGCTGCTCCTTTCTTTCTGGCTGGCCAGGCTCAACCGCTTCAAGCTGGCGAACCCCCTGCTTTTCAAATTCCGCAAAGCACGCAGCGAAGCCTCCCGCGACATCGACGAGGCCGAGGCCCTTATAAAAGCCGCCAAACCTAATGAGGCTGTCTCCGTGCTTTACGATTCTTTCATGGCCTATCTCTCCGACAAGTGCGGGGTCAAGGTCGGCGCCCTTACCATTAAAAAAGCGGCGGAACTGGTAAAGACCCGCTTCCCGTCCGCCACGGAACGCTCGCTGGACGAGATCTGCGAGCTTTGGGGCGCGCTTGAACTGCGACATTTCTCTCCGGAGGCGGCGGGCTCGGAGGGAGCCTCGGATCTGACTAAGAAATATTCGCTGCTGATAGACCTGCTGGAGAAGGAACTGAGATAGAGGGGAAGAAGTCGGAAGCCGGGATGCAGGGATAATGATGAAGAAGATTTTTTTTATTTTACTTTTAATTCTGCCGGCGGGCGCGGGAGCCTATGACCGCGGCGAGCTGGCGGAATTCAACGACCAGTACAGGAACGGCCAGTACGAGGAGGCGCTGGAGGGCTACAAGCTTATCCTGGCCAAGGAACCCTCCAACCAGTGGGCCTACTACAACGCGGGCAACGCCCTTTTCCGCCTTAACCGGATGGGCCCCGCCGTGTACAATTACGCCAAGGCTTTCATCCTGGACCCGCGCTCGCAGGATATCCGGGCCAACCTTGATTTTACTCTGCGGCAGACCGGACAGTCCCTGGCGCCGGAGGGCGCCCCCGCGGCGCTTTTCTACCTCTACTACCTGGCTTCAGAAGCGGAACTTAAAGTCTTCGCCATACTGCTTTTCTGGCTGGCCTGCCTGGCCGGCGCGGCCTGCTTCCTGCTGGACGGCGGCAGGGGCGGGGAGTACGCCGGCCGCGTCTCGCTGGCGGCGGCCGGTCTTCTGGTCTTCACCGTGGTCTGGCTGGGCGCCAGGCAGTCTTCGCCCTACAGTTCCGCCGGCGTCGTGACGAGGGCGGGGGGGACGCGGATGCTGAGCGGGCCGGGGGAGAAGTTCAAGACTTACGCCTCGGCTCCGGAGGGGCGGCTTGTTAAAATACTGGACACCGGCGACGAGGCTTACTACGAGATAGGGCTGCCGAAGGAAGGCATAAAAGGCTGGGCGCTCAAATCCGAAATAGAGAAACTGTGAAAGTAAACACACCCGTAAAGCCAGCGGTTTTGCGACACGCACATAAAGGTGCCCAGCCGGAGGGGCGGCTGGGGC
>CAIQNV010000033.1 GCA_903873295.1 uncultured Elusimicrobia bacterium
CGCCACAGGCGTCGCTGTATGAGCACGCCTGCGGCCCGCCGGACGAAGACTGCCAGCCGGATCCGAAAGGGGATTTATACGAAGTAATAGAACCCGCACCGGCTGACGACTAAATAACCAGCTCAGGCAGTTTCTCCCGCCCGGCCGCAGCCGGGCGCGGCGGAGCTTTTTGAAATTTCAGAAAAATGGCCAGATTTTTTATATCGTATAAAAATATACGGTAGGAAAGCCTTTTAGGAAGATTTTTAGGCAGCTGAAAGATAAAGGCAGGGTGGGAACTGGTGATAACGCCAACGGCGAAACAGGCAAGATCGCGGTAAATCGACTCATAGTATTCCGCTACCAGTCAGCGGGCTGGTAATCCTTCAGAAATTTGCCCCAGACATGCTCGCCGGTATTGAAGCCCGAGATGATCGGGTCCACGATGCGCGCCGCCCCGTCCACGATGTCGAGCGGCGGATGGAAGCGGTGCTCCTTCACTTTGCGCGCGGCTATCTGCGCCGGGTCTTCATCCGTCACCCAGCCAGTGTCCACGGCGTTCATGTGAATTCCGCTCGTCTGATAATCCGCCGCCGAGGTGCGCGTCATCATATTCAGCGCGGCCTTGGCCATGTTAGTGTGCGGATGCCGCGTGGTCTTGAATTTCCGGTAAAACTGCCCCTCCACCGCCGAGACGTTGACGATGTGCTTGTCGCGCTCCGGAGTGCGGAGCATAAGGGGTTTCAGCCGGGCGTTAAGTATGAAAGGAGCGATGGCATTGACGAGCTGCACTTCCAGCAATTCCACCGCCGGGACTTCGGCCAGGAGCAGCCGCCAGGAATTGCGCTCCCGCAGGTCCACCTGCTGCAGGTCCTGGTCCAGCCTGCCCTCCGGAAAAAGATCCTTCTGCGCCGCAAGCTCGTCAGCCAGGAGCGGGACCTGCGACAGGGCCGCCGCGTGCGTCAGCCCGGGTATCTGCGAAACGCCAGGATCCGCGGTAATTTCGCGCCCGTCGGCATTTCCGCCTTCTGGCAGCATGTGGTAGCCGCGCAGGCCTTCGTAAGCGCCCAGCAGGCCGCGCGCCTGCTCCGGCATCTCGCGCAGCGGCCCCCGCTCGCGCTCCATCATATGCGCGTAAAAATCCGGCGGCCGCCGCACGGTCTGGCAGGCGTTGTTGATTATGAAATCCAGCCGCTGCCGCGTAGCGAGCAAATGCCGGCAGAACGCCTCCACGCTGGGCGTATGGCGGAGGTCCAGCCCGAAAATTTCCAGCCTGTGCCCCCAGTCCTTGAAATCCGGTTCGGCCGCGTAGCGCAGCGCCGAGTCGCGCGGGAAACGCGTGGTGACGATGAGCTGTGCCCCGGCGCGGAGCAGCTTGATGCCGGCCTGGTAGCCTATCTTCACGCGCCCGCCGGTAAGCAGCGCCGCGCGACCGCGGAGGTCGGCAGTCTCCGTCCGCTTGCGGAAATTCACTTCCGCGCAGGGCGGACAGAGCTGGTCGTAGAAATGGTGGAGCTGCGAGTAGCTCTTTTTGCAGATATAGCAGTTCTGCTCCTCGTGCGCCTCGCGGAACTCGGGGTCGTTCTCTATTTCCTTCTGCTCGAAACCCAGGGGGGGATGAACATTTGGCGTGGTGAAGACGGACTGCCGGCGCAGGACGCGGATGCCGGTCTGGTTCAGGGCGCTCTCGGCGCGCTCCGTCTTGGCCGTTTTGCGCAGGCGCCCGTATTCCTTCACTAATTGCCGCCGCGCGCGGGAATCAGGCCGGGAAACCCGCCCGGCGGCCGTAAGCAGCCGCGTGCGCTCGGCCTCCGGCACTCCGGTCAGCAGCCCGCGGTCTCCGGAGACGGCCTCCAGTAGTTCGGCGGCGGCCCGTATCCGTTCAGCGAGGTTGGGCTGGTTCAATTCAGGGTTGTTCATTTTAGCGTTGCGACCCGTATATTATATCTATAATCCCGTGCCGCACAGGCGCCGGGTCTCAGCTCTCGTCCGCGTCGGGGATCCTGGTGAAGGCTATCCGGAGCGGGACCAGGCCCGCTGATTCGTGGGTGGCTCCGTAGTGGAGGACATCCTTGCCGAATTTCTCGTTGAGCTGGTCGAGCGTCTTCGTAAGCTGGTTCCGGCGCTGGTCCTCGAACAGTGACGGGGCATGGAACGCCTCCGGCACCAGGCCCGTCATGGCCACGCCCACCGCAAAGACCTGCCCCGCCGGCAGCTCCTTCCAGAGTGCCTTGATAGCGTGGATAAAAGCCAAAGTATCCTGCGTTTCCATCAAAGTGCAGCGGGCCTGCCAGCCGTCCTGCCCGGTGAACCGGGCGTAGATCTGGATGCCGGAAGCGAAGAACCCTTCTTTGCGCAGCCTTGTGGCGGCTTTGTCGGTAAGTTTCTTCAGGATCCGCATCGCTCCCGCCCGGTTGCGCAGTTCCGGCGGGAGCACATGGGAATGGCTGATGGATTTCTGCTCCGACACTTTTTCCGCCAGGTTCTCGCCGCGCAGAAGATGCCACATCTCCCCGCCGCAGACGCTGCCCCAGGCTTCGTTCATTTCCTCCGGGCTCAGGGAGAGCAGCTGCTCCATGGAGGTGATCCCGTTCCGGATCAGCTTCGCCTCGGTTTTCGCCCCGACGCCGGTGAGGTCCCGCAATTTCAGCTGATAAAGTATCCGCGGCAGGTCGCAGGGCCGGATAACGGTAAAGCCGTCCGGCTTTTTCATGTCGCCGGCGATCTTGGCAAGGTAGCGGTTGGGGCCGAGCCCGATGGAGCATTTCAGCGAGGAGCCGACCGCGGATTTTATGGTGGCTTTGATCTTAGCCGCCAGGTCAGTGGCTACTTTCACGTCCTGCTGGTACCCGGTCAGCCGGCAGGCCATTTCATCGATGGAACAGACCGAATCTACGGGCACACAGGATTCTACGGCCTCCACTATTTTGTTGTGGTACCTGACATAATTGGAATGGTCGCCCACGATGAACTTCATCCCGGGGCAGAGCCGCTTCGCCTCTCCCACCATGGTGCCGGTCTTTACCCCGAAAGCCTTCCCCTCGTAGCTGACGGCGATGCAGCAGGTGCTGTCGGCCAGCAGCGGGACCACCGCCACCGGCTTCCCGCGCAAAGAGGGGTCCATCTCCTGCTCGACAGAAGCGAAGTAGGAGTTCATATCCAGGAAAAGCCAGCTTACCAGCTGTGCAGGGTCTTTGGTGCTCATGCTTACGAAAATTACCGCATTAATCGCGACAAATGCTCCAGTATCTTTACCATGGCCAAAGTGTCCTGGCCGCAGTAGACTTTAAGGTCTTCCCGGAGCTGCTCCGCTTCGCCGGGGGGGAGTTTCCCCGAGAGAATATTGAAATAAGCCAGCTGCGCGTCTCCGCCATTGGCCACCGACAAACCCTCGTAGGTCATATCCGGGATAAGCGCCGGCAGGATTTTCTTCAGCGAGAACCTGCCGTGGCAAGCCGGGTGCACATAAGCCCGCTCAAGGAAAGGCTGCATCAGGTCCTCGAACCGGACGAGCAGGGCCGTTAAAGCCTCGCCGGACTCCGGGAAGTCGCGCGCCAGTTCTTCTATCCTCTTGGCCTCGAAAGAAGCGTTGTAGGCGAGCAGCGTGCCCTCGGGGCCTATATTTTTCAGCATGCAATTGATAAGGCCCGGCCGGGGATCGCTTTTTCCGTCACCGAGATATTCAAAATGTTCCGGTTCCGCGCCCGGGGCCGCCTGGACATGCAGGGAAACCTGGAAAGGCAGCTGCTGGTAAGGCCGCGCCCCGTCGTAGATGGGGATCGCGGGCATTACGGTTTCGAAGTCTATGTGATAAAGAGGATATTTTATCTTCTTTATAAATTTGGCGAGCAGCTTCTTATTCAACAGAGCTTCTCCGCTTTTCTCCACCTGCAGGGCCAGCTTCTGGCTGTCGCTCAGGTCAAAACTGTCGGGAACGTTCTTGAAGAGCAGAATGCCCATAGCCTTGAGCGTGTTTTTCTTTTCCCAGCTCAGGCGGGGGATATCGTAAATAGAATGCTCGGGGATCCCCTTCCAGCAATGCCCGCGGAACTCGCAGTCATAAGGGTCGGAGCAATGCTGGCCTATGCCTGTCTCCGGCGCCTCTTTTGAGCCCAGCATTTCAATGAACCGCTCCAGCTCCCCGCCCAGCTCTGGCAGGATGGCGGCGGTTTCCTTGGTTATGTCTTCCAGAGTAAAGAATTTCTTCGCGTCTATCGGCCCGGCTTTCACGAAAGTGTTATCGATGCGCATCAGCAGGGCCTTTTTAATTTTCAGCCCTGCCCCTTCCAGTACATAAAGCTGTATGGCCACGTCCCGCAAATGCTCGTCCTTTACCGCGGTGGAGCCTTTGGCCTCTATAAGGTCCCAGGAGCCGTCGGAGTTCCGTTTCAGGATATCGCAGCGCACCAGCACATTGCCGAAAACAAAAGCGCCTTCAAATATGACTCTGGTTCCATCCGACACCAGTTCCGCGGTCCGCTTTATAGCGTGCGGGAGATGCTTATAATCGGCGTCCACCAGAACCCCGCCGGGGAAATATTCCCGCGCCAGCGCGCCTATAGCATGGCCCTGGTCGAAGATCTGCCGCTGCTCCGGGCTGACCGGCGGCATCAGGTCCCGGCGGTAATTATAAAGCCAGAGCCTTTTAAGGCATTGCAGCCCCATCATGAACTGCGATTTTGAAATGCGTTTGGTGAACATAAACCTGCTCCTTACCCTAATAGTATACAACACCACCCCGACAAGGGGCTGTCGCGTTGTTTTGATTCTCTTTTAGGCTCTTCGGATAATTCTCTCGCAAGCCCTTCAGCTGCCGGAAATGCTAAAATACAGTACAGGGGCCTATGAATAATTCAGAAACAGCTGCAATGCGCGAGTGGGTTGCCCGGTGGCAGAAAGCCGGTCCCGAGCTTGCGCGCCTCCGCCTGCAGGAGCTTCGCCATACAGATGTGGCCGCCGCTATTGAGCAGCTTGAAGACTCTTTCCAATCCGCCCTTCTTAACTACCCCCCGCGGCTTTCTTCAGGTCTTACCGAGCAGCAGCGCTGGTTTAAGAGGCTGCCTCATTGAAAACCCTCTTCCAGACCGCCGCCGAACTTCAGACATTTCTTGAAAAAGAAAAGTACAGATTTTGTTTTATAGGCGGCATCGCTCTTCAGCGCTGGGGGAACCCCGCGTTACCGTAGAAGTGGATGTTACGCTTCTTACGGGTTTCGGGGGAGAAAAAACTTTTATTCAGGCTCTGCTTAACGCTTATCAGTCCAGGATCCCGGACGCAGCCGCCTTTGCGCTGGAAAACCGCGTGCTGCTTCTCAAATCCTCCGGCGGTATAGCTTTGGATATAGCCCTTGCCTCCCTGCCTTTTGAGGAGGAAGCCGTAAGCCGCGCCACCCGCTTTGAATTTCTTCCCGGCTTAAGCCTTCTTACCTGCTCCGCCGAGGACCTGCTGATAATGAAAGCGTTTGCCAACAGGCCAAGGGACTGGGCCGATATCAAATCCGTAATAGACCGCCGCGCGTCCGACCTGGATAAACCTTATATCCTGGCGCGCCTGGCCCCGCTGGCAGAAATAAAATCAGCCCCCGAAATAATAGTAACCCTTAAAGCTCTGTTCTAGCCTCCCATAGGCGGGATACTGGGAATAAAAAGGTGGCAGCCACCTTTTACTGAAGCGCCCTCTTTTATTCTTTAAAACAGGCTTGGCATGTGGTAGGATTATATATACACGAAGAGAATAAAAGCCAGATGACCTATTTCCGCCGCCGCGCTAAATTCTTACTGCCCGCTTTTCTCGCGGTCTGTCTCGCCATCCCGGCCCTGGCCGGGGCTCCCGCCGCGCCCGCGCCCGGCGCTTATGTGAACGATTATGCCGGCGTGCTGGACGCGCAGGCGGCCGCGAAGCTGAACGGCGTACTGGCCGAGCTGGACGCCCGGGCCAAGGCCCAGGTGGCCGTGCTGACGGTAAAAAGTCTGGGCGGCGCGGATATCGAAACTTACGCGGCTGAGACTTATAAAAAATGGGGAATAGGCGACAAAAAGACCAGCCGCGGCGTGCTGCTGCTGGTGGCGGTCGAGGACCGCAGGTCCCGCATCGAAGTGGGCTACGGCCTGGAAGGGATACTCCCCGACGGGCTGACCGGCGCCATCCAGGATAAATACATAATTCCTTATTTCAAGGCCGGCGATTATTCCTCCGGGATAACCCAGGGCTCCCTGGCTCTCGCTTCGGTGATAGCCGAAGACAGCGGCGTCACGCTTTCAGGCGGGTTCAGAGCACGCGGGCAGGGCGGGCAGACCCTCCCTCCGCTAACCCTCGGCCAGAAGATCATCGGCGCCTTTATCCTGTTCGCCCTGCTGATCTTCGTTATCCGCCATCCCGTCCTGGCTTTCTTTATTTTGCAGAGCCTGCTAAGAGGCTCCGGCCGCGGCGGCAGCGGCGGCGGCTTCGGCGGCGGCGGCGGCTTCGGCGGCTTCGGCGGGGGCTCGTCGGGCGGCGGCGGCAGCTCGCGGAGCTGGTAGGAGAGATAATGGCTAAAATGACACCTGAAACTTTAACGGAGGAGCTTAAAAAGCTCTGCGGCGATAATCTTTGCTCTGTAGTCCTGTACGGCTCTTCGGCGGCCGGCGACAGCGTAAAGACTTCCGACTATAATGTCCTGGCTGTAATGAACCGCCTCGACGCGGAAGTCCTGCTGTCTTTAACCGGCCTGTGCTCCCGCTGGGATAAAGAGGGCAACCCCGCCCCGCTGCTCTTCGCCAGGGATACCCTGCTGCGCTCCGCCGACGTTTTTCCCGTTGAGTTCTCGGACATCATGCAGACCCATAAAGTCCTTTACGGCGAGAACCCTTTCGCGGGGATGAAGATAGAGCCCGCGAACCTCCGGCTGGAGCTGGAGCACGAGCTTAAAAGCAAGCTTATCCTGCTGCGGGGCCGGTTCCTGGTGACCAAAGGCTCGGCGAAAGAAGTGGACAGCCTGCTGACCTCCTCCCTTTCGGCCCTCCTCACCCTGTTCAAGGCGATAGTCAGGCTTTACGGCGAAACCCCGCCGGCAAAAAAAATGGAAGTCCTGCCCCTGCTTTTAAAACATATTAAATTCGACGAGGAGATCTTCTCCGTCGTCTGGGACTTGAAGCAGGGCAAAAAGCGGGCGGGCCTCACTTCTCAGCAGATCTTCAGCCGCTATCTGGCGGCGGCCCAGAGCGTTACGGAGAGCGTCGATCTTTGGCTGCAGAAAGCGGGAAAATAAAGCAGGGACATCTAAGGAGAGAAACAATGAAAAAAGGCTTACTGATAGTTTTAGGACTGGTGGTGGTAATAGGGCTGTGGGCGGTTTCAGGCTATAACAAGCTTGTGAACCGCTCCGAGGCCGTGCCCGCGGCGTGGAGCCAGGTGGAGACCGTTCTCCAGCGGCGCTACGACCTCATCCCCAACCTGGTCAATACGGTGAAGGGCTACGCCAAGCATGAAAAAGACCTCCTGACCGAAGTGACGGCGCTGAGGAGCCAGTGGGGCGCCGCCAAAAGCCAGAGCGAGAAAGTGGCGGCGGCCAACGGAATGGAATCGGCGCTGAGCAGGCTTATGGTGGTGGTGGAGCAGTATCCCCAGCTTAAAGCCAACGAAAACTTCATCAGGCTGCAGGACGAGCTCGCCGGCACGGAGAACCGCATTTCCGTGGAAAGAATGCGCTATAACGAGACGGTGAACCTCTACAATGTCTCGGTCCGGGGCTTCCCCACCAATCTCCTGGCGAAAATGTTCGACTTTAAGAAAAGCGAAGATTATTTCAAGAGCGAGAAAGTAGCGCAGCAGGCGCCCAAAGTGCAGTTCTGATCCGGTTTTCCCGGATTCCGCCGGGCGCCGCCGTTCCGGGCGCCCGCGCGCTAACCTAAAGAAGAAAGCGCAGAAACCTTGAAATATGACCGAATCCGCGAACGCTATTTCCATTCTCGCTGCCGGAGAGCACGTAACTCCGCCGGTCACCGGCAAAAAGCCCGGACATTTCGCCAGGATAACGGGAGTTCCTTATTTCGGCGTGGCGCTGATCGTGGGCTGCGGCATCTTCGCCAGCACTTTTTCCCAGACCGGCGTCATCGGCCTCTACCCGATGCGGTTCCTGCTCAAGGACAAGCTGGGCGAGGGCCCGCTGCGCGTGGCCCTTTTTATGCAGCTGGCCAATATGCCGTGGAACCTTAAGATCATCTCCGGCATCATCTCCGACGCCATTCCGATCTTCGGAACCCGGCGCCGCCACTACCTCATTTTCAGCAGCTTCCTGGCGGGCCTGCTCTGGCTGGCCGTGGCCATAGTTCCGCCCAGGTTCGCGCCCATGTGCATAATGGCCATCATCATGAACATAGCGCTGGTCTTTGTCAGCACCATCAGCGGCGGCATTTTGGTGGAGGGCGGGCAGACCTTCGGCGTCACCGGCAAGCTGAGCTCGGTGCGCGTGCTGGCCATGAACATAGCCGGCCTGGGCGTGCCGCTCGGGGCCCTGCTGGCCACCCGCGTGCTGGGCGTTTCGGCCATGGCCGCCGCTGTCCCGCTGTTCATCCTGTTCTTTATCGCCCTTTTCCTGTACAAGGAAAAACCCAGCGCGAAGAGCAACCCTAAAGTGTGGCGGGACGTGAAAGCGCAGCTTAAAATAGCGGTGGGGGCAAAAAGCCTTTGGTTCGCCGCCGGGCTGCTTTTCCTTGTGCAGTTCGCGCCGGGCTTTTCCACGCCGCTGATGTTCTATCAGACCGACACACTGCATTTCAGCGAGCATTTCATCGGCCTGCTTACGCTTATAGACGCCATAGCCGGGGCCGCCGGGGCTTTCTTCTATGTCTACTTCTGCCGGCGGCTTTCGCTGCGCCAACTGCTCTACGGGAGCGTTTTCTTTACGGCCGCGCTGTCGCTGCTTTTCCTCGGCTACAACGACAGGAATTCCGCCATGCTGATAGAAGCCGTTTATTGTTTCGTGCTGAGCCTGGCGCAGCTGCCCCTTTTCGACCTGGCCGCCAGGGCCACGCCCAAGGGCAGCGAGGCCGTGGGCTATTCGGTCATTATGAGCGTGTGGAACTGGGGCCTTTTCTTTTCCGACCTGTTCGGCTCCGGGCTGTATGAAAAGTATAATATGCCTTTCAAGAGCCTGGTGTGGCTGAACGCCGCCACCACGGCGCTGGTGCTTTTAGCTATTCCGTTCCTTCCTAAATTATTGGTGGATCACAAAGAAGTTGAAAGCCAGTCCGCCGCGGCCGCTTAGCGCGGGCTCGCGCCGCCCCGGCGGGCGCTGAAACAAATATGGAAATTATCGTGCACCGCGGCGCTGAAGGAACCGGCGGGACCTGCATCGAGCTGGTTTCTGGAAAATCCAGGCTCCTGCTGGATTATGGCGCCCCGCCGGGGAGCGCGCCGGAAGAGGCCATCCTGAACATCCCCGGTCTTTACGACGATAAGGTCTCTCATCCCATCCTCGGCCTCATTCTCTCCCACACGCATCTGGACCACTACGGCGCGCTGCTCGCCCGGCCCATAAACCCCGGCATCAAAGTCTTCCTGACCGAGATCATGGAAGACATGGCGCGGATAAACGCCAAGATGCCGCGCAAATATACGCCGCTCGGCAATAATATCCACTATTTCCGCAAAGGCCACAAATTTATCCTGGGCCGCTTTGTAATAACGCCTTATTTGATGGACCACACGGCGGCGGAGTCCTTCGCTTTTCTGATAGAGTCGGACGGGAAAAGAATAATTTATACCGGGGATTTCAGGGCGCACGGTAATAAGGCCGCCGCTTTCAAGCAGTTCCTCGCCGCGAACATGGGCCCGGTGGACGCGCTGATAACCGAAGGCGCGCAGGCCGGCCTCGAGAAAGGCCCCGACGAGCGGGAGGTAATGGACCATCTGGAGCCCATGGTTAAGAGCCAGGGCGGCGCTATCTATTTCATGTGCGCGGGGCAGGATATCGGCCTGCTTGCGAACCTGGCCGAGCTGGCCAGGAAGACCCGGCGGTATCTGGTGGTGGACGGCTATACGGTGTTGGTGCTGGAAAGACTGAAGGCGCTGGCGCTCAAGCAGGGAGTGGATCTGAAGCTTCCCGGCCTGGAGACGGAGTACCTGCGCATCATCAGGAACGCCGCCACGCAGCGCATCTATCAACTGACCGAATACGCCGAAACCTTCAGGCGGATGCGTTCTAAGATGTTCGGTTGGGACTGGGTGAACGATAATCTGCGCAAGCTTATCATCCCCGTGCGCGCCAATTCGGAGCTCTGGGTGGACGAGCAGATAAAGGATTTCGGCGGCGCGGCCTTCGTGTATTCCGAGTGGGAAACCTACGCCGAAGAGCCCGGGATGAGGGAGACTTTTGAGTGGTTCAAAGCGCAAAAGATGGAGGCTATCCCGCTGCCTTCCACCGGCCACGCCTATTTTTCCGCGATAAGAAAATTAGTGGAGAACAAAAAACCGCGCTATATTATCCCGATAAACACCAAACACCCCGAAAAATTCCTCGCCGCCTTCGGCAAACGCGCCCGCGTCCTGAAGAACGGCGAAGAATTCACGCTGGATTAAACAGAGCTACCTCATATTTTCAGTGAAGCGGTCTCCTAGTATCTTTTAACAAGCTGCACCGGATAACCGAAGAACTGACCGCTGCGCTTATCCAGGGCGGACAGGAGCAGCTCATAAGCGCCATCCTCATCGCCGGTGGTGATCTTTATAGCGGCTTTTCCGCTGGACAAGGTAATGGCCGCTGCCTCTATATGCCCGCCCGTGTTAAAACCGATATTCTCCAGACAGGGAGCCAGCATCTTAAGTGCGTCCTTCATCAAGGGCTGCATGATGAACAGATTATCGACCGCGCGGCAGCCGGCTATAGCATCAAACTCCGCCGCGGCCGGTTTAATATCCGCCTCCTGCGCCGCGGCCTGGGTTTTCAGGTCCGAGGCGTGCACCGCCAGATCGGCGAATTCGGGTGAGTGTTTGCCGGAGGGCATCGGCTGCCCCATCGGGCCCTGTATACAGGTCAGCGCTCCGACGCACACCTCAGCGGCGTACGCGCCGCCGGTCAAACCTAACATAACAGCCAGCATTATTATTTTTTTCATTGTTTTCTCCCTCCTGTCCGGAACCTGGAACCTCATGATATAAGTTTACACCGTTCGCCGTTCAATTTCATGAGGCTGAAGGGCCGGAGCGGCCCTGTTATTCGACCCAGGAGCGGCGGCTTATAAAAAATGGCCTGAGTTAAGCCG
>CAIQNV010000034.1 GCA_903873295.1 uncultured Elusimicrobia bacterium
GGGCCCCCCTCCGCAAAGCGGCTTCAGAGCAACCCCATGACCGGCCCGTCACCGGGCTAAAACCGGAATCCCCCCCGAGCCGCCGTCGCTATTCTGAGAATATTCCGGCCAGCATTTCTTTACGCTTTTTCTCCGGGAATCTTTCTATGGCGTAGCGCAGCGTCGTGCGCGGAAGGCGCGCGTAGTTCTCTTTCAGGAAAACCAGCAGAACTTTTTCGGAGCACCTTTTCCCTATCTCCCGCAGCATCCAGCCTACGGCCTTATGCATCAGGTCGTGCTTATCGCCTAGGAGTTTTTTCGCTATCCTCAGCGCGTCGCCGCTCTCGCCTTCCTTTATGAAATTGAAGCAGGCCAGCATGGCTATCCGGCGGTCCCAGAGCAGTCCGGAGCCGGCCAGCCGGTACAGTGGCCGCCTGCTTTTGTCCTTCAGCCAGCCGCCCGCGATGTCCGGCGCTGTCAGGTCCACCAGGTCCCAGTTATTAATAAAACGGGTATTCTCCAGATAGAAGTCGTAGATCTTCTTTCTCTCCGCCGTACCGCCTTTCCGGAACCGCCCGATCAGCAGCATAAGGGCGCAGAGCCGCTGCTCGTGCCAGGGGGAACTGAGCAGGGTTTTAATTTCGCCGAAAGGGAGGTTTTTATATTTTTTCGCCAGGCCGCGGGTGACGGGCACGGTGAGGCCCAGAAATTTGTCCCCCTCGGCGTACTCCCCTTTCCCCGTCTTAAAAAAACCGGACAAGAGGGCCGCCTTGGCCGGGTTCGCGGCTTTCCGGAAATCCTCTTTCAGGCGTTTGATCATCGGAGCAGCTTCCCCTGCAGCAGCCAGGCGAGACCGAGGAAAGAGAAAAAGCCGACCACGTCTGTGATCGTGGTGAGCACTATGCCCGAAGAGTGCGCCGGGTCGAAGCCCAGTTTTTTCATCGTCAGGGGGATCAGCGCCCCGCTGAGCCCGGAAACTATCAGTGTCAGCGTCATTGAAAGCCCGGCGACGAGCCCCAGATAGGGATTTCCCTTCCACAGCCAGGCCACCAGGGCGGTTACCAGCCCGGTGGCAAGTCCGTTGACAAAACCCACCCAGACCTCGGTGAGCACGAGCTTCATCGCGCTTTTGGGCTCTATCTCGCGCATGATCATGCCGCGCAGGACCACCGAGAGGGTCTGCGTGCCGGCGTTGGAGCCCTGGCCGGCCACAATAGGAAGGAAAACGGCCAGCACCGCTATCCTGGCGATCAAGCCCTCGAACATGGAGACCACCAGGCCCGCCAGGAAGACCGTGGCCAGGTTTATGTGCAGCCAGGGCAGGCGCTTTCTTATCTTGAAAAAGGCCGGCGAATAAACCCTCTCCTCGGCGCTGGCGCCGAAGAGTATCTGCAGATCTTCCGTGGCCTCCTCCTCGGTCGAAGCGATGATGTTCTTTGTGTTGACTATGCCTATCAGGCGGCCGGTCTCGTTGACCACCGGCACGGCCAGGTAATGCTTCCTGGAGAACATCATGACCAGCTCTTCCCGGTCCGCGAACGGGGAGACTTTTAAAACTTCTTTTATCATCACTTCCTCTACGCGGGCGTCCTGGGAAGAGAGCAGCAGATCGCGCATATTAAGCACGCCCAGGAGCCGGTTCTCGTCGTCAACCACGTAGCAGTAGGTGGCCGGGAGCTGCTTCCTGGCCATCTGCCGCAGCTTCAAAATAACCTCCCGCACCCTGGCGTCGCTGCGGAAGGCCAGGAAATCCGTGTGCATCATGCGGCCGGCGCTCTCCGCCGGGTACGCCAGTATCTCGGAAATATCCTTTGAGAAATCGTGGGCCAGCAGCGGGATGACCGATTTGGCGAATTCCGGCCTGAAACGCCGGAAGATGTCGGCCGCGTGGTACTTCCCCACGCGCAGCATGATGTCCGCGGCGCATTCCTTTGAATTTTTCTCCAGGAGCTGGGCGGCGGAAAGCGGCGGCAGGTGCTCCAGGCACTGGGCCGCCACCGCCGAAGGAAGGTCCTTGATCACCTGGGCGGCGTCGGAGGGCGCCAGCGTCTCAAGCGCCAGGGCGGCCTTGAGCGGGTCGCTCTGGATGAACCGTTTTACGATCTCGATGGCCGCTTCTTTTTTTTTCATGAAGGGAATCCCTTACTTCGCGGACGCTCTCCTCAGCCGGTCCATTATCGCGCGGCCCAGGCCATGCGCGGGTACGCGCTCGGCGTAGATGAGCCGGGCACCGGAGCTTTCCAGCTTATGCAGGGCGGCGAAAAGTCCGGCGGCGGCCTCGCGCAGGTCGCCGCGGCGGGAGAGGACCCGGACGGCGCGGAATCTGCCGGCGGGCCTCTTTGAAAAAGCCAGGTAGCCCGCCCGGGCGCCGCCTTTCACTTTCTGTCCGGGAGCTATTATCCGCAGCCTTGCGAGCGGGGCGTAATGTTTTTTCAGGCAGCCGGGCGCCGGCGGCGCTTCTCCCTCCGCCTTGCCCGGCCTCACGGCCGGGCCCGCAATTTTTTCTATCTCTTCCAGCGGCAGGCCGCCGGGGCGCAGGAGCACCGGCCGGCCGCGCGCGAAAGTTATTATCGTGGACTCCACCCCTATCCGCGTCCTGCCTCCGTCGATTATCAGGTCGGGCCCGCCGCCGAGCTGGTTTTTTACGTGCGCCGCGGAAGTGGGGCTTAAAGCGCCGAAGCGGTTGGCGCTGGGGGCCGCTATCGGCCGGCGGGCGGCTTTTATAAGCGCCAGCGCGTGCGGGTTGGCCGGCACGCGCACGGCCACGGTAGGGAGTCCCGCGGTCACAATATCCGGAATAGCGCGGGCTTTGGGCAGCACCAGCGTAAGAGGGCCGGGCCAGAATCTTTTCATCAGCTTCAGCGCGGGCTTCGGCACCCTGGAGAAAAGCTTTCTCGCTCTGGCCGCCGAGCATTCATGCAGTATAAGCGGGTCGAAGCGGGGCCTGCCTTTTATTTCGAATATCCGCGCGCAGGCTTCCGGGTTCAGGCCGTCCGCCCCCAGGCCGTAAACGGTTTCAGTCGGGAAAGCCACTATACCGCCGGCCCTTAGCAGGGCCGCGGCTTTTATAATGCTGGCGGGCGTGGCTTTGCGTCTATTCATAAACGAACCGCCCGCCGCGGCGCGGCGGGCAGTCTAATTTTAGCAATTTCCGGCCGCCGGGAAGGGGGCCGGGCCGCCGTTTCCGGCTGCGGGATAATTTCAGCTCAGCCGGACCCGCTTTTTGGCGGCTTGTTCAGTAATTCCTGCAGGCGCGCCTCTGATTCCTTCAACTGCGTGATGTCCGTCCAGGAGCTTATAATTTCCCCCGAAGTTCCCGGGACCAGCCTGAGCTGGCAGTGTATCCAGGCACAGCTCCCGTCCTTTTTTTGTATCCGGAAATCCTGCACCAGCCCGTTCTTGGCCGGAATGGAGGCCTGCCCGGCTAAAACCCAGTTCCTGTCCAGCGGGTGGATAATCTTTTCAAACCAGTCCGGCGCAAAGATCTCGGCGGTATCACAGCCCAGCAGGTTCTGGGTGTTGCCGCTTACCCACTCCGGGATAAGGCGGCCTCCGGCGGCGCGCAACGTAAAAAGTATTACCGGGTTAACTTCCATCACGTGCGAAAGCTGGCCGGCCGTGCGCTCCAGAGCCGCCTGCGAGGCGCCGCGCTTTTCTTCGCTCCGTATGGCCTCCAGCGCCAGCGCCAGGTCTCCCTGTATTTCCGCCAGCAGTTTCATTTCGTCCGCGCTGAAAAAAAACGGCTCATCAGAATAGAGCCCCAGGACGGCGCTGAGGCTGCCCCCTACCACCAGCGGCAGGGCGGCTGAAGACCGGAAGCCGGACTTAAGGGCTTTTTCCAGCCAGGGGCTGAAGCCGGGGTCAGCGGCGATGTCCGCGGAGGCTGTGATCTCTTTTTTGAGCGCCGCGGCGCCCATGGGGCTCGTGGAATATTTCCCCCCGTCCAGGTCTATGCGCAGGCCTTTCAGGTAATCGCCGGCGGTCCCGGCCGAGCAGAGGGGCACGAGGCGCCCGATATCCCTGTCGGGTTCGGCTACCCAGGCCAGCTTAAAGCCGCCGGTGGTAACGGCCACTTCGCAGATCACGGACAGAAGCTTCTTCCTGTCCTTTTCCCGGACCGCCGTCTGGTTCACCTGGGCCAGAAAATTATAAAGCCGCAGGCTTCTGCGCATGCCCTCTTCCGCTTTTTTCAGCTTAAGCTGCAGGGTCGCTTTTTCCAGCGCTTTCTTTGCCGTCGGGAGAAGGTTTTTAAGGAAGGCGGAATCTTTAACTATATAGTCCAGAGCGCCGGCCTTCATGCTTTCCACGGCCACGCTTTCGTCGCCGCGCCCCGTGACCACTATAAAAGGCGGGGCCTGTATGGAGTCATCTTTTAGGCGGACCAGCAGCTCGAGCGCGTTCATCTCCGGGAGGGAGTAATCAAGCACCATCAGCTCGGGTCGCGAGTGTTTCAGTATCTTAAGCGTTTCCGCCGCCGTAGCGGCCCGCACGATCTCAAGGCCGAGCGGTTCAAGGCGCTCGGCCTCCAATTCGCTTACCCCTGGGTCATCTTCGATTATGAGTAATATTCCGGCTTTGTCGGTCTGTTTTGACATCATGGGACTCACTCCCGGAGCGCAAAAGCGGGGTGTTGTTTTCAGGACCAGTTGTTGACTTAAAGAGTTCCGCCCCCTGCCGCTTAAAACCGGCGGTCCTAGCCCTAACCCGGGCCGCGGCCGCGCTTTCTTTTGAAAAAAATCAATTGCCCCTTCCCGGCCGAACTTAGCGGGCACGCCCGCGTTGACCCGCTGCGTCTTTGCGGATACTGAGCCATTTTTCGGCAAAAAATGGCGGAGCTTCACCATCAAAGTTCGAGGCTACTTCGCGCAACATCCAGCGGAAACCTTGTAAACACCTTTCCCTGGTCGTCTTTTGGACAAGGTAGGCCGATCTTATCCGCGAGATGTCGTCGCAGGCGTGGCCACGAAGCGCGGCCCCGCACTGCTCCTTGCCGCGAGAAGTGGGTTCGCAAGGCTCGGCACTGCGCGCCTTCGCACTTGCTCCCAAGGAGGTCTGCATCTTACAACA
>CAIQNV010000035.1 GCA_903873295.1 uncultured Elusimicrobia bacterium
GGGTTGCCCTGGAGCCGCTTTGGGGAGGGGGGCCCCGCTTCGGGGGGAACCGCGCTGGGCTATGCCCGTGCCGTATCAAGAGCTATGCTCAGCAGACGGCCAACGGTTACTGCGCGGCGGAATGGGCAACCCCATGCCCGGCCCGCACCGCTACTTCAGCATCGCCAGCAGGCCGAAGCGGCCGGTCTTCCCGCCGTCGCGCCGCCAGGAATAGAACATTTCCTTCTCGGCGTAAGTGCACAGGTGCATGAACTCGTGCTTTTTAACGCCCAGCGCCTCCAGGCGCAGGCGCAGCAGCTCGCGCAGGTTGAAGAAGTGCCGCCCTTCTTTCATGGTAAGGAAATGCTTGTCGGCGCCGTCCGGGTAAAAAGCTTTGAGCTTTTCCAGAAAATCCTCGCGCACCGGGTAATTGGCCGCCGAGATCATGGGCGAAACCCCGGCTATTATATCGCCGGGGGCGCTGCCGAAGCGCAGCTTCATGACCGCCAGCACCGCGCCGTAAATATCGAGAAAAGCCCCCCGCCAGCCGCTGTGGATCACGGCCGCGACCTTGCGCGCGGGGTCGTAAAAAACGGTAAGGGCGCAATCGGCCGAAAGCGCCAGCAGAGGGATACCGGGCGTCGCGGTAACGAGCGCGTCGGTGTTTTCCGGCGGTACGCCGCCGCCGGCCTCCACCACGACCACGTTGGCGGTATGCCGCTGGCGCATGCGCCCGAGGCGGGCGGGCTCCACGCCCAGGGCGGAGCAGAACAGGGCCAGGTTCTCCTCCACCTTTTCTATTTTATCCCCGGCGCCGAGGCCGAGGTTCAGCCCGGCGCAGGGGCCGGCGCTCACTCCCCCCTGCCGCGTGGAGACGGCGCAGTCGAGGCCCGGCTGGCCTTTGTAGCAGTCAAAGCGGATAAGCTTCAGCCCGTTCTTTTCTTCGAGATACATTTCCCCTCCCCGGCGACAAGTTTAGGATCAAAATCTAAGGGTCCGAACTTCTGCAAGTTTCCTTAAATTGATATTATAACCTTATGCCTTCACGAGCCGTGATAAGATTCATTAAAAAGCCCGACCCGGCGACCCTTAAGGGGATTATAACAATTTACCGCGCCCACGGCTGGTGGAAGCCTTCAGATACTCCGGCCCTGCTGAAAAAAATAATAAAAGGCAGCCATTGCTTCGCGGCGGCCGGGCTGGACGGCCGCATAATCGGCATCGGACGCGCCATCAGCGACGGCGTCAGCGACGCTTATATCCAGGACATGGCCGTGCTTAAGACCGAGCGCGGCTCCGGCGCGGGCGGGGCCATCCTGAAAGCGCTGCTCGGCCGCCTTAAGAAGGACGGCGTGAACTGGGTGGGGCTGATAGCGCAGGACAATTCGGAGCCTTTTTACCGCAAGGCCGGGTTTAAGACCCTGAAAAAAGCGCAGCCCATGCTTTCCGGGAACAGCTATGTTTAACCGCCTTAAGCCGGAAGACTACCCGGCCCTTAAAAAATATTTCGAGAAGCACCGCTACCCGCTCTGCGAGTATTCGCTGGCTTCTATCATCGTCTGGAACCGCTGTCTTTACGAAGTAAGCTGGAAGCTGGACGGCGACCTGCTGCTGCTGGCCGAGACCGATCTGGAGCCTCCGGCCGCAAGGCGGCTGCTGATGCCGGTGCCGCACCCTTTCCGCGACCTCCCGCCCGGGGAGCTGGCTGAGATAGCCCGGCGCAACCGCCACGCGCGCTACTACTATGTGCCGCAGGATTATTTTGAGAACCATAAAGCGGGCCTTGAAGAATTTTTCACCGCCGCCGAGCAGCCCGGCTATATGGATTATCTTTATAATACCGGCGATCTGGCGGGGCTCGCCGGGCACAACTATGCGAAGAAGCGCAACCTGATAGCGCAGTTCAAAAAGCAGACCGCGGCGGTCAGAAAGGTGGAAGTGGAAGCCCTGACGCCGGAGAACAACGGCGCCTGCCTTACGCTGCTGGACCGCTGGGCGCACGATCCCGAGGCCGGGGCGCATCTGGACATGCTCAACTGCGAGCGCAAGGCCATAGTGAACGGCCTGAAGCATTTCAAGCTGCTCGAGCTTAACGGCGTGCTGGTAAAGGTGGACGGCGAGATCGAGGGGTTCGCCTTCGGCTCGCGTCTTTCCGACGGGGTTTTTGTGCTGAATTTCGAGAAGGCGCTGGACAATCTTAAAGGGATTTATCAGTTCCTCGACAATGAGCTGGCGCTGCGGCTGCCCCCCAACTATTCGTTCATCAATAAGGAAAGCGATCTGGAAAAACCCGGTCTGGCCAAAACGAAAGA
>CAIQNV010000036.1 GCA_903873295.1 uncultured Elusimicrobia bacterium
CGTCAAAAGCATTAAAAAAGAGCGTCTGGGAAAGAAGCCTCCGCGTGCAGTACAGAATAGACGAGTCAAAATATAATGCGCTATTCAATAATCAGAAAGGGTGTTGTAAAATCTGCGGCATCCACCAGACAGCATTGAAAATAAGATTAAGCGTGGACCATGATCACAATAACGGAAAAGTTAGAGGCTTGTTGTGTGGTCCCTGCAATAGGCAATTAGGGATTGTGGAGAATTTCTTAAGCAAAGCAAACAAATATTTAAAGGAGTGCTCCAATGTGGCTGACTAGCTTTTTACTCGGGCGCCCCGGATACGAGGTGGCTTTTGACGTTCCCCCGGCCGGGATGCAGATCCAGCGGGCCCAGATCGCGTCCACGAAGCGCGTGCTCTCCGGCCGGCTTAAAAAGCGCACGTTCCGCACGGACTTCCCGACCATCACCCTCAACGGCACCTTCTACACGGCCGAGCAGCAGGACCGGATGGCGTCGCTGCTTACTGTCACCGACAGCTTCCTTTCCTTCATGGTCCGGGACGGCTTCACGACCTACCTGGAGCAGAACTTCCCCGCGAACGTGGGAACTACCGTCACCCTGCAGGAAAACAGCGCCACGCTGCTCTCTGCGGCTTTGGTGGCGGCAAGCGCGGCCGGGTCCATCACTATCATCGGCGTTTACGACAACCCGGCCGGGACCGGGACGAATTACTTCACCGGCGGCAGCTATGCGGACGCCACGCGCATTATCACGCTGGGCACGCCGCTATTGACCGCTGCGGCTTGCTATGTGACCTACCAGTACAAAGGCTGGCTCGTGAACATGTCGGAGCTTGGCGTCCAAGCCCAGGGCGGCTGGGTGGACGTAATGCCTTATACCGGGTGGACGCTGGTGGGGGTGTAGCATGATTCCGGTGAGTCCCGAGTTCAACGACGCCCAGGAATCCGACTCTGTTGCCTACCGCAAGCAGGTCAAACTCATTTCCGTAAACTACGCCAACTCCGCCTTTGGCACCACGGCCACCGCCTCCGATTCGGACGTGAGCGGCAACTACCCGGCCGCCGGCGCGATCAACGGGGATCGTACCGAGATAAACATCGGCGCGGCCGCTGCGGCTGATAATGGGGTCGGCAAGGCCTCCTGGAAGGGCCGCTACGCCCCGGACGGGTCCGGCGGCACCTGGCTGTGGCTCCAGTTTAATACCACCCGCAAATTCAACCGCGTCAAGCTCTACAACCGCGGGACCGATCCCCTTACGGCCGATCCCCTTCTCTCCTATGTCCTGCGCTATTACGACTCCGGGCTAGGCGCCTGGGTAGACTTCGCCGGCACGCCTGACCGCTATACGCCTCCTGCGGGCTCTGGCTACGGCCAGGGCGGCTTTGGCGAGGGTGGGTTCGGTGGCGGCACCGGCTGGCCCGGCGCGGGCTATACCGGCGGCCTGGACGTATACGATACCGCCGCCTTAATAACCACGGACCAGATTATATGCGTTATATACTCGACCACCTCTGGCGGGGTGGCGCAGATAGTCGAGCTCCAGGCGTTCAACTGCGTGGATATCAGCGACCGCGTGGAGTTCCTCGGAATCGACCGCCGCAAGGACTTGAAGCAGCAACAGCCCATAGCAACCCAGCTTGACACCACCCTGGGCAACACGGACAGATTCTTTTCCATTTCCTACTCGCCCACGCTGGCGGAGCTGGCGGCCGGGTACATGAACTCCGAGATCGCGGAGCTCGGCA
>CAIQNV010000037.1 GCA_903873295.1 uncultured Elusimicrobia bacterium
CCGCAACGGGTGCTCAGGGCGATCCCCCGGCCGCCCGCTCTGTTTTAGTTAACGGTGTTTAATATTTTTAAATTCTCCGTCCGCCGCTTCTCCGCATAGGTCTAAAGGCCTAAAAACCGGAAGTCTTTATTAATGCGGGGAAGGCCCCTATCGGCCCTTATGTGGGCCGCCGCTGTCAGCTACAATTCATGTAGTTGATGATATTTAAAAAATATACGATTTACTGTATTTCCTTCGCGTTCCTTGCGCTGACGGCGGCTCCTTGTTTTGCCGCCGACGGGGAACAGCCGCTTATGCGCTTTTCTGTGGCCGTAAGCCGCGGCGCGGACGGGACGCTTATTCTTTCGGGGACTGACTGCGCGGTTCTGGAGCGGCAGGCGGCGGCCCTGGCGGACTGGCGGGGCCGGCTGCATGAGGGCGCGGCTTCTCCGGACGCCTGCCGCTGTGAGGCGGACAGCTGTTCGCTTCGGATAGCTTCGGCCGCCCCTGAGTTCGTTAGCCTCATGCACGGGGTTAAGGCCGGGCGCTGGGGGCCCAACTGCTGGAATACGGCGCTCGTCTCGAACAAAGTCCTGTCAGCGCCCAGCTTCACCTCTCCGGCAGAGATGACTTTTTGGATGAGATCACCGCTCTGCAGGCAGCTGCGGGCGGGAGAGTTGCCGCGCCCCGGCGACATTATCGCTTTACGCGACCAGGCCGGGGAGGAAGTTCACGGCTTCGTCTACCTTACCGGGGAACTGGCTTTTTCAAAGAACTATCTGACGGCGGCCGCGCCATACGCCCTTCAAAGTCCGGAGGAAGTGTATAAGGAATTTCCCGTCCTGGAGGAATGCCGCAAGCGGGGGGCCTCCGCTGCGGGGTGTCCGGCCTACGCCGATTATTTCCGCTGCTCCCCGCTGGAGGATTACCTCCAGTCCGCGCAAGTTCCTCCCGATAAAGATTATCCCGGGGCCGCAGCCGCGGTTTCCGCGGCGGAGGGCGCGATCAGCGGGCTTGTTCTTCACTGGAAGACGAACCCTGAGATCCAGAGCGGCGCCGCTGAAATACTGGCCGCGCAGGAAAAAGTCCTGCTGCCCTTGCGCGAAATGGCCCGGAACCGCTCCGGCCTGCTATGGCGCGCGCTGGAACTGCGCGCCGATTCGCTTCTTCACCAGCTCTCCCTGATATGACGGCTACGAAAGGGCAGCGCCAATGAAATCCATGAAATCGGCGAAATGTTTTATCCTTGGCGGTTTATTGATAGATCTTCTTGGGCAGGCTTCCTTTGCCAGGGAGCTTGCGCCGCCTGAATTTGCCGGGCCCGCCAGTCAGGAATGCCGTGATTTCATGGCTACGGATATCCCGGCTTACTATCAAAAAGGCTTTGTGACGGTCCCCGAGGATTGGGAGAACCCGGAGGGGAACAAGCTCAGCATTTTTTATTACGGCAACATTGAGGACGACGTGCAGACTCCGGTCGTTTTCTTTAACGGCGGGCCCGGGCAGGACAGTCACTCGAGTTCCGGCCGGTTCCAGACCGTGGAAGCGGCAAAAACTAAAACTATAATTTTTATCGACCAGCGCGGAACGGGGTGCTCGAGCCTTTACCCCGCGGAGCTTACCGCCGCCGCCGCGGAGCGCCAGGTCCATTATGGCAGCCGCGCGATAGTGAAAGACGCGGAAGCCGTCCGCAAAAAACTTTTCGGGGATAAAAAATGGAAGGCCTTTGGCCAAAGTTACGGGGGGCTGATCGCCCACCGCTACGTCGCTGTCGCGCCCGAAGGGCTGGACTCGGTTTTTGTCCACGGCTTCGCGGTCATGTCCAGCTGGGGAGAGTTGTATAAGCTGAGGCTCCTCTCTCAAAAAAGGATCGCCGAAAGTTATTTCTCGAAAGCGCCGGAAGACCGCCGCCGCCTGGAGCTTATCAAAGCGCAGATCGCCGACGAGACCTGCTTTCAGGGCGAGAATACCCGGGTCTGCGGCGCCGGGGTGATGGATTCGCTCAGCCTGATGCTGGGCCTGCCCGGCCAGTGGGGGCAGATCCACGCGCTGCTCGCTGAGCTCCTCGACGCCGACGGGAAACTTAAGAGCGCGGCGCTCCGCAAATACGCCGAGGGGATGATACGCGGCAATCTTGACCGGACCTCGATGCCGGGGGCTCTGATCGCAAAAATGGAGATGAATGACCGGAGCTCGCAGAGCCAGTGCGCGGCCGCCCTGGGGCTTCTGGAGAAAGAGGGTCAGCAGCTCGCGGACTGGCCGCTCAACGAATGCCGGTTCTTTTCTTCCTTAACCTCCCTCAATGAAACGGATCCGGTCCTGGATACGATAAACGGCGTTGCCGCTTTTGACCCTCTCCGCTTTGAGGACCTTTCGCAGGCGCTGCTGAAAAACCCGGGGCTCAGGATCCACCTTTATTCAGGCGGCCTGGACGCCTATGCCCCTCGGGAGATCTTCAGCGAAGAGCGCCGCGAACTCGGGGCAGCGGTTGTCTATAAAAATATGCCGGACACCGGGCACGACGGGTATTGGCTGGAGCAGGAGATCTGGGAGGATCTGGGGCGGCAGGGCGCGCGGTAAGATCCGAAGGCCGGTTCCGGCCTCCCGCGGATCCAGCGGCGTCCGCCTAGCGGCCGGAAACGCGGGTACGGCTATTAATAAATCATAATTACATTCTGGAAGGTTGAAAACAAACGCCCATTGTGTCATAATATAACTTCGGCATAGTCCAAAATGCCGCGGTTTTTTGTTTGTTTTAACGGATTTTCTGCTTCTTTTACGGAGGAACTATAATGGCAACAAGATTTACCGACAGGGCTCAGCGCGTCATACTTATCGCGCAGGAAGAGGCCAAGCGGCTTAACCACGACTACGTGGGCACCGAGCATATCCTGCTGGGGCTCATCGCCCTTTCCGAGGGCGTGGCCTCGCAGGTGTTCCAGAACCTGGGTATCGACCTGCGCAAGGTGCGGGCCGAGATCGAGAAGATCGTAGGCACCGGCGACAATATGATGCTGCTGGGCGAGATCCCCTTCACCCCGCGCGCCAAGAAAGTGCTGGAATACGCCGTAGAGGAAGCCCAGCATATGAGCCACTCCTACATAGGCACCGAGCATATTTTGCTGGGCCTTATCCGCGAGGAGGAGGGCGTGGCCGCCCGCGTGCTTGAGAACCTGGGCCTGAAGCTTGAGACCGTGCGCGAGGAGGTGCTGAGCATCCTCGGCGAGATGGAGCAGAAAGATTCCCCGAAGGAATCGCCCGCCCCCAAGGGGCACGCCGCCCACGCCGGGCCCAAAGGCAAGACCAAGACCCCCATCCTCGACGAGTTCGCCCGCGACATGACCCAGATGGCCAAGGAGGGGAAGCTGGACCCCGTGATAGGCCGCGCCAACGAGATAGACCGCCTGATACAGGTGCTCGGCCGCCGCACCAAGAACAACCCCGTGCTGATAGGCGAGCCCGGCGTGGGCAAGACCGCCATAGTGGAGGGCCTCGCCCAGAAGATCGCCGCCGGAGAGATCTCCGACACCCTCATCGGCAAGCGGCTCCTGAGCCTCGACCTGGCCTCCATCGTGGCCGGCACCAAGTACCGCGGAGAATTCGAGCAGCGCCTTAAGGGCATCATCGAGGAGATCCGCAAGGGCAAGAATTCCATCATCATGTTCATCGACGAGCTGCACACCGTGATAGGCGCCGGCGCCGCCGAGGGCGCCATAGACGCCTCCAACATGCTCAAGCCCGCGCTCGCGCGCGGCGAGCTGCAGTGCATAGGCGCCACCACCTTCGACGAGTACCGCAAGCACATAGAGCACGATCCCGCCCTGGAGCGGAGATTCCAGCCCGTGGTGGTGGAGCCGCCCACCGTGGCGGAAACCATCGAGATCCTCAAGGGCCTGCAGGACAAATACGAGTCGCATCATAAGTGCAAATATACCGACCCGTCCATTTTCGCCGCGGCCCAGCTGTCGGATAAGTACATCACCGACCGGGCGCTCCCCGACAAGGCCATCGACCTGCTCGACGAGGCCGGCAGCCGCGCCCGCCTGAAGCTGTCGGTCGCGCCCCCGGAGTTCAAGGAAAAAGAGACCGAGATAGAAGAGGCCTCCAAGGAAAAGAACGCCGCCATCTACGGCCAGGAATATGAGAAGGCCGCCAAGCTGCGCGACCGCGAGAAAGAGCTGAAGAAAGCCCTCGAGGACTCCCGTAAAAAGTGGCGCGACGGCCGCGACAAGGTTTTTCCGGAGGTTACCGAGGAGGATATCGCCGGCATCGCGTCCAAGTGGACCGGCATCCCGGTCACCCGCATGACCGAGACCGAGACCGACAAGCTCAAGCACATGGAGGGCGAGATCCACAAGCGCCTCGTCGGGCAGGACGAGGCCGTGACGATAATTTCCCAGGCCATAAAGCGCAGCCGCACCGGCATGAAGGACCCCAAGCGGCCCATAGGCAACTTCATATTCCTGGGCCCCACCGGGGTGGGCAAGACGGAGCTGGCCCGCGTGCTGGCCGACTTCCTGTTCGGCAACGAGGAAGCCATGGTGCGCATAGACATGTCCGAGTACATGGAGAAGTTCTCCGTGTCCCGCCTCATCGGCGCGCCTCCCGGCTACGTCGGCTACGAGGAGGGCGGCAAGCTCACCGAGCTGGTGCGCCGCAAGCCCTATTCCGTGGTCGTGCTGGACGAGATAGAAAAGGCGCACCCCGACGTGTTCAATATCCTGCTGCAGATAATGGACGAGGGCGTCCTGTCCGACAGCCTCGGCCATAAAGTCAGCTTCAAGAACACCATCCTTATCATGACCTCCAATGTCGGCGCGCGCCTGATCTCGAAGGGCAAGACGCTGGGCTTTATGCCCGCCGACGACAAGGAGAAGGATTACCGCGAGATGAAGGATACCGTGATGGACGAGGTGAAGCGCGTCTTCAACCCGGAATTCATCAACCGCATAGACGAGGTAATCGTGTTCCGCCCCCTCACCGAGGCGGATACGGAGAAGATCCTGGAGCTCAGCATGCGCAAGGTGGATAAAAAACTGGAAGCCAAGGGCGTTAAATTCAATATCACCCAGGCGGCCAAGACCTTCCTGGTCAAAAAGGGCTTCGACCCCAACTACGGCGCCCGCCCGCTTCTCCGCACCGTGCAGAAATACCTGGAGGACCCGATGGCGGAGTTCCTTCTTAACAGCACCATGAAGAACGGCGACGTTCTCAAGGTGGACTATAAGGGCGAAGGCGACGCTCTCGACCTGAAAGTCTAAGAAACGCGAAGCTAACATAAAGAACGCGAAGTCGCCCGTCGTTTTGCGTTTTAAGTTTTTAATTTTCCGCGGCAGCCCCGGAGTTCAGCTTGCAACAACATCACGGCCATACCGCCAGGCACAGCGCTTCCGCGCCGTCCTTCCCGCATACGGGGGGGGGCGACCGCCGGCCGCCGGCCGGCGGCGGCTGTTTCGGGCTGGCGGGGAAGCTTCTGCTTTCCCTCCTGCTGGCGGCCGGAGGCGGCTTTGCCGTTTACTACACCGGAGCCGGTTTGATGAAGAGTATGGAGCCGCCGCCCGAGCTGAAGAAAGTGGTGGAGGACCCGATAAAGGACGCGGAGTGGCAGGAGATGGTGGAAAATCTTGAGAAGCTTTCCCTCTCCTACAACGGCCGCGTCGGCATTTGTATAAAGGACCTGGAGACGGGCAGGACCTGGAATTACAACGCCGACAGGCTGTTTCCTTCGGCCAGCCTGGTGAAAGTGCCTATCATGGCGGCGGTCTTTGAAAAAATTAAGCAGGGCGCGATAACGCTTGGCACGGAGATAAAGCTCACCAGGCAGAAGCGCGTGGGCGGCTCGGGGTCGCTCAAGTGGGTGCGCGACGGCACGTCCCTGAGCGTGATGGAAATTATCTATAAGATGATCACCGAGAGCGACAATACCGCCACCAAAATGCTGACGGATTATGTGGGGATGCCTTACCTGGAAAGGGCGTTTAAAGACCTCGGGCTGGAGCGGACCAATATCACGCCGGAGGGCATGAGCCTGGCTTCCGGCCGGGTACTCCGCGAAAATTACACCACCGCGCGCGAGATGGCCTCGCTGATGGAGCGGATCTATACCGGGGAGCTGGTAAACAGGGAATCCAGCGAGTTCATGCTGGACGTGCTCAAGCACAACAAGAGCCGCAGCCGCCTGCGCAAGGGGCTCCCGCTGGGCTGGGAGATAGGCCACAAGACCGGGCTGCTGCGCAAGGCCTGCCACGATGTCGGGATAGTTTTCTCGCCGCGCGGGGACTATGTGATAGCGGTGCTGACCAGCGAGGCCCCCGATTATACCACCGCAAAAAATTTCATCTCCAAGGTGGCCAAGCTGACCTATCAGTACTACAGGATAGATTCCGACTACGCCGGGCTGCCGCGCGTCCAGGGCGCGGGTTGAAAGTGAAGCGGCCGTATTATGAATAAAAAAACACTCGAACTTCTTGCGCCGGCCAAAGATCTGGCGACGGGCGTTGACGCGGTCAACTGCGGCGCGGACGCCGTTTATATAGGCGCGGAGCGCTTCGGCGCGCGCGCCTCGGCGGGCAACACGCTGGCGGATATAGAGAAGCTGGCCGCCCACGCCCATAAGTACCGCGCGAAGGTCTATGCCGCGGTGAACACCATCCTGAGCGACGAGGAGCTGGCGCGCGCGCAGAAACTTGTTTACGGGCTCTGGGAGGCCGGCGCGGATGCGGTGATAATACAGGATATGGGCCTGCTTGAGGCCGGCCTGCCGCCGATACCGCTCATCGCCAGCACCCAGGCGCACAATACCACGCCCGAAAAGGTGCTGTTCCTGGAGCAGGCCGGCTTTAAGCGCGTCATACTGGCCCGCGAGCTTACGCTGGAGGAGATAAAAGCCATAAGGGCCAAAACCTCCGTCGAGCTCGAATGTTTCGTGCACGGGTCGCTGTGCGTCTCCTACAGCGGCCAGTGCTACCTCAGCTGCGCGCTCGGCGGGCGCAGCGGCAACCGCGGCGAATGCGCCCAGCCCTGCCGCAAGCTTTATACGCTCAAGGAAGCCGCGGGCGAGACTCTCGCCGTGAACAAGCACCTGCTTTCCCTGAAGGACCTGAACCTTTCCCGCCGGCTGGGAAATCTCGTGGACGCCGGGATAACCTCTTTTAAGATCGAGGGCCGCCTGAAGGACAGGGATTATGTGCGCAACATAACCGCCTTCTACCGCCGCGAGCTGGACAAGGTGATGGCTAAAAAGGGCTTTTCCCGCCCGTCGCTGGGGAAAAGCTTCGCGGCCTTCGAGCCCAGCCCGGGCAAAACCTTCAACCGCGGCTATACCGAGTATTTCCTGGACGGCAACCCCGTAGACATAGCCTCGCCCGACACGCCTAAGTTCGTGGGCGAGCCGCTCGGGCGGGTCTCCGACATCAAGAACGGCTCCTTCCGGCTGCATAACCCCGAGAGGCTGCACCCCGGCGACGGCATTACTTTCTTCGACAAGGACGGCACGCTGGCCGGCTCTCTGGTGAACGGCGTCAAGGACGGGCGCGTGCGCGCCGACAACCTTAAGGGTATGGATAACGGCACCGACGTTTACCGGAACCTGGACAAGGACTTCCTCCGCGCCGTTGAGCGGGACGGGGCGCACCGCAAGTTCGCCCTGCGGCTGGAATTTTCCGACTACGAGGGCGGCTTGGAGCTTAAGGCTTCCGACGAGCGGGGTGCTTCGGCCGCGGTGAAGCTGCGCGGGGTCAAGGCCCTGGCCGAGAAGCCGGAGGCCGCACTGGAAACCATTAAAAAACAGCTCTCAAAACTCGGGGACACGATTTTTTATCTTGAGGCGCTGGAGCTTAAGCTTTCAAAGCCCTATTTTGTACCCGTCTCCGCGCTTAACGACCTGCGCCGGGAGGCGCTGGCGGAGCTGGAGAAGGCCGCCGCCCGGGCCCCGGCGCGCGAGGAAGTGAAACTGATCCCCAACGAGTATCCCTACCCGGAGGAAAAACTTGATTTTACCGGGAATGTGCTTAACTCCAAAGCCGCGCGGTTCTACAAGCGGCACGGGGTTAAAGAGGTGGCCATGGCGGCCGAGGCCGGCGCCGACCTGACCGGCAAGCCGCTGATGGCGGCGAAATTCTGCGTGCGCCGCCGGCT
This sequence comes from uncultured Elusimicrobia bacterium, assembly GCA_903873295.1. Lineage (GTDB taxonomy): Bacteria > Elusimicrobiota > Elusimicrobia > Elusimicrobiales > UBA9959 > UBA9959. The sequence goes on from CAIQNV010000037.1 coordinate 8,116, forward strand.
CGGGCTCTGCAAAAAAGGGAAAGAGGTGGAGCCGCTGTTCATGGAAGACGCGGAAGGTCACCGCTTCCGGCTGGAATTCGACTGCGCCGCCTGCGTGATGAAGCTTTACCTGGAAGGAAGGGCATAAAGTGACCCTGCGCTGCGAGCTGAATATAAACGGCGGTTCCCGCCGCATTATTATCGTGGGCAACGAAGAAGAAACCCACGAGCACCTGGCCCTGCGGCTGGCCGCGGCCGTTCTTTTCTTCGACGGGGAGCCCGTAGAGCCGGGGCCGAGCGACCACGCGCTGGCCGATATCGGCTTCGTGCCCGACCTGATGGTGCCTGACGGCATAGGCGGCATCAAGGTCTGGATCGAATGCGGCAATGTGGCCGTCAACAAGCTTACCAAGGTGGCCCGGCGCATAAAGGAAGGGCGGCTGGTGATACTTAAGGAAAGAGCGGATAGCGGCGGCCGCCTGCGGGAGGTCATAAAGAACGAAGTGCGCAACGGCGAGAGGGTCGAGGTCTGGGCCTGGCCCAAAGAAGAATTCGCCCGCTGGAACTCCGCGATACAGGAGAGCAACTATCTCTACGGCGAGGCTTCCGGCCTGTCCCTGAACCTGGTCCTTAACGAAGCCGCCTTCAGCGTGGATCTGATCTCCTGCTAGGCCTATTGTCAGGTGGGCCTTAAGGCACTGGCGGTTTTGCCGGGGCCGTGTAAAATATAGCGTTAGACGCCTTGTTCCTGGGGAGAAAACTGAATGTCGCCAACTTCAAGATTTTTCCGGCTTTTTTCCGCGATCTTTATCCTTGCCCTGCCGGGCCTGTCCGCTCTTCGCGCCGGGCCGGCGGCGGAGCTGCTCAGGTCGGAGGCGGGGCCTTTTGAATTTACCCCGCCGGAACCTTCGGGCGGCCGCCTCGAGAATTCCCCTTTAAGGCCCGTGCGCGCCGAATGGCTACGCGCCACCGCCCTGTATTCCGACAGGGTCTTTAAACCTTCCCCGCAGAAACGAGTGGATACCAACGGCAGCAAGCTGGTGCTGCTGCAGGGCTTCCACTGGTACGCGGACGATTATTGGTATCATCCGCCCAAGGGCTGGTGGGGCGTGCTGGCCGACAGGGCCGCCGAGGTGGGGCAGGCCGGCTTCGACCTGGTGTGGTTCCCGCCGGTTTCCAACGGCAGCTATTATCCCAAACAGTGGTACGACGTGGATTCTCAGTGGGGCAAAAAGGAAGAGCTTATTAAAGCCGTTAAGAGCATGCACGCAGCGGGCGTAAAGGTGGTGGCGGACGTGGTGCTGAATCACCGCAACGGCACTAAGGATTGGGCTGATTTCACAAATCCGGACTGGCCCACCACCGTGATCGTGCGCAACGACGAGTGGCAGGGGCCCAAAGGCAGGTATGACGACGAGGGCCAGGGCGATATCGGCTGCCGCGACCTGGACCACCGCGACCCCTTAGTGCAGGAGGATACCAAAATTTTCATGCGCTGGCTTAAGAATACCGTGGGCTTCGACGGCTGGCGCTACGACATGGTTAAAGGCTACCCGGCCCATTACATCCAGGAGTATAACGAGGCCTCGAGCCCGGTGTTCTCGGTGGGGGAATTTTACGACACCGACCGGCAGCTGCTGAGCGGCTGGATAGACGGCACGGACACCTCTCCCGATAAAGTGAACGCGTCCACGGCTTTCGACTTTACCACCCGCTACGCGCTTATCGGCGCGGTGGAAAGCGAGCGCTACGAGCTGCTTAGCGACAACGGCCGGCCCTCCGGGCTTATAGGCTGGTGGCCGGCCAAATCCGTCACCTACGTGGAAAGCCACGACACTTCGCCGCGCGACCCCAATTTCCTGCCCAACGCCCCGGCGGAATACAAAACGCAGCGCCTGATGGGCTACGCCTACATACTCACGCACCCGGGCATCCCGTGCGTGTTCTGGCCGCATTTTTTCGACTGGGGCCAGGATTACCGCGCGCGCCTGCAGGCGCTGATCGATATAAGGAAGAAGGCCGGCATAACCTCCACCAGCCGCATGGGCATACTGGCCGCCACCAACGAGCTGTACGCGGCGGTGGTGGACGGCGAGAAGCAGCGCGTCGTCCTGAAGCTGGGCCGCAACTGGGGCTGGAACCCGGGTGCGGGCTGGACGCTCGCGGCCAGCGGCGAGCGCTACGCCGTGTGGACGCAGCAGCTGCCTAAGAGTATTTAATTCCGAATAAGTTTAGTATCATAATCCATAAGGCCGCGCAGACAGAAGTCAGCCGGTTATCACTTTCCGCAATTATGGCCAGATATTATTTTTCTTACTTTAAAAACTATATTTTTTTAATCGCAGCCGTCTGCTTTACAGGCTTGAGCGGACAGAGACCTCTTTTTGCCGTAGAAGTCAGTCCGGGAGCCGCCGTAGAAGGCAGCCCGAAAATCGCCGTCATGGATTTTCAAACCGCGGGTGATGAGGCTGACCTGGGAGAGACTGTCGCTGAAATATTACGGACCACTTTAACGGGAACAGGGAAATACGCGGTGGTTGAACGCGGTCTGCTCAAAGAGGCGCTGAAAGGGCGGGAGCCGGGCTTAAGCGGCGCGTCAGACAAAACTACAGCCGTGGGTATAGGTAAAGTTTTAGGGGCAAAGCTTGTCGCCGTAGGCAGCGTGGTAAAAACGAGCGATACTTATACTCTTAGCGTTAGTTTTGTGGATGTTGCGACCGGCGGAGCAGTTTCAGAAAAAGAGCTTACCACGGGCAGCAAGGAAGAGTTTCCCGGCCTCTGCGGGCTGTTGGTCGGCCTGCTGACGGTGAGCGAAGCAGCTCGGGGGCTGAAAGTCGAGCCGCCGCCGGCGATAAAGCCGGCCGAAGCGCAGGCGGTTGAAGCAGGCGCTCCCCCGGCCGACGGAAGCCTGGCGCTGGGGGGGCTCGATCCCGAAGCCTCTCTGAAATATATAACCGATACGCCGGCCGCGGCTGAAGGGCCTAAAGGCATCAAAGGCCTGCTCAACCTCAATGTAAATTATCCCGGCGCGGGGCTAAGGTATTTCTTCTCCGGCTCCACCGCTCTGGAGCTGCGCGGACAATATGAGAAGAATATAACGGTGATAGGCGCGCGCCTTTACCTCTTTCAGCAGCTGTTTAAGAAAGAGGGCTTTATTCCTTACCTGGGTATCGAGGGCGACTACGGCTCGTTCAAAGGCGCTTATTCGAAAGGCGGCGGTTTTGCCGGCGGCGGTTTTGCCGGGGTGGAATATTTTCTGGGCAGGTCGCTTTCGGTGCAGACGGATGTCGGCGCGTCGTATTTGTCGCTCAAGGACACTGACAGCGCTCTGGCCCAAAGCGGCCTGGAATTTATCATCAGCCTGGCCGTGAATATATATTTAAGATGAGCACTATACTTAAAAAATTACTGTCGGCGGCGCTTATCGGCGCCGCGTTCTCCGGGGCCGCCCATGCCGGGTTCAGCCTGGGCATGACGGGAGCCTTTAAGAAACAGGTGGTCAAGCTGGACGCAAAAGTGGCACGGGAAAAAGCCGCTTTGCTGCTGGCGCAGACTCCCTCCGTGCCCACTAACCTCACTGCCGTGGCCGTGAGCACCAGCCAGATCAATCTCGCCTGGACCGCCTCCACCGACGATATCGCAGTGACAAGCTACAAGATATACCGCGACGGCGGCGCCGCGCCCATAGCCGCGCCAACCGGCACAAGCTACAGCAATACCGGCCTCGTGTCTTCTACAACTTACTCTTATGCTGTCAGCGCTTGCGATGCCGCGGGGAACTGCTCGGCACAGAGCACCGCGGTCAGCGCCACAACAGGAGACTCCCAGCCAACCGTACCCACGAACCTCACTGCCGTATCCGTGAGTATCAGTCAGGTCAATCTTAGCTGGACCGCCTCTGTCGACGATGTCGGGGTGACAAGCTATAAGATATACCGCGACGGCGGCGTCACGCCCATAGCCGCGCCAGCCGGCACAAGCTACAGCAATACCGGGCTCATATCTTCTACTACGTACTCTTATGCTGTCAGCGCTTGCGATGGTGCAGGGAACTGCTCGGCACAGAGCACGGCGGTCAGTACCACTACGGCAGACGCCCCTCCAACCGTGCCCACGAACCTCACTGCCGTGGCCTTGAGCAGCAGTCAGATACATCTTGGCTGGACCGCCTCTGCCGACGATATCGGGGTGACAAGCTACAAGATATACCGCGACGGCGGCGCTTCGCCTATCGCCGCTCCGGCCGGAACAGGCTACACCGATACCGGACGCACGGCCGGAACTACATATTCGTACACGGTCAGCGCCTGCGACGCCGCCGGTAACTGCTCGGGCCTGTCTGTCGCGGACTCCACCACCACGCCGCTGTCGAGCGCCGGAGGGGAATGGATACTTGTTCCGGGGAATGCGGGATTGGGTACTCCCAGTGATTTTTATGTTATGAAATACGAAGCGAAGTTAGTCATCGGCGAGGCGACCTCACAGGCGGATCTAACTCCCTGGACGGGTATTACTCTTGCGGCTTCGAGCGTTGCCTGTTCCGCTGTCGGGGCTCACTTGCTTACCATCCCTGAAACGCAGACCATCAACAGGAACATTGAAGCCCTGGCCGCCAATTGGGCGAATGGAGAGAAAGGCAGCCTGGTGTCCGCCGGCGGCGGGTTAAAGCGCGGTAATGTTGGTTTAACTGATAGTGCAGGTTATACGCTTACATCACCCGCCGGTCCTGATTATGTTGGCACAGCAAGTGCAGGCAGCGACCGAACTTCCGCCTCCAAGGCAAAACTCGTCCTTTCCAATGAAAGCGAGATCTGGGACTGGTCGGGGAATGTGGATGAATGGGTTTATGGGGCTGGGACTAACGGCACGCTCGGCACCCCGGGCGGATTTACTTTTGATAGCACCGGCGCCCAATGGTCGAGTACTTCAAGCCCTGATCTAAGTCAGGAACGGCCTGTTCTTGGCCCTTCTAACAGCGGTTGGAATACCAATTACGGAGTGGGTTTCTATTGGGCAGGGGCTTCTACAACCAAACAGCTGTCCCGGGGCGGTAACTCGTCCATGGGCGCGAATGCCGGGGTATTTGCCTTCCGCGCGGACTTCTCTACTTCCGATGCGCTCCCCACTATCGGATTCCGCTGCGCCAGGTAACCGTACCTGAAATATTTCGATCCGAAAATCGTGAACCCGCCTGCCGGGAATAAACCCCGCGCGCCATGGTCCACGGAGTAAACCAGCTCCGCCCTAACCTAAAAGTTGCAGTTGCAGCTTTCCGCCCGCATAGCGGGCGCCCTTCGGGAGGCATACACCTCGTCGGGCCTGTCGCGCATAGCGCTTGGCCCTCCGCCCGCTTAGCGGGGAATCCTGCAGAATAATTCTATCACCTGATTTTTCCAATGAAACCTGTCTTGAACTGCAGGATTCAGGCTAATCCTTAGGTCTCGTTAAAAATCTGCACTCGCCGTTGGGCGTCCGCATGTCCATGTCCGTCCCGTACTCATGGTGGTCGAGATACTCGGCACCCCCGCCGGCTACGCGGCCGAGGGCGAACGTCAGGAAGGGCAGGTTATAAACGCGCTCCAGCGCGATCTGCCTGCTCACGAGCAGCGGCCAGGCTATGCCCAGGCAGACGCAGGTAAGGGCCGCGTCCACGTTGACGGCATGCGACTTGCCGGTTACGCCCCGGGCCGTCAGTTCCCTGGTAAGACGGTGGTAAAAGTCGAGAAACACGTTATATCTGCGGTTGTCTTCGAGGTATTTGTTGACCACCCGCTCCCGGGGATCGTAGTTCACCGCGTCCTTGTTGAAAACGGGATGGCCGAGGCAGGGGATCTTCTCTACGCTGCCCCCCGCTACCTTGGAAGCCTCCTTGCGTCTTTTATAATCGGACACATAGCCGCCGACAAGCTTGTCCAGATCGGGCGCCTTCTTCCTGTCATAAGGATCGGTCAGGCCGGTCCCTTTGAAAAGCTTTACCAGGAACCTGGCGGCCTCTTTGCCGTTTCCTCCGTGCACCAGCCCGATAGCGCCGAGCGTGGCCATGAGGGCGGTATTCGGCTCGTTCCCGGCCGACGCCGAAAGCTTCGCCGCCTGCGCCGAGATGGTTCCGGGGCCGTTGGTGATGGACGCCGTCAGGCACATCTCGAAGAGCTCCACCTCAAAATCATGGGCCGGCGGCGCCCCCAGCCAGGCCAGGAGCACGGCGCGCGAGAAGGAGCAGCGGCTCATGAGGGCCGGCAGGGAATAGCCGTAGATGCGGGGCGTCACCCCGTCGTTGGAGGACGCGTGCGAGGCGCCGCGCATCGACTGGCGGGCGACGGAGCGGCCAAGCTCCGCTTTGAGCTGGCTCAGCATCAGCTCCTTATACGGGCTCGGGATAGTCCCGGGCTTAAGCGCCAGTTCCTTCGGCAGGCGGCGGGCGAGCGGCCCCAGCTCTACCAGCCAGGGGTTAAGCGCCAGCGGGCGGAGCGGCTTGAAATCCTGCGCTATCGAGAGCGCCTCCATCAGCACGCGGGCGGCCGGGACGAGCCCGTGAAGGGTGGCGACCCTTATGCCCCGTTTCGAGCGCGCTATTTTGCGGCGGGCGGACTTTTCGTCGCCGGGGTCGAACGGCGGGATGCCGAAATAATCGTCAAAGAGCCTCATCTTGTCGGTCGAGGAGGTGCAGGCGCCGTCTACTACGGCTCCGGCGTGGCCGAGAGAGATGTTCTTGCCCTCGGCGAACGCGCCCGACACATAAACCAGCAGGGGCTTCGTGAACCTGTGGGTCTTCAGATACTGGAGCGCGTCCCTTTCGTAGGTGCCGCCGGGCTCTATGTAGAGCACGATGAGCTTCGTGCCGCGGTCCTTGCCGGCCAGGGCCAGCAGCTCCTTCAGCGGAGTCAGGATAAGCGGGTCTTTCCCCGTGGCGATACCGTAGGCTATTCCCAGGCCGGCCGACTGCAGGTAAGAGGCGATGGTGTTCACCATGTTGCCGGAGTTGGAAATTATCGTGGCGCCGCCGGGGATGAAAGATTCGGCGGGCGCGTCGCCGCCGACGGCGCCTATGCGCACTTTATCGCGGGCGTTCATCACCCCGAGCGTGTTGCAGCCTACGATGTCCATATTCGCGTCGTCGCAAAGATGCTTCAGCTTCGCGGTGACCTCGACCGCCACGTGCTCGGTGATGACGTAGACGGTCTCGACCGCGCCCCGGCCGTGCTGGATGACCTCTTTTACGTCGCCATAAACGGCGTCGGGCGGCGAATAGACAATGACCTTGTTCGGCCGCTCCTTTTCCGGCAGGGCCTTCATCAGGGCTTCAAAGTCGTTGAACACCCTGATATCCTTTCCGCCCGCGACGGGGATGGTCTGCCCGCCTTTGGCCAGCGCCCAGCCGCCCACGATGTTGTCGCAATAAAGCTGCGAGATGACGCTGACCTTCTCAGCCTCGCGGCCGGTGATATTCGAGACGGCGACGCGGTCGCCCTTCTTCAGCAGTCCTGAAAGTGTCGCTGCGTTCATACGCGGCCTCCCTGAGCCTGTTTTTTACGGCGCTTTAGCACGCTGGCGGCATAATCCGCTACGAGCGTGATAGGAGTGTCGGGCCCGAAAATGACGTAGGGCAGGTGGAGATTGTCGAGGGTCTTTTTCATGACCTCGAACCCCTGCACCAGGTGGGCTCCGCCGCGGCCTATGATGACGGGGATATCTACCGGGCCTTTCGCGTCCACGCATTCCTGCAAAGCGTCGGCGATGGCCGCGAAGGTCAGGTCGATCAGGGTGTTGTTCGCCTTGCCGCCGAGGATGAGCAGGAGCTCGCATTTGTGCAGATGATGATCGAAGCAGATGGCCGCGGTCTTTTTCATCCGCTCATAAGGCGGATTGCCGCCGAAGTCGGACAGGAAGATGGGATCGCCGCCGAGCATAGTGAGGGTTTCGGTTATTATCGTGCCCGCGCCGCCGCCGAACAGCAGCGGCAGTATCCTTTTGCCACCGAGCGAGGACACGTGGGCCTGCCCCTGGTGGCTGGACGCGGCCCAGGCCTTCATCTCGGCCTCAAAATCGCTCTCCGTGGTAGGATACTCCGGCCATTTCAGGCCGAGGTCCTTCGTCTTAAAGTTGTTCTCGTCGAACGTCGCTTTGAAGTCGCAGGCGAAAACCTGGCCGGCTTTCGTGACGCGCCAGGGGTTGATCTCGCAGCTCAGCATGCCGGTAGAGATGAACATATCCCACAGGTTGACGAAGGCGAGGGAAAGGCGCGAGTTCAGCTTGCCTGTGAGGCCGAGCTTGTTGAGCGCCTCGGAGGCCTGGTACGCGTTCAGGCCCTGAAAAACGTTCAGGGGAACGGTGACCTTGTCCTTGTCTGAGATGGCCTCAACGTCCATGCCGCCCTTAAGCGAAACGGTAAAGGCCGGAGAGAGCGTATGGGAATTGTAGGAAATCGAGGTATAGATCTCATAATCGGCGGGCACGCACTGCACGATGTAGGCGGAGCGCGGCTGCAGGCCGTTGATGGAAGCGGCCGCTACCTCGCGCATGGCTTTGAGCGCGTCGAGCACCTTGCCGACCTTCAGAATAGAGCCGGCCTTGCCGCGCTTGCCGGTCAGGACGTCCGGCTTGATAATGCCCGAGCCCCATTTTTCCAGCTTTTCCTTGAGAAGAGATTGAGATACCGGTTCGGCTAAAAACTCCGGAACCGGCAGTTTATATCGATGTGCGAGCTGTTCGAGGAAAACCAGTTCACCGATGCGGGGATTCATGCTGCCTCCTTTTGCGGCTTCAGCCGCCTCTATAATATGATACTACAGTATCCGCGCCGGTTGTTACGCAAAAGACAGCCTATTCCCGGTCAGCTCCGGCCGGGGCCGGCTGCGCGGCACGCCCGCCTTATTGCATATCCGCCCAACTATTAATAGTATGTATGAATGGGTGTTCTCCGTTAATTTCTTCGATAAAATAATATGAAAAAGAAAACTGAAAGCGCTGTCATCGGAGCCGGGATGTGGGGGGCCACGCTGGCCCAGTTGCTGGCCCTTAAAGGCCACGAGGTGCGGGCCTGGGAATTCAACGGTTCCATCGCCAAAAGTCTCAACTCCAAACGGGTTCATCCTGCCCTGCCCGGCTTCCGCCTGCACAGGGGGGTGCGGGTTTTCACCGCGCTGGAAGAAGCTTTGCGCTCGCCCGAGCTGCTGGTGATGGCCGTGGATTCAAAGCATGTGCGCGGGCTGTCCAGGCAGATAAACGCGCTTCTGAAAGACCGCCCGCTGCCGCTGATCGTGGTGGTCGCCAAAGGCATAGAAGCCGGCAGCCTGAAAACCGTTTGCGAGGTTATGGAAGAGGAACTGCCCCGGGCGCGTCAGAAGACAATGATACTGACCGGCCCCAGTTTCGCGGTGGAGGTGGCCGCCGGCGCGCCGACTAAAGTAGTGCTGGCCGGCAAGGACCCCGGACTGGTCAAAGCCGCGGCGGCTATGCTGGAAGGCGGGCCGCTCAATCTGGAACTTTCAGATGACAGACTTGGCGCCGAACTCGGCGGGGCGCTGAAAAACGTATACGCCATAGGCAGCGGGATCATAGACGGGCTTTCAAAAGCCGCCAAGAACAGCGAAGCGGCTTTTCTTATCAGAAGCGCCTCCGAGCTGAAGTGCATCATCATGGCTCTGGGCGGCCGGAGCCATACGGCCTGGGGGCTGAGCGGGATGGGAGATCTGCTGCTGACGGCCACTTCGGCTAAATCCCGCAACTTCCGTTTCGGCAGGGAAATAGGCAAAGGCCGGACCCCTCAGGAAGCCCAAAAGCGGATAAAGACCGTGGTGGAAGGGTTCGCGGCCCTGGAAAATGCCAGGGCGCTCTGCGCCAGGCACGGAATCGAGACCCCGGTGATAAACTCCATCTGGGAGATCCTGTACAACGGCCATAAGCCCTCCTCCATCCTTGAAGCGGCCGGCTTTAAAAGAGAAACATAAGCGGCCCGAGATCTATAGGCGGGATAAATAGGTCAGGGTCCCAAACACCTACTAATAATCCGGCAAGATTTAAGCACCCCAACGACCCAAAAAACGCTCCTTGAAACCGGTGATTAGCCTATGGTTACCACACTAACCAGGGGCGCTCCGGGCAGATTTTTCCTGGCCTCGGTTTTTAGGCGGCGCCCACCGCTTGCGGCGCAGACGGTATAATCAGGCGCGGGGCAATCGCCTCCCTGTAAACCGCCATGGTCATTTCAAACTTCCCGCCGCTGTTGCCGCTTCCCGGCGCTCACGCAGCTCCTGCCGCGACAAAAGAATCCAGCCCGTAAAAAATGGTATTACGGGGACAAGGTATTTCTCCCACACAAAAAATGAACAGCTCATTATCCCCAGAAAAAAACAAGTCAGAATTCCAAACAGCAGCAGATACGGGGCGCGGCGACTCCTGGTCCGGAGAGCCGTGATGGTGGACATGAAAAGACCGAACAGAACCACGATACTGACGACAAACGCGCAATAAAACAAGAATTGCTCAGCGACAGCATTGCCGCCGGTTATATACTTGACGGCTTTATGAAAAAATCCAACAGTATCTATGCCGTGCTCGCTGGCCAACCTGGCGGGACGGACTGGAAAAACAAAATAGATGACTCCTGCAGCAGTCGCCGCAAGCACGCGCTTCAATGAAAACAGCTCTTTCGCGCTTGCGATAATGGCGGGCGAAGCGTAAACAGAGAAAAGCGCGCAGTAAGTGACAATATAGGCGGGATGAAACCCCTGTTCGCGGTTGGGATTCCAGGCGGCCATACCGTTAGGCGGGGCGATATCGCCCCAGAACGCGAAGATCGCCGCGACAGGCAGAAGCGACAGTAAAGCGGAGACGCAAAAACGCCATCTCTCGCGGGGGAGGGAAACGCCTGGGGTCACGAGTGCCCACACAACTATTGCGGCGGGCACGAATACATTATACTGACGGCACAACATAGCCGCCGCCGAGGCGAAACCGAATGCTGCGGGCTTTCTGTATACGGCGGCCGCGACGGCGGCCAGCAGAAACATCAGCCCGGGCATATCACTATATACGAAAACGCTCAGGCCATATACGTACGGGTTGACTAAGAAGAAAAGCACCGACAGAAGCGCCACCGCGCCTGCTCCGAAAGTCCTGCGCATAAGGACAAAAAGCAGAAAAAACGCGGACGAGGCGCACATCATGGATACGAGCCGGTACACCCAAAGATGGTCGCCGAAGCATTTTCCGGCGAGAGCATATAGTATATAGGCCAGCGGCGGGTGCATCTCCCTGTATCCCCACAGAGTTGATAAGGTCATGGAGTTCACGAAAAGGCGCACGGTTTCGACATAATGCGTCTCGTCCGACCATGTGGGCACTCGCAGAAAGTCGGTCCCGGCCAGAATCGCGGCCATGAAGCATACGGTAATTATCCAGAACAGCGCCGTGGCGCGGCTTTCAGCGGCAGTAATTATTTCCGCGCGAAGCGATCCGGGCTCTCTTTTTAACAGGTGTTTTATCACTTTGTTCAGTCCTTTCACTGGGCAGTAAGTATGGTACAAAAAAATGGGTCGGGCTTTGTTTGCTCCGCGCCTACGGCGCGGCTCCGTAAAAACATCTTCATTTTTTGTGTCATAGCGATCCGTTATTGCGGCGCTTTCGCCCCAAGGTCTCCGGTGAGCCCCGCTGTAGTAGCGAAAGTGGAAAAAGAAGCGGCGCTGCTGGCCCCGCGGGAAAAAGTTGATAAGCCCAAAAAGAAGAACTCCTGGGCCGCCTGCCTGGCGCGGATCTTCGAGGTGTACCCGCTTCTCTGCCCTAAATGCAGCCTGGAAATAAAGCCGGTAGCGGTTATCCTGAATGATAAAAAACTTGTAAGACTCTTAACCCACCTGGGCCTGCCTGCCGAATACCCGAAGTTCAGGCCGGCGCCACAGGCGTCGCTTTACGACACGCCTGCGGCCCGCCGTACGAGGACTGCCAGCGGGATCCGAAAGGGGAGTTATACTAAATACTAGAACCCACCACGGCTGACGACTAAATAACCAGCTAAGACAGTTTCTCCCGCCCGACCGCAGCCGGGCGCGGCGGAGCTTTTTTAAATTACAGGAAACCGGCCCGAATTTTTGTGTTATTAACAAATTGAAGGAAGGAGAGCGTTTTTGAAAATTCATCAGGCAGAAAAAAGAACTAAATTAAGGAAGAGCTTACGATAACCGCTTATGTTTACTACTGATCAGCTGTTTTGTAGAATTGTGGGATGAAGACGCTTCGTTATTGGTTGTTGCTGGGACTGTTTGGCGGCTTGCCTCTCGCCGGGGGCGCGGCGGAGTTTTCCAGGCAGGCTATGCTGGCCGCGCCTATTGCCGTCAAAGACGGCGTCGTTTCCGCCGGGGAAGGGGACGGTTCTTAATATCTTAATAAGTATTGTATAATCTTTGTATGCCAAGACAAGCGAGAATTGATATCCCGGGCGGGTTGTACCACGTTATCGCCCGCGGTAATGAGCGCCGGGAAATATTCCGCGATGATTCTGATTATAAGGAATTATATAAGCGGGCTGTCCAGGCTGTTGTGGAAACCGGGCAGAAATGCCTTGCATGGGCATTTATTCCCAATCATTTTCATCTCCTGATACTGCGCGGCAAGCGGCCTCTGTCCGACACCATGCGCAAATTAATGACCGGGTATGTGGGGTACTTTAATCGGCGTTATCGCCGTGCCGGGCATTTGTTCCAAGACCGCTATAAGGCTATTCTGTGCCAGGAGGAAGAGTATCTTCTTGAGGTTGCTGCATATATTCACTTAAATCCTATGCGCGCCGGGCTTGTTAAGCGCTACAGGGATTTGGGCGGTTATAGATGGTGCGGGCATGGCGAGGTCCTCGCGGGCGGCGGCGGGCTTGTGGCGCGCGACTATCTGCTTGAACACTTTGGGGACAGGGAGGCTGCCGCTATTGAAAAATACGACCTGTTCGTGGAGGAACGGGTGGGGCGCTATAAACAAGGGGAGTACTCCGGCGGCGGTTTAGTCCGCAGCGCCGGCAGCCGCGAAGTTGCCGTGGCCCTTGCACGCCAGGGGGGAAAGGAACTATCGGACGAGCGCGTGCTGGGCGGCGGAGATTTTGTGGCGTCGGTTTTAAAAGAGCTCGACGCCGCGGCGGACCAGAAAGCGTCTAAAGCCGAGGTTATAGCTGAAGTGACGAAGCTTACCGGTTTACGGAAGGATTATATTTTCAAGCATGACCGTACCCCGGATGCGGTTACGGCCAAGGCGTTGTATTGCTGCCTAATGCGTGAAAAGTGCGGAGCAAAAGGCGTTGATCTGATGAAAGAACTCGGATTAAGTTCCGGCGCGATATCTCACTTATGCCAAAAAGGAAGAGTGTTGCTTGAGGGATATTAAGATATTAAGAACCGTCCCCTAATCCCTGCTAAGGAAGAGCTTACGATAACAGCTCTTATATTTACTGTAAATACATGTTCCTGGATGAAATTGTCGCCGCGCCCGGGAGGGCGGAGGCCGATATTGAAGCTCTTAAGGCTTTAAAGCTGTTGCCCATCGTGCTTTACGGTGACGGGTGGTACGCCCCATATGTGCGGGAATACCTGGCGCGCTTCGGGCTGAAGGCGGCGGCGTGTTTTGTGGATGACGGGTTCACTTCCACCGCCGGGACGGTCAGCTTCGCCGAGATCCGGCGGCGGTTCGGGAAATTCAATATCGTTATCGCTTTTGCGGATTTCAGACTTGCCGGGAAGAAGCTGGAACAAAAGGACCGCGGCCAGGTCGCCGGCGTCTATTTCTTCGACGTGATGGGCGCGCTGCTGAATTATGTTATCGACCGCGCTTACGTGGAACGGCACAAAGAGCGCTTCGGCCTGGTTCACGAAATGCTTTGCGACGAGCTGTCCAGGAAAACCTACGCCGCGTTCTTAACCTCAAAACTGGGCGGCGATGCGGGGCACCTGTACGAGGTCTGGCGCAAGGACCAGTATTTCCCGGAAGGAATAATCGGGCTTTCGGACCGCGAAGTGTTCGTGGACGGTGGGGCGTACACCGGGGATACGCTGCTCACGTTCATGAGAAAAACGAATAACAAGTATGGCAGGTACGACGCTTTCGAGCCTGAGCCGGAGAATGCCGCCCGTCTGCGCGCGCTGGCCGGCAGACGGCGGTTCCCTGATGTCCGCGTTATCGGCAAGGGGCTGTGGAAGAAGGCGGCTGTGCTGCGCTTCGCCGCGTCGGAAGGGACCTCCGGCTCGGCAATATCAGAAACGGGGAGCACTTCAGTCGAAGTGGAGTCCATAGACAATGTGTCGCCCGACGCCACCTATATCAAGCTGGACGTCGAGGGCGCCGAACTGGAGGCCTTGAAAGGCGCGGCCGAAACTATCAAACGGAACCGTCCAAAGCTCGCCGTCTGTCTTTATCACAAGCCAGGGGATCTGTTTGAAATACCATTATTCATCAAGTCGCTGATACCTGAGTACAGGTTTTACCTGCGCCAGCACCAGCCGGTTTCCTGCGAGCTGGTTTTGTACGCGGTGATCTAAGGGAAATACGGGGAATTCCGCGGGTTACCGGGTTTGTTGTGCGCCGGGTCAGGCGCTTTATTCCAACTCTTCTTTTATAGCCGTCAAAGTGACGGCTTTTTTGTCGTCCTCTCTCAGAAAACGGCGCGAAAGGAGCAGCGTGGCGGCGGAGTAGCAGGTTATGGTTATCAGAAAGGGCAGCGTGAAGCCGAAATCCATCTGCAGGCGGCCGCTCAGGCGGGAGGAGGCGGCGCCGGCCAGGTTCCAGCCGGCGGTATAGAGGGCGCTGGCGGCCTGGTGCTGCGGCGCGGGGAAATGGCTCAGCATGAAAACGCTGTAGACGGGCCAGCTGGCGTTCATCAGCATGGTGCGCACGAAGGCGGCCAGCATGGTGGGCAGCAGCAGGCCTGAGAAGCCCATGGTGGCGAGAAAGGGGATGGAGAGGGATTGGAAGGTTATTATGGCTCTCACGCGGCCCGCGCGGGTTACCAGCCAGGGGCCGATCAGCCCGCCGGCCGCCATGGCCAGCGGCATCAGCGCCATGAAGAAGCCCAGGCTGGCTATATGCAGGTCGAAGCCCGACTTGAAGAAGATGTTGAGATAGGGCATTATCATGCCGGCGCCGAAAGCTATTATGAACTGCGGCGCCATCACCAGCAAAGCCGGGCCAAGCGCGAGGGCCGAGAAAGCCGCTCCGGTCCTCCGGTCCGCGGCCGCGGAGGCCTCTGTTATTTTTCCCGCGGGAAGCCCGGCGGCCAGCAGCAGGGCGCAGGCGGCCAGCATGGTGGCGCGGTAAGCGGCGGCGCTTTCGTCCCCGAGCGAAAAAGCGGAGGCCCAGAAGCCGGTGAGCCAGCCCGAAGCCAGGTTGCCGGCGAAAGCGGCGGCCATGGAGACGGCGAACTGGAAGCTGAAGAGGTTCTGCCTTTCTTTCTCCGGAGAGCAGCGCGCCATCAGCGGCATGGCGGTTATAGCGAATAAGGCCCCGGCCGCGCCGGAGAGAAGCGCGAAAAACATCAGGGGGCCGCGGCTGGTGAAGACGGCCATTCCGCCCATGGCGGCGAAACTGAAGGCCAGCGAGGCCAGCAGGCTTTTGCGCGCGGCAAAGGAGCCGCAGAAGATGGCGAGCGGAACGGCGAGCGCGGCTAAGGTCAGGCTGGGGATAGCGCCGAGAATGCCTAAAAAATCGCGGGTGTAGCCGAGCTTCAGGACGTAAAGGTTGAAGACGAGGCCGAAGACGCTTTGGGCGAAAGACATGAGGAAGGTGAGGAGGAGAAAGCGCCTGGCGTCGGGGGTGAAAGCCCTGAACCCGGAGGTGTAAGTTTTAATCGTGTCGCGCATCCGGTATATCTATCCCGCAAGTTCTCACTTGCCGGGCTCCGCGGCCGGCAGGGCCGTGGTGCTCAGGGCGGGCATGGCGGGGTCCGCGGTGACCGTAGCGACGGGGGAGGCGGCGGCGGGGTTTGGTCTGGCCGGGTGGTTCATGTACCAGATGTAGTTAGCCAGATCCTTGTGCTCTTTGGGCAGCAGCTCCGGGCACTTAACCGCGTTTTCGGTATAGAACGAGGCCTGCCGCACGCCTTTAAAACGCGCTTTAACCGAGGCGGGGATGGCGGCGTTATAGAGCAGCCGGCTGTTGCCGGCTATCACCAGCACGGCGAAGCCCGGGTTTTCGTTAAGGAAGCCGGCTACGCGGTTCCCCATGCTTTCGTTCGAGGCGGCCATGGAAGCCAGATAGTTGCCCAGGGTGGATATTTGAGTCGTGGCGGTATCGCCGGGGCCGGAGAAGGAGGTCTTCAGATAATCGTTGTACTTCTTGTGCCGGGTTATGGTGACCGGTTCCGGCAGATACTGCTTTTCGTCGGGCGTGAGGCTTTCCAGGCCAGAGAGGGCTATTTTATCCGCTGTTTTTTTTGGAATATTAAGGGCCAGCGCGCGCAGTTTGTTCGTTACTATAAAATCAAAAAGCGGCTTATACATCTTGAAGTCGAAGTCCCAGTCGTTCTCCCTGTCCGTTTTTGCCCGGAACGCTTCTTCCGTCAGCCTGCCCGCGGCATAGTCGTCCAGTACCGGCTGCAGCGTCTGATCGAGCAGCTCAAAGCCTACGGCTATTTTTGAGCCGCGGGCCGTTCTCATGGCTTTCAGCGCCTCGAACTGCGCCATATTGTCAAGGGGCTCGCCGCCGGCCTCCCCGACGTAAATCACGTCGTTTTTCCAGACTATCGATTTAAAGGCCGCTTCGCTGTGCAGGGCTTTGCCCGACTGCGCGCCCATTATGCAGAAATTCGGCCTGTCGGGTGTCAGCACAAGCGGCGCATCGGCGCCCGGGAGGGCCGGCCTTTTTTCAATATTAGCTTCGGGCTGTTTAAGTTTAGGGGCGGCGTAAGCGCCGAAAGGGACTGAAAGAAGTATAGAAAAGAAAAATACTTTCATAAATTAATTATAGTATAAAAGCGGACAGGCTACCTTCCCGGGTAAATGCCCGGTAGTCTGAGGGAAATTGCGCTCACCGGATGTAAAGCAGCTGCGGGTCGGTCATGGGGTTGCTCTGGAGCCGCTTTGGGGAGGTGAGGCCCGGCTTTAGAGCGAAGCATAATTATGCTTCGCGTCCGGGCCGCAAGGGCGGAGGCGGTTTTCTGCGTAAGCAAAACCGCCGAGCCGGGACCGCGCAAAACCGCTATGCGGTTTATGCGTGGCTGGCCCCGCTTCGGGGGGAACC